>JAKFFK010000188.1:0-4191 GCA_036675285.1 Paucimonas sp. | reverse complement strand
TCTTTCCAGGTGCCGCCGACGCCCGGCACGTGTGCCTGGCCGCCCAGCTTGCCTTCGGTACCCACCTCGCGCGCCACCCGCGTGACTTCCGAGGCGAACGAGCGCAACTGGTCCACCATGGTATTGATCGTGTCCTTGAGCTGCAAAATCTCGCCGCGCACGTCCACTGTGATCTTTTTCGACAAGTCGCCATTGGCCACTGCGGTGGTCACGTCGGCAATGTTGCGCACCTGCCCGGTCAGGTTACCTGCCATCGAGTTGACGTTATCGGTCAAATCCTTCCAGGTACCGGCCACGCCGGGTACGTTCGCCTGGCCGCCCAGCTTGCCTTCGGTGCCCACCTCGCGCGCCACCCGCGTAACTTCCGAGGCAAACGACGACAACTGGTCCACCATCGTGTTGGCAGTCGATGCTGCACGCAAGAACTGGCCTTTTAAAGGCCTGCCATCCACATCCAGTGACATAGCCTGCGACAGGTCACCTTTGGCCACGGCGCCAATCACACGCGCCATTTCAGTGGTAGGCCGCACCAGATCGTCAATCAACGTATTGACCGAATTGACGATGGTGGCCCAGCGACCGCCAACCGGTGGCGCCGCCGCGCGCTGGGA
Organism: Paucimonas sp.; assembly: GCA_036675285.1. Taxonomy (GTDB): domain Bacteria; phylum Pseudomonadota; class Gammaproteobacteria; order Burkholderiales; family Burkholderiaceae_D; genus Paucimonas. The sequence continues at coordinate 3,580 of JAKFFK010000188.1, read as the reverse complement.
TAGTCGCCCCTCACGACCAACGACGCGACTGACAGTGACCAGCCCGTTTGCCATCTGATCACTGTTTTCCATGACTTCATTCAAGGTATCGGCAATCTTGCCACTCAAGCCGGTCCAGTCAGCGGGCATGCGGACCGAAAAATCGCCTTTTTTGAGTGCGGTTAATGCAGCCAGCAATTGGCGCAAGTCAAGGGTTTCAGGGAGGTCGGCAACAGTATTCATACGGGGGATAGCCTTGAGAGGATTTTTTGACATTCTCATATGCAATAGAATTCCTGGCAAGACACGATTAACCGATCTGATCGCATGGAATTACAGATACGCAATAGATTTGAGATTTATCAAATCTATTTGGGTGCAAATTAAATTGCGATACGGTAAAACGTAAAGTCTTTTTGGAAAAATGGCTTCCCATTACAGATAAGAGGGTTATTTACTCGGATTAAGACGCAAGCGGTCTTGATTTTGGAGGAAGGCGAAGACTTTTCAACTGCATTAGATAGTCCAGAAAGCAAGTCGTTCAGTGGAATTTCCCTACTAATGAAACAAGAATTAACACCGTTATGCGCGCAGTCCACAGCTTAGCGATAAAATCCCCCATTCACTTCGCAACGAGTAGACCTGTGCCCAAAGAAGATATTCCTAAAATTTTGGTTGTCAATGACGATCCAGGCAGCTTGCTGGCACTGGTAGGCCTGCTTTCAGAATGGGCAAAAGAATCCGATTACCAGATTGTTTCAGCCAAATCGGGCGAGGAAGCGCTACGCCAGGTTTTGCACCATGACTTTGCGGTTATTTTGCTGGACGTAAATATGCCCGGCATGAATGGCTTCGAGACTGCAGAGGCGATTCATTTGCGTGCGCGTTCGGCATCCATTCCCATCATTTTCGTCACGGCTTACCATGCGGATGAAATGGATCGTCTCAAGGGTTATCAGACCGGTGCTGTGGATTATTTGTTCACGCCCATCATTCCACAGATATTGAAGGCAAAGCTGTCGGTATTTGTGGCATTGGCAAAGAAAAATCTGGAGCTGGAAAAACAGACAACCGTTCTGGATAGGCGCACCTGCGAACTACTGAACATCAATGCCCGGCTTGAGCTGGAAATCTCCGAGCGGGAATTGGCAGAACAGCAAAACAAGGCAAAGGATGAATTTCTCGCGATGCTCGGTCATGAGTTGCGCAACCCGTTAAGCGCCATCAGCAGCGCTGCGGCACTGATCGATGCCGATAGTGCCAAGTCGACCGATATCAATCGCGCCAAAGACGTAATCCAACGTCAAAGCCAGCATTTGCAGCGCATCGTCGGCGACCTGCTCGATCTTGGCCGAGTCATGTCTGGAAAAATATTGCTCGAAAAGCGGCGGATTGATTTATCCAGGCTGGTCGACGCCTGCCTGGAAACGCTCAAGATCACCGGGCGGACCGCGTCATATACAGTGAATCTGCATACCGAACCGGCATGGACGCAAGCCGATCCAGCCCGCCTGGAACAAGTCATCACCAACATTCTTGACAACTCGCTCAAATATACGCCGGTCGGCGGCGCTATCGACATTGAGATCCGCACTGTCGCCAGTGATGTGATGTTGACGGTGCGCGATTCCGGTGTAGGCATCCCTGCCGATCTGCTGCCGCATATATTTGACGTTTTCGTCCAGGGCGACCGTTCGCTGGACCGCTCGGAAGGCGGGCTCGGCATTGGCCTGGCACTGGTACGTCAGCTGGTCTCGCTACACGATGGCTCCATATCGGTCGACAGTAAAGGCCACGGCAGCGGCAGTTCATTTGTCATTTGCCTGCCCACAGACACAGGTATCGAGTCCAGTGGCACGCGGTTGGCCGACAGCTCAGCCGATACGCCGTCCGATATCAGCTGTAGCGTGCTGCTGATTGAAGACAATGATGATGGACGCGAGATGATGGCAATGATGCTCGCGGCTTACGGCAATCAGGTATTCACGGCTGTCGACGGCCTGGACGGGTTGGCCAGCGCTTCGGCACACCAGCCGGACGTCGCGCTGATCGATATCGGCCTGCCTGGCATTGATGGCTATGAAGTGGCGCGCCGCCTGCGCACCGATCCGGCTACCCGCAATATCAAGTTGATTGCACTGACTGGATATGGATTGGAAGATGATCGGCGGCTCGCCATGGAGGCCGGTTTTGACATGCATCTGGTAAAACCGGTCGATGCCGACCGGTTGATTGATGCTATCAGGACCTGCGCTTCGGTATCAGTGCAACGCGAGGCACGCAACAATGGTTAAGGGACCAGATAGCCGGGAGTAATCATGATGGTCAGGCAGCGATCCTTCCAGACCTTGAGCGACCAGACAAATCGTCCGGATTTTTTGCACAACGATCTATCGGCAATTGAAATCTTGGTTTAAAACATCAGCGCAGCAGTCAGTGCCTTGACTTCTTCTTCGGATTCTTCAAGGATGCTCGACAGTGTTCCCTCGCCAACCACGAAATCGATGGTGCTCGCCGATGACGCTGTGGTTGCGCCAGCCGATTCATGCAAAGGCGATGCAACCGGCGACAGATCATTGGCCAGTACCAGGGTATCCCCGAGAGTTTCGGGCGGCATGGCGCGATAGCCATACCATAGCGACTCCACTGCTTCGGTGACTGCTTCCGGCACGGCCAGTTTTTTCAAGACGCCACGACCGATAATTTTCTCGCCATATTCGGCCCACGCCTCGGGATCACCATCCAGCAGACCGGGATATTTTTCAGCTCGGGAGAGCAAATAAAATCCGCCTACTTCATGCACAATCCCGGCAAACAATGCCGTTTCCGGGTCAAGGTGGGTCACCTTCCGGGCAATTACATGCGCCAGTGCCGCAACATGCGCAGTGTGTTCCCACAACTGGTTAACTTTTTCACGCAATTCAGGGCTGGCAATCGTGCTGCCGATCTGGCGCACAACCACCGCAGCCACCAGCGATTGCAGGGTACGGAAGCCGAGCCGCATGACGGCTGCACGCACATTGGTGATTTCACTGCCGGAGCGGTTGTAGGCAACCGAGTTGGCAATGGCCACCGTACGCGCAGCCAGCAGCGGTTCGGTCATCACCAGCTTGGCGGCAAGCTCCATATGGCAATCAGGATCATTCAGTGCCTGCTGAATTTTGAGCGAAGCATTGACATTGGTGGGGAAAACCATCTCCCCCCGTGCCGCTTCGGCCGCGATATTTCTGAAAGCTTCGAGTCTGTCCATGAGGAAAATTATACCCTTAGCTTAATTGAGGATGCTAGTCGGACAAGCTTGAAAAAAGTGATATTCCCTACCGAAAACCGTTAAAAACAACATGATGGCCTTCCATCCCATGCAATTTCGCGGCTTTTCAATAAAATTTGAATCCCCACTGTCTTTCAATATGCATGGCGCCATCGTTTCAGTGCCATTCAGACAATAGGCCAATAAGCATGCTGGTTGCTGTCTGCCGCAGGCTTGCACCGATTTCAATCACCCGGATGCTTCGCCCATCATCTCTCATTTCGGCACAGAGGCGTGCAGACGCCACTAGATTTCAACCTGGGTTCCCAATTCAATCACGCGGTTGCTGGG
>JAKFFK010000254.1:0-4196 GCA_036675285.1 Paucimonas sp. | reverse complement strand
TTTCACGGCGGTCATGGCGATGCCTTACATGGAGAGTGCAACTGATCCGGATGCCTGGCTGCGTGAATTGGTCGGCAAGATCAAGGAAATTCCCGGCGCGCTCGACAAGACGGTTTTCGAGCTGCAAAGCCGCGACTGGAAAACCGGCCAGGCAATTCCATCGGCAACGCTGGCCGCGCAGCTGCGGCAAGTGCACCTACAGGGAGCACGCCATTTTGGCTACTATCCGGATGATTTCCACGGCAATGCGCCGGACGAGTCAATCATCAAACCGGTCATTTCGGCTGAAACTATTCCGAGATGGCGTTAAACATGAAACTCGATATCCTGTTATTCGATTTCGTGTTTTATTATCCGCTGTTCATGGCGTATATGTGGATGATCGGCGGTATCACGTATTACCTTCGTTACGAACGCAAAAGCTGGCAAATCAAGGACCCCCTGGCGCAATTGGGCACGACACCCTTGGTATCGGTGATCGTCCCATGCTACAACGAAGAAGAGAATGTCCGCGAAGTCGTTGCCGCACTGTCGACGCTGAATTATCCAAACTTTGAAATTATTTGCATCAACGACGGTAGCAAGGATAATACCGGCGCGATTCTTGATGAACTGATCGATGTATATCCCGCATTGCGAGTGATCCATCAAGCCAAAAATCAGGGCAAGGCGGTCGGATTGAATACCGCTGCGCTATTCGCCAGAGGAGAATTCCTGTTATGCATCGACGGCGATGCGGTACTGGACCAGGACGTGATTGCCTGGATGCTGCCGCATTTCATGAATGGGCATCGAGTTGGCGCCGTCACCGGCAATCCGCGTATCCGTACCCGATCGACCTTGCTCGGGCGCCTGCAGGTAGGGGAGTTTTCTTCGATTATCGGCTTGATCAAGCGCACCCAGCGCATCTATGGTCGGGTGTTTACAGTGTCCGGCGTGGTGGCGATGTTTCGCAAGCGCGCATTGTTCCAGATCGGCCTCTGGAGCCCGGACATGCTGACCGAGGATATCGATATCAGCTGGAAGCTGCAGACCAACCACTGGGATATCCGCTTTGAACCGCGCGCACTGTGCTGGATTTTGATGCCGGAGACCCTGCGCGGCTTATGGAAACAGCGCTTGCGCTGGGCCATGGGCGGCATGCAAGTCATGAAGAAATACCGGCATGTGCTGCGGACCTGGCGCCTGCGCCGCATGGTAGCGGTTTATTTCGAGTACGCGGTGTCGGTATTTTGGGCCTATGCGATGGCGCTGGTGCTGGTGATCTGGTTTGTCGGTTTATTCGTGGAGATGCCGCTGCGTTGGCAAATCACGATTGTTCCTGGCTGGCACGGCGTATTGATCGGCACCACGTGTCTGTTGCAGATACTGACCAGCATGTTCCTGGATCGTCGCTATGACCATCAGATATTCCGGCATTATTTCTGGATGATCTGGTATCCGCTGGCGTACTGGATGCTGAATATGTGCACTACTGTCTGGGCCGTGCCGAAAGTGCTGATGCGCGCGCACGGCAAACGTGCCATCTGGACCAGCCCGGACCGGGGATTGCGCACGCCCACCAGCCAGACAAAATTGAATTCACAAATCGATGCTCCGTTGCCTGCCAATCCATTGTCTCTGGAAAGAGGGCGAGGAAAGATCGCGGCCAAGCAAGCTTCTCATTTGCCTGAAGTGACTTATGAAAACACTGATTTTTGAGCAACCCTCGCTCGCTTCTTTGCCGCAACGGTTCGGGTGGGCATGCGTTACCGCTATTTTCTGGATGATGTGGATTTATTTATGGCTGCCGCTTGTTACGTTGGCGTTCTGGTTACTCGGCATTTTTGCATACGGCGATTTCATTGGCAGCGGCGCCGCGCAGCAGTTAGCAGAGGTGGGGCGTCTGGCCCTTGTGTATTCCTGCGTGGTCCTGGCAATGGGGGGCGGTTTGTTGCTATGGGCCCGTGTCGAATTCGTTCGGTTTCATGACGTAAACCGGCGCACCCGGCCGATTCCTGTCGGCCTTGATGAAGTTGCGGATTATGCGCAGTTACCCATGGAAGAAGTGTCGAAATGGAGCAACGCGCGGCGTATGGTGGCACACCATGATCAGCATGGACGTATGATCAGTGCTGAAGTGCAAGCGCGTGCCTCGACATAAGCATCCGGAAAAATCGGTTTTATGCTCGGCGCGCATCGCCGCTCACCTCATTTCACGATCGACAGAATGTCAGCAATTCGCCTTGCTGCGCTGCCATCGCCAAACGGACTGCTGTGCACTTGCATATTGCGTAGGGCTGCAGGATCGCACAGCAGTGCTTCCAGATGTCTGCCGATGGCAGCTGCGGAGGTGCCTGTCAGTAGCGCACCGCCGGCCTTGAACAGCTCCTGGTGCCCGGCATGATTACCAATGAAAAGTACCGGTTTGCCGAAGGCAGAGGCATTCTGTTCGATATATTCGGAATCAGTGACGACCAGGTTGCAACGGGATAGCAGGTCTACCATCCCCGGATACGGAAGTGGCCCGGTCAAACAAATCCGCTCGTGGCCCGATGGGCAATAATGCGCCATTGCCGCATCTGCAAGCGGCTGCAGGCCGGTGCCAGTCAGCCACGCCGCCAGGGACTCCGTGTGCTGCTCAAGGCTGCCAGACAGCGCCTGTGCCAGATGGAATATCTGCTGTTCGCCCGTGTCTTGATGCTCCGTGGCCACCAGGATCAGCCGCCGCGACCGGCACTGAAACAGGAAATCACGCAGCTTGTCGGGCAGCGAATAGGCTTTGCCTGGCGTGGACGCATGCAAGTGTTCCCGAGTCCAGTGGGCAGCATCAATCAGGGTATCGCCAACTTCATAGACGCGCGTCGGCGGGATGCGTTCTTCCAGCAAATTACACATCGCCTGCTCGGTGGCGGTGAAGTGCCAGTGGGCGAGCCTGGCAATTAATTCCTGGGTTTTTTCCTCGGTCGCAGGCACCTCGAGATGGCTGCGCCTTCCGGCATTCAAATGGGCAACGGGTATGTTGTGCGCATGGCCGGCAAGGGCTGCTGCCAGTGCAGTGGCCGATCCGCCTTCGACAATGATCATATCCGGCGCGATTGCCGCAACGCCCCTGTCGACCTGTTCCAGTATGGTCGCAGCCGCCAACTGTTGCCTGGGATGGGGTGGCAATTCAAGGATTGTCTGTACCGGCATCTCAAAGACCTGATGCAACATCCGTACTGCCGGATCTTCCCATCCTGCCTGGAGAATTTCCACCCGGTTTCCCTGTTCCTTCAGTACACGATACAAGGGCATGATTCTGATGGTTTCTGAAGCAGTGCCGATACAGAAGAGGCAGGTTTTCTGGTTCATATCGTCTCTGGTAGAGGAAACTTTCGGCACCGTATGCGGGTGACCCAAGATGCACTCCACACGCATGCCGGTACAGGGCAGGGCACTTGCTGCAAGCCAGTGTGTTGGCGTTTTATAGCATTAGAGCAAAAGATATAGTTTGATGTAAATCATGCAATCTTTTTTGCCGCCAATGCCCGGATCGGCGAATGGGTGCGCAAGCCAGACAGCCCGGCTGGCCGCGCAAGGCCAGCTTGGCCGTGCCGGGATGCTTATGAGATGTGGTGCTGCCTGTGGCTGGACTGATGCAAATTCAGGAGTCGATGAGGCGGGCTGCTTCGACGCCGCTTTGAATAGCCGATTCCAGGGTGGCTGGATAATCGCTGGCGATGTAATCGCCGGCCAGGAATAGATTGTCCAGGCCGCTACTGGCTGCAGGGCGCGCCAGCGCAGGGGTGCAGGCAAACGTGGCGCGCTTTTCTGAAATGACCTTGCTCCAGCGTGGCTGCGCCAATGCCGGCAGCCGGAAGGCTTCGGCCAGTTGCCGGGCGACTGCCGTAATCAGCGCGTCCTGTCCCGATTCGATGGCATTTGCCGACGTGCTGACCACCACCGCCAGCAAGCCGGCCTGGTCAGGCGCCAGCTGACCGCGGTCAAAGACGAATTGTCCCCAGGTATTGCTGGCCGCATCATCCAGCAGGGCCAGGAAAGGCTGAGGCAGCTTGATGTGCGGCTCGTATTGCAGATAGCAGGTGGTGATCGGTTCATACTCGAAATCCGGCAGACGCGCCGCGCCGGGGGTTGTCGACAGCAATTCGGCGGCGCGTTCGGCCTGGGTAGCGATCACAACCGCATCGAAATGCAGCGCCGATGAAGCGCCTTCG
>JAKFFK010000245.1:0-86397 GCA_036675285.1 Paucimonas sp. | reverse complement strand
CATAATCCGCAATTCGGTCAGGAGCTTTTATCAGCATCCTTACATGCGGCAGGCATCGACTATACCTATTTGGCCGCTTTGGGCGGGCTGCGGCATGCGCGTAAAGATTCGATTAACGCTGGCTGGCGCAACCGTTCATTCCGTGGTTACGCGGACTATATGCAGTCAGCAGAATTCGCGCAGGCGGTGGAATGGGTCGCTGACCTAGCGCACCAGGAACGTTGCGGGCTCATGTGTGCCGAAGCAGTTCCTTGGCGCTGCCACCGGTCGATGGTCGGTGACGCATTGCTGGTGAGAGGAGTGGAGGTCGAAGACATTCTCGGTCCAAACCAGCGCAGAAGCCATGGCTTGACGCCATTTGCGCATGTCGAGAACACACAAATTACATATCCAGCATATGAAGATAGCGATGGGTAAGTTGTTTCCTCTCAATAGGGCGGTCAACTCGCATTGCAAGTGGCCTTATTGAGTAGAGGAAACATCGTCATGCCGACCGGTTCCAGGTGGGTATGTGTGCAAAACGGAAATGCAGGCTTTTCTTATCCTTTCAATTCAATGGAGAATGCAATTAACGGAATTGCTGGAAGCTGGCATGAATGGTGCGGATTTTTTCGCATGGATTTATTTATTTTGATCTTATCATTCGTGTTACTTCAAAACGTATTGCTACAATTAAGTGAAGATTGGTTGCTGTTGAATTAGAAAATGGAAATTGATATGACTCTGGCAAGCGATCAGAATTTGAACCTTGACCGGCTTTCTGCGAATGCCAGAAGCATGCATCAGCTGCGGGATGAAGTCCTCTTGGAATGGATGAAAAGACTGCGGCAAACCGTCAAGGAAGCCGAACAGTTGCCAAAGCCGATCCTGATCAATACTTTCCCTAGCCTGTACAGCAATCTTGCCCAGGCAATTACGCCTGATTATCCAAGAACACAAGGCAATGAAGGCAGCACCATCGCTTCCGAGCATGGCGGTGAACGCGCGCGGCTGACGAATTACAATGCGCAAGCGGTCATTTCTGAATATCAACTGCTTAGATGGACAATTTTTGATGTCCTCAAGCTCAATGGCGTACAGCTCGATAATGACGAATTATTTATCATCAATGTGTCCATCGATGACGCGATACGCGAGTCGGTCAATGCCTTCGCGCTTGTGCAGGCAGCGTTGCGCGAAAGATTCGTCGCCACGCTGACGCATGACTTGAGGAACCCGCTATCGACTGCCCATGTCGCTGCCGAGCTGATCAAGCGTTCGTCGGATCTGGACAAGATCAAGGATTTCGCCGGCCGCATCACCGACAACCTTAATCGCATGGATGGAATGATTCAGGAGTTGCTCGATTCGATGTTGTTCCAGAGTGGCGAGCGCTTGCGGCTTCGTCTGGAAGAGTTCGATGTCGTGGCGCTGGCAAAGGAAGTGTGCGAACAGTTCACGGTCAAGCACGGCCCACGCTTTCAAGTCATCGGCACGAATGTCACGGGTTGGTGGGATCGGGAAGCGATCAAGCGCACGATCGAAAATATGGTTGGCAATGCGATCAAGTATGGCGCTGCGCACACGCCTATCCGGGTCAAGCTCGATGCGGTGCATGGACGTATGATGCTGTCGGTCCATAACCAGGGCAAGCCGATTCAGCCTGAACAGCTGGAGTATGTTTTCCAGGTATTCCAGCGCGCGATTGCTGCCAAAGAAGGCGACAAGCCAGGCTGGGGGATTGGCCTGGCCTATGTGCGCAGCGTGGCGGAAAGTCATGGCGGCAGCGTCGGCGTCGATAGCGCATTAGACCGGGGCACCACCTTTTACATTGACATACCTATGGATTCAAGGCCGTTCCAAGATGCGCCGACATTCGTTGGCGAAGCGGGCTGACGCTGCGAGGCAGCGATTCAGGCTGCAGCCTACCGGTACGGTGATGGCTTCCTGTCAAAGCGCAATCGGCTGTTTGGCCATCGGTACGCTGGCGCACAGAGCGTCCACCACCAAATGTATATCTTGTAAGCAAATGCATCACTGATTGCGTTGCCCTGGCAACGCTATATATTGAGCTGCATACAAATCATTTGGAGATATACATGAAACGAATCCTTAGTACTGCCGCAGCGATCATGATCGTCAGTAGTGCTGCGTTTATTCCTGCGCAAGCAATAGCACAAGTCGGCGTCAGTATCGTGATCGGCAATGCGCCGCCTCCGCCACGCTATGAAGCGGTTCCCGCTGCACGTCGCGGTTATGAGTGGGCACCTGGTTACTGGAACTGGGACGGCAGAAGGCATGTATGGAGCGAAGGTCATTGGGAATCCGCACGCGATGGCCATCACTATCAGCGCCCTGAATGGAAACAAGCCAATAACGGCTGGCAGCTGGACCGCGGCGGCTGGCAGCGTAGCCAAGTCCGGCAAGTCGCCATCGTCAATGCGCCGCCTGCACCACGCTATGAAAGAGTGCCGGCCGCACGCCGTGGCTATGAGTGGACGCCTGGTTACTGGAACTGGAATGGCAGAAGGCATGTATGGACCAAAGGCCATTGGGAGCGGGCACGTGCCGGTCATTACTATCAGCGTCCTGAATGGCAGCAAGGTAACAATGGCTGGCAGTTGAATCGTGGCGGCTGGCAGCGTGGCGAACGTCATGACAAGCGCCATGATGCAAACCGCGGCAATGGCCGTGGCGACCGTGACCATGATGGTGTGGCAAACCGGGTTGATCGCGACCGTGACGGCGATGGCGTGTCCAATCGTTTCGACAGCAATCCCAACAACCCACGCCGCAATTGAGTTCGTAATCAGTAAATAGCGCGGATGCTCAGCGCCGCTGTGAGCCGCCCCACTGACGGGGCGGTTTTTTATATTGAAGACCGGTCTTGAGGATGCGGGTTGATTTTAATCCGGCATCATGCCTGGCTGATCCAGCTTTGCGCTGGCAAGTCACCTGCCCATATGTAATTTTTCTTGGTTAATACTGGATAAACATTTTAAATCGTCTAGGCCATTACACCTCGTCAAGGCAGTTTTTTCCGGGTATTGGACTGGCGCCGCATTGCGTTTGATGTTTGATTTTTATAGATCCAGGCATGCACAGTGGCTAAATGCACACAACTTATGATGCTATTTCTGGTCCATCATTAATGGAAGCCAATGGCATGCAGTGCAGTGTCAGGAGTTTGGCTGCAAATTCCCCCGAAGTAGTCTTTGGCGCGCGTCGCCTGTTCTCGGTATGCCGAATAAAGGAACCGAATGAAATTATCGCGCTTTATTAATGACAATATGGAAGAAATCCTGGTGGAGTGGGAAGCGTTCGCCCGGACCCAGCTGCCTGCGGCAAGCGGCATGTCCGACCTGGCGCTACGGGACCACGCCAAGCAGATTCTGACGGCGCTGACAAAAGATATCGAGACTGACCAAAGCGCAAAACAGCAGTATGAAAAATCGAAAGGCATGGAGCCGGGTGCGCCGGCAGCGCCAGGCACTGAAAGTGCCGCGGCCACGCATGGCAATTTGCGTCAGGCCAGCGGCTTTTCATTGCTGCAGCTGATCGCGGAATACCGCGCATTGCGAGCGACTGTGCTGCGTCTGTGGTTGCCGCATGTGACGCAGATTAATGAAGCAAGCTCAAACGACATGGTGCGCTTCAACGAAACCATCGACCAGGCGCTCGCAGAGTCCGCTGTCACCTATGCTGATCAGGGCCAGCGAATACGGGATACCTTCCTGGCTATTCTTGGCCATGATTTGCGCAGCCCACTGGCTGCAATGGCAATGGCTGGAGACTACCTTGTCATGCCAAATGCGGCGGCGGAGCGCACGCCGGAAGTGGGCGCCAGGGTGAAAAGAAGCGCGGCCACCATGACGACGATGGTCAATGACTTGCTCGAGTATGCACGAACCCAGCTCGGCAAGGAAATGCCCTTGACGCTGCAGCAAGCCGATGTGAAAGATATCTGCCAGGCAGCATTGCATGACGCCAGTGCGGCGCATCCGGATTGTCCGTTTGAGCTGGAAACAATGGGCGATATGACCGGTACGTTCGATAGTGTGCGATTGCAGCAGGCAATTACCAATCTGTTGAATAATGCCGCGCAATATCGAACCAAGGATCAGCCGGTCAAGATACTCGCGCAAGGCATGCCTGACACGATCATGGTTCAGGTAAGGAATTTCGGTCCGGTTATTGCACCGCAAGCGCTGCAAGCGATTTTCGACCCGCTGGTGCAACTGTCCGGCGAGGGACAGGAGGAAGGGCGGCCATCCACCAGCTTGGGTCTCGGTCTGTTCATTGCGCGCGAAGTCACGGCATCGCATCACGGTACCATCATGGCGGAATCCAGCGAAGACTCCGGCACGGCCTTCACTATCAAGCTGCCGCGAGAGAAGAGAGTGCCGTAAATCATCTTTTTAGGGTTCCAAATGGTGCCAACGCCGTACACAACTTTTTACGCGAGTTTAAGCTTGCGTGCATCTGGTTACGGCAAGATAAAAGATTGCGTGAAATAAACTTTATTGTCTCGCCTGAAGCTGGTAACCCGTCTGCCCAAGTGAAAACATGCACAGAACCATGAAAAGTACGATATTTGTATTTGTTGTGCTGTCAGAATTGTTGTTGCACTGTATTAATAGTTGAAATAATTTTATGTAGCGTAAAAGAGAGTATGGTGTGCGGAAACTACGCTTTGTCTTAGGCGTTCGGCAGAATGAGCAAGCGTTAATCAATTGATTGGGTTTTATTGTGACTGACGTTACACAAAAACAGGGCGCCCTCGAAGCCCTTGTTTTGCAGCTGCGCGAAGCAAACCAGAATCTGGTCATCGCGACAGTCCACGCGCAAGAGTTGCAGGCGCAAGCCGAGGCGAGCAATCAGCGGCAGAAAGAATTTCTGTCGATGCTGGCCCATGAGCTGCGCAACCCGCTGGCGCCGATTATGCTGGCCAACGCGTTACTGGGAAAGATCACGGCGGCGCATCCGCAACTGCCGCAGGTGCATGGCATCATTAGTCGTCAGGTAAATCATATGACGCACCTGGTGGATGATTTGGTGGATGCGTCGCGTGTTAGCAGCGGTAAGATCACTTTGAAAAAAAACCGCATCCTGCTGTCGGAAATCATCGAAAGCAGCGTCGAAATCAGCCAACCCCTCATCGACAAACGCCAGCAGCAGTTAAGCATCGAACTGCCGGCCGATCCTGTGGGAATTGACGGCGACCTGGTCAGGCTGGCGCAGGCGATTTCAAATTTGCTGATCAATGCGAGCAAATTTACGCCGGAACGAGGATGCATTATGCTGTCGGCGCACACGCTGGCCGACACGGTCACAGTATCGGTCAAGGATGACGGCGTGGGCATGGCGCCGGATCTCCAGCCTTTCATTTTCGACTTGTTTACGCAAGGGCCCCATTCGCTGGACCGCTCCCAGGGCGGGCTGGGTATCGGCTTGTCGCTGGTACGCAATATCACAGAAATGCACGGCGGCAGCGTCAAGGTGCGCAGCGACGGCCCTGGTTTGGGCAGTGAATTTATCGTGCGGCTGCCGCTTGCCGCTGAACCGCTGCCGCAGCAATGCAGTCCGGCATTGCCGGCAGTCCCGGCGCGCCACTGTCGCATATTACTGATTGAAGACAATGCCGACGCCAATGAAACCTTGCATCACTTGCTGGCGCTGGCGGGGCATACCATCACCAGCGCATTGGACGGGGTAGCCGGACTCGCCCTGGCAACCCGGAATAGCTATGACGTCATCCTGTGCGATATCGGCTTGCCTGGCCTGGATGGTTATGCAGTCGTCAGGCAGCTGCGCCGCCTTGCAGTAACACCCGCACCTTACTGTATTGCCCTGACCGGCTATAATCAGCCGGAATACCGGGCCCGTGCCATCGAGGCGGGGTTTGATCATTATCTGGTCAAGCCGATTGCCATTGAGCCCTTGATGCATCTCATTGCAGCGGGGACTGCGAGTGATAGGGTGTTTTTATAACTCGCGACAAGTCGATGCGGGTCCCGCGCAGATAGATCATTGCCCTTTTCTTGGCGGCGTAATCGAACCTTCATTATGTGCTTGTATTTGTTTAAAACTATTTTATGGCAATAATTGATACGCCAAGACACCAGATGATCCAACGGGCCGTAATGCAGCGGCCTGATGCTTATCTGGAGCAAAGCATGCAGCTATGGGAGCTGCTGGCTGTCCAGCTCATTTCCCTGATTGGCGAAGGCGGGTTTGACTCGCTGTATGCAAGAAGCATCCACCTGACCAAGGTGACATTCCCATGGCTGGCGCATTGCGCCGTTCCCATGGCGGAGCCGACCGCTTCCCGCTTCGCCGCCTTGAAAAAGTGCCTGGACGAACGCGAGTTCGCGGAAGCCAGTCAAGCCAGCATTAGCCTACTGATCACCTTCATCGACATACTGACCGGGTTGATTGGCGAGCACCTAATTACCAGCATTCTGCGTTCGGCCTGGGGTGATGACGCCTTGGAACCCGCTGTAAAGGAAATCAAAGATGAGTAACAAAGTCGCCATACGCCGCCTGGCAACGGGTGTGCCGGGCCTGGACCAGTTGCTGGGCGGTGGCCTGCCGGAATTTTCATTCAACCTGCTTGCCGGTACACCCGGCAGCGGCAAGACCACGCTGGCGCACCAGATCATGTTTTCGCTGGCCAATCCTGATCGCCGGGCATTGTTTTTTACGGTGCTGGGGGAGTCGCCATTGAAGATGCTGCGTTATCAGCAGCAGTTTCCATTTTTTGATTTCGATAAAATCAACCACTCGATCAAGTTCGTCAATCTGGCTGCCGATTTGCTGGATGGCGATTTCGACCGGGTATTGGCGCGCATCACCGAGGAAGTACAAGCCTTTTCGCCGAGCCTGGTAATTGTCGATTCATTCCGCTCGGTGGTCCAGTCGTCAAAGGCTGTGGATGGGAATGTCTCCGACCTGCAGCATTTCGTGCAGCAGCTGGGCATGCAAATGACCAGCTGGCAGGCAACAACATTCTTGATTGGCGAATATCTGACGCCGGAAGCGGAATCCAGCCCTGTGTTTACGGTGGCCGACGGCATTCTGTGGCTGTCGCAGCATGTGCACCGTGATGCGATGGTGCGCAAGATACAAGTCATCAAGATGCGCGGCCAGGCGCAGAGCCCGGGCCTGCACACGTTTCGCATCAGCGATGGCGGCGTGGAGATTTTTCCTCGCTCGATTCTTGCCTCCGGCACCAATGCAAATATTCAGGTGGAGGGAGATAAACGCCTGTCGATGGGGGTTCCTGCACTGGACGACATGATGGGCGGTGGCCTGCCGATTGCCTATTCGCTGCTGGTGGTCGGCCCGTCCGGTTCCGGGAAAACCGTGCTGGCGACACATTTTTTGGCCGAAGGGGTTCGGGTTGGCGAGCTGGGCGTGATTGCGGCGTTTGAAAAAAGCCCGAATCAACTGCTCAGCCATCAGCTCAACGAGATGGTTAAAAATGGCCAGGTCGGCTTGATCGATACCCGCACCCTGGATTTGTCGATCGATGAAACGCTGCATAATCTGGTGACCACGATCGACCGCATGCAGGCAAAACGGGTCGTGATCGATTCGCTGTCCGGGTTTGAACTGGCACTGGCGCCGGTATTTCGTGAAAATTTTCGCGAATCGTTGTACCGGATGATTGCAGTGCTGACAGGCATGGGCGTGACCGTATTGATGACGGCAGAGCTGGAAGACCGCTACACCGATTTGCGTTTCAGTTCGTATGGCAATGCCTTTCTCGCAGACGCGATCCTGATGCAGCGCTATGTTGAAATTGCAGGACAATTCAGACGTGTCATTTCGGTGGTGAAAATCCGTGGCAGCGCGCATAGCAAGGATATTCGCTACTATGACATTGAAAAAGATCGCATCGTGATCGGCGAACCATTAACCCACGTCCAGGGCATTTTGTCGGGCCAGCCGACCCGCACTGTCTAGCCAGGGATGATTCGGTTGAGCGGCTTGCAAGGTAATACGGGCCTCTGTAAAACGGCGGGGCACCGCAACCATGTTGCCTGTGACACATTCAGTGTCATCGCGTTACGCAATGGAATCTTATGTTGCAGCATAGGTGCAGCAAAGAATTGCGCTGCATCTCAAAACATTTATTCTGAAGCATAGTCCAATCTGATTCGGGAGAATGCTCATGAATATGCACCAAGGTCCCACTGATGCCGATAGTTCTGATCGGCAGGAGAAATCGGATCGGGAACATGACTTGCAGACCGCGGTTTCCGGGAAAAATATTGAACGTAGGCAAGGCGCTGGCAATGCCCATGAAGACGCCATGGCTAGCCGCGAGGAATCGGTCACCGCTCGAGAAAATTTGTCGCATTCACGTGAGGAAACCGCTGATCAGCGTGATGACGTCGCACAGGGGCGGGAAGAGGCAGTCCATCTGCGGGAAAGTGCCGCCGAATCACGTGAAAAGATCATCCAGGAAGCGGAGACGATGCAGACCGTGCTGGAAAGCCATATCGTCCGGTTGCGCCAGGCAAACGAACATCTTGTCATCTCGACCGTCCAGGCGCAGATCATGACCGAAGAAGTCCAGAAGGCGAAAGACAAGATGGGCCATATGGCGCATCACGATTTCCTGACTGACTTGCCGAACCGGATCCTGTTAAAGGAACGCTTGGTGCAGGCCATCGCATTGGCCAGGCGGCATGGCAAGAAACTGGCGGTGCTGTTTATCGATCTGGACCGGTTCAAGGCGATTAACGATTCGCTCGGTCACGCGGTGGGCGATACGCTGCTGCAATTGGTCGCGCAACGCCTGCAAAGCTCAGTTCGCAGCACCGATACCGTCAGCCGCCAGGGTGGCGACGAATTCGTGGTGCTGTTGTCGGAAGTGATCGATGAAAAATCGGCCGATTTCTTTGCCGAAAAAATAAGCAAAGCGCTGACGGCCTCCTATGCGCTGGCGGAACAGGACCTGCATATTGGCGCAACCATCGGCATCAGCATGTACCCCGAGGATGGCGAAGATGCAGAAACGCTGATCCTGAATGCCGACGTCGCGATGTACCATGCCAAGAATAGCGGGCGTGGCAGGAATCACTTTTTCAGGCCGGAAATGAATGCGCGCGCGGTCGAACGGCAGAGAACCGAGGGCGAATTGCATCGCGCGCTCGAACACCAGGAATTCGAGCTGTTTTACCAGGCGCAAGTCGATCTTCAGACCGGCAGCATCATTGGCGTCGAAGCGCTGATCCGCTGGCGCCACCCGGAGCGGGGCTTGCTGATGCCGGCGGCGTTCGTGCCGATCGCTGAAGAGTCTGGCGCGATTGTCCAGATCGGCCGCTGGGTGTTGCGCGAAGCGTGCCGGCAAACTCAAGCCTGGCTGGACGCCGGCCTGGCGTTGCAGGTAGTCGCCGTTAATGTGTCCGCCATCGAGTTCGGGCGCAGCGATTTTTTTGAAAATGTGCGTGCGGCCTTGCGCGATAGTGGCCTGGCGCCGCACCATCTGGAGCTGGAGCTGACTGAAACCGTGCTGATGGAAAATGCCAGCGCGACCATGATGATGCTGCAAGAGCTGAAAGAGATGGGTGTCAAGATCGCGGTTGACGACTTTGGCACCGGCTACTCCAGCTTGAGCTACCTGAAGCAGTTTCCAGTCGATACGCTGAAAATCGATCAGTCGTTCGTCGCCGGCATCGCCGCCAATAGCGACGACGATATTCTGGTTGATTCGGTGATCAGTTTGGGAAAAAGCCTCAAGCACCGCGTCATCGCGGAAGGGGTCGAAACGCCTGAACAGCTTGCATTCCTGAGCCGCCATCACTGCGCAGAAGGGCAGGGCTATTATCTGAGTCCGCCCCTGGTGGCTGCAGAATTTTCTGTGCTTTTGCAGCGCGGCGTATCGGTCAATGCATCGCCTTGGCCTGCGTCAATGCACTAAAGCCCTGCGCAGCAATAACTTGGTGGATGTGGCGCCACCGACTGCTCAGCGCGTTATCGCTGGATGGCAAATGCAGCGGCATCGCTGCAACTCCGGCATAGTTACTACATGCGATGCCGGATTTGATCTACACTGCACTTTGCTTCTAGATATGCATCCCAAGGCGCACAGGACGGCAACAGCAACTGTTGCCGGACGCAATGACGACACACTTTGGCCGGCCCCTTCACTTCCATCGATGTAAAGTATCAGAATAGTCTATGCGCAATACATCTGTATGAAACAGGTAATGGCAACACCGTTTGCCTTCAACGGTGATGGCGAGGTTCGCTCGCTGCTGCGAATGCATGACTGGTCGGCATCGCCGCTGGGTCAGCCGCACACCTGGCCGCAAGAACTACTCACGGTGGTCAACTTGCTGCTCGATTCCCGATTTCCAATGTTCGTGGCATGGGGGCAAGAGCTCGGCTTTCTGTATAACGATGCGTATGCCGAGATACTGGGTGACAAGCACCCGGGCGCACTGGGCCGCCGCTTTCAGGATGTGTGGGCAGAAACCTGGTCGGAGGTCGGCCCGATCATCGCCAATACCATGGCGGGCAAGCCGACTTATTTTGAAGACCGCGCACTCGCCGTGCTGCGCAATAGCTTTCCCGAAGAGGCATGGTTCACATTTTCCTATTCGCCAGTCAGGGACAGTCACGGCATGGTTGACGGCGTGTGTTGCACGGTGGTTGAGACAACCGGGCGCGTGCTCAGCGAAAGGCGACAGGCTTTTCGAGTCGAATTGACTGAGCGTCTTCGTTCATTGACTTTATCGGAAGACATTGTGGCTGCGGCAAGCGCGTTATTGGGCCAGCATCTTCAAGTGGCACGTGTTCTGTATGCTGAAATCGATGATGCGAATGAAACCTTTGTGATCAGGCAGACCTGGTCGCGCCCGGGAATCGCAAGCGTGGCTCAGAAAGTCGAATCGCTGGATGACTTTGGTCCTGAAATGGCCGCCACATTGCGCGCAGGGAAGACTATCGCGATTGATGACATTCGATTGGATAATCGCACGGCAGACCATGCCGATGCCTATGCCCGCCTGCTTGGCATCCGGTCATTGCTTTGCATCCCGGTGGTCAAGGCTGGCCGCCTGAGTGTCGTGCTGAACTTGCATCAGGTCGAGCCATACCGCTGGACGTATGGCGAGATTCATCTTGCGCAAGACATGGTCGAGTGGACTTGGGCCGCTGCAGAAAATGCACGGGCTCAGGCCGAGCTGCTGGATGCAGACCAGCGCAAGGATGACTTTCTCGCCATGCTCGCGCATGAACTGCGCACACCTTTGGCGCCGATCAGCGCTGCCGCAGAACTCCTTGGGATGGCGCCGCTCGATGCCGGCCGTCTTAAGAAAACCAGCCAGGTGCTGAGTCGCCAAGTCCGCCATATGACCGGGCTGGTGGATGACTTGCTCGAAGTTTCGCGCGTGACCAAGGGCCTGGTGACGCTCGACAAATATCCGCAAGATTTGAAAAACATCGTGTCCAGCGCGGTAGAGCAGGTTCGGCCAATGATTGAAGCGCAACGTCATCAATTCGCCACCGCGCTGGCGCCAGAGCCTGCCTATGTTCTGGGGGACCAGAAAAGGCTGATACAGATACTGGCCAACCTTTTGAACAATGCGGCCAAATATACGCCGGCAGGCGGCCATATCCAGCTTAGCCTGGAAGTGCATGATGCCCAGATCCTCTTGTGTGTTGTGGATAACGGCATCGGCATTCCGCTGGAGTTGCAGCCGCATGTATTTGACCTTTTTTCGCAGGCGAAAAGAACTTCCGACCGCGTGCAAGGCGGCTTGGGAATCGGCCTGGCGCTAGTGAAAAGCCTGGTGGGGCTGCATGGCGGCAAAGTGACATGTGTGAGCGAAGGCCCAGGGAAGGGCAGTCAATTCACCATCTGTTTGCCGCGCCTGATTGAGCCAGCCATTGTGCCCGATCGCCGCGACAGCGAGAAAAATAGCCGGATATCAGATAAGAAATTAAGGATTTTAGTTGTTGAGGACAATGTCGATACCGCCGAAATGCTGACCATGTTTCTGGAGGCATTGGGGCATGAGGTTTTGATGGAGCATAGTCCGCTACAGGCACTGGAGCGGGCGCGGATCGACTTGCCCGACGTTTGCTTGCTCGACATTGGTTTGCCCGAAATCGATGGCAATGAACTGGCGCGTCGCCTGCGGCGCCAACCCGAAACAGCCCATGTCCCGCTGATTGCGATTACCGGATACGGTCAGGAGCACGACCGGGAAAACGCGCTGGCTGCCGGATTCAACCATCATTTCGTCAAGCCGGTCGATGCCGCAAAGCTGAGCGCTTTACTGGCTGAGATCGGCGTTTCTTAAAGCTTTTTTAAACGTTTTTTAAGCTTTTTTTCAGCGCGTCCAGCAGAAGGGGAGCGGGTTGGCATTGCTACAGACGCCTGCCTGCTTTATCCGGCCGGGTCGGTCATGGCATGCACTGGCCAGCCTTTGTTGGTGCCTTTCTTCATGGCGTGCAGCTTGCCTACCGCAAGCTGCACTTCCTGCACGATCCATTCCCTAAACACCTTCACTTCCTGGCGTGGTTGATCCGCGCCGTCGATCAGCCAGTACGCATAATCGCTGTCGCCGCGCTCGGCATCGGCCAGCGCCACCAGTCTGCCATCCTGCAGCATCGGCAGCACCAGCGCGATCCTGCCCAGCGCCACGCCGCGGCCTTCCACCGCTGCCTGGATCAACTGGTCGTACTGATTAAAGTGCAGGTAAGCCTTTGGCTTGGCGGCCGGGATGCCGGTGGCAGTGAGCCAGTCCGACCAGCGCATCCAAGGGCGGGCGCGCTCGTCGAGTTCGAGCAAGGCTTCATTTAACAGTGAGATGGGATTTTTGAAGGCGCGCGCCGCCACCGCCTTGCTTGCCACCGGCAGCACCTTTTCGCCAAACAGCCGCTCAGCGCCGGGCGGCGCCTCAGCGTCGCGGCAATAGCGGATCGCCAGGTCGATGCTTTCCTGCTTCAAATCCAGCACGCGGTTGTTGGCGGCCACGCGCACGTCGATGTGCGGATGGGCGTCCTGGAATGAGCCGAGCCTGGGCAGTAGCCAGAGCGCGGTCACGCCGATCGATGCGGTAACCGTGACCGGGCGGATGCGCCCGCCGATGCGCAACGAATCCGTGTAATCGGCCAGTCTTTCCAGCCAGGGAGACGCCAGTGCGAATAGCCGCTCGCCATCATCAGTCAGGGCGATTGCACGGTGCTTGCGAATCAGCAGCGCAGTGCCGAGGTGCTGTTCCAGACTCTGGATCTGGCGGCTGACCGCAGACTGGGTCAGGCACAGGTCCTGTGCCGCCAGCGTGATGCTCATGCGGCGCGCGACCGCGACAAAGCCTCGGATCGCATCCAGCGGCGGGATTGTCATGAGCGGGTTAATCATTGCTGTTATCCATGCGTATGAATCATGTGAGTGATGCGTAAATTGCGCTTGTGTCTGGATATGGTATAGCTAAAATGCCTACCATGAGCCTATTCTATCGCATGAACTATTGTCATGTAATTGATGAGCGGGCTGAAACTGACCGAGGAAACACGCATGCACCGATCCTGGAAAACCCCGCTCGTTATAGTCGTTTGCGGCGGCATCATCATGGGTCTGTCGCTCGGGGTGCGGCATGTGCAGGGCTTGTTCCTGCTGCCGATGACGACCGAGCGTGGCTGGAGCCGCGAGGATTTCGCCTTGGCGGTGGCTTTGCAAAACCTGGTGTGGGGCTTGCTGATGCCGTTTACCGGCATGATCGCCGACAAATTCGGCACTGCCAAGGTATTGCTGGGCGGCTGCCTGTTGTATGCCGCCGGCCTGTACCTGATGGCGCATTCGACTTCCAGCCTCGAGCTGTTGCTGAGCTGCGGCCTGGTGATCGGCGCCGGATTGTCGGCCACCTCGTTCGGCACCGTGTATGGCGCGCTGAGCCGCCTGGTGGCGCCGGAGCGGCGCGGCTGGGCGCTGGGCCTGGCCGGTGCGGTCGGCGGACTGGGGCAATTTGCGTTGGTGCCGGCGGCGCAAGTTTTCATCGCCGGCTATGGCTGGCTGATCGCGCTGGTGATCTTGGGCGGCGTGATGCTGGCGGCGGCGCCTTTGTCGGGCGCGCTGGCGGAACCGGCCAATCTGGTACGCGAAGGGCAGCAGCACCAGTCGCTGCGCGAGGCGCTCGCTGAGGCGTTTGCCCACAAGGGGTTCTGGCTGCTGAACCTGGGCTTTCTGGCGTGCGGCTTCCAACTGGCCTTCATCGCCGGCCACTTGCCGGCTTACCTGATGGACAAGGGCATGACCGGGCGCAGCGCGGTGATTGCGCTGTCGCTGATCGCATTGGCCAATATCGCTGGCACGTATTACTCTGGCATCCTGGGCACCAAGTACCGGCGCAAGCACTTGCTGGCCTATAACTACCTGATGCGTTCGGTCGCGATTACGGCATTCGTGCTGCTGCCGATCAGCGAATGGACCCTGTATGTCTTTTCCTTCGTCATGGGCTTGCTGTGGCTGGGCACCGCGCCGCTGACCAACGGGCTGGTGTCGCAAGTGTTTGGCGTAAAGTACCTGACCACCCTGTTTGGCTTCGTATTCGTCGGCCATCAGGTCGGCGGTTTCATGGGTGCCTGGCTGGGCGGCGTTGTGTTCGATGCAACCGGCTCGTACGATCTGGTGTGGCTGGGCGCAATCGGGCTGGGCTTGATGGCCGCGGCCTTGCACTGGCCGATCGACGACCGCCAGCTGGCGCGCCTGCAGCCTGCCTGATGGGGGAAAGCATGAAACGATTTCACCTCGGCGCGGCCTTGCTGCTGGCGGCAGGTGTGCTGATCGGCGGCTGGGCGGTCAGCAAGTTGCTGGAGCCGGGTAATACGCTCGACTTCCTGCGCGCATTTTCGATGTGCTGAAGCGCCGGCCGGTCGATGCGGCTGCGGCTTCACGGGCCAGGGCCCGGTTTGCCGTTGCGAGTGTCGTACATGGCTTGCGCAGCAGCCGCTATGCCGGTGGCTTGGCCAGGCATGCGGCTAGCTGCTGGCGCAGGCTTTTCTGTTCCAGATGCCGTTCGGTGGCGTCGCGCGCCACTGCCATCGAGCCGGTGATGGCGCCCGCCTGATCCTTGACGATCGCAAAGCTCATGTCGACATACAGCTGCCGGCCGCTCTGGTGCAGCGCGCGCGTGACAATCGAGCGCCGGCCATGCAGGGTGGCACCGCGGCGGATGGCTTGATAAAAGCCGTCCCAGTGGGCTTTGCGTAATGGCTCCGGGATGATTAGATCGAGGCTGCGCCCAAGCGCGTCGGCTGCAGCATGGCCGAACACAGCTTCGGCGCCCTGGTTCCAGATCCGGATGATGCCTTCCGGGTCGGCAAAGATCAGTGCTTCGGACATGCATTCAAGCACGTCTCGGTAACTTGTGTGCGCAACGTCGCTGTTCATGTTTTATCCTGTTGGTTTGTTCCAGTAGAGAAGCGTCAGGCTGATGATCCATGCTGGCTGTATCCGCATTCTGGTGTGCAGCGTTAAACAAATCAAGCGTCTGACTCAAGCCGGGTTGTTCGCCGATCACCATGGCAGCTTGTTGCAACTGCACGGGAAAACCAGATTTGTTTCGATGAGGAAGCAGATTTCTTGACTACACGCAATCACTTAACGCGCACGACATTGTAAATTAATCGCTTCCTGTCAAAAATCGGCTAAAGACTGCCGCAGAATTGCATCCGTATTGAACCAGTCTGCAAATGTGTTCACTATGCCGGATGCTACCGTTCGAACGCCATGCTGGCGAGAAAACCAAACCATGATGTCTTTTTCCGCTCGACTACTTCATTTGCGTAACAGAAAATGCAACGCCACGGCAGTTCGCAATCCACGCATGTTTGGCCATTCCCTGGTAGCCGGCGCAGTGCTGGCTGCTTGCGGCCCGGCCGCAGCGCAGGCGCAGGATGCTGCGCCGGCTTCGGCTGCGGCTACACTGAAACCGGTGGTGGTGACCAGCACGCGCATCGATGTGTCGCCTTTCAATGCGCCGGCATCGGTTGACGTGGTCAGCGGCGCGTCGATGCGCGACAGCCGGCAGCAGGTCAACCTGTCGGAAGGCTTGGGCGGCGTGCCGGGGCTGCTGATCCAGAACCGGCAAAATTATGCGCAAGACTTGCAGATTGCCATACGCGGTTTCGGCGCGCGCTCGACCTTCGGGATTCGCGGCGTGCGCCTGTATGTGGATAGCATTCCGGCCACGCTGCCGGATGGCCAGGGCCAGAGTTCGAACATCGATATTGCCTCGATCGACCGGGTTGAAATATTGCGCGGGCCTTTTTCTGCGCTGTACGGCAATTCATCCGGCGGCGTGATCCAGGTCTTTACCGAAGAGGGCAGCGGGCCGCCGCTGGTGACGCCGAGCTTTACGCTGGGCAGTGACGGCATGCGCCGCTACGGACTCAAGGCCAGCGGCTCAACTGGCAGCGGCATTGGCGCGATCGATTACCTGATCAGTAGCAGCCGGTTCACCACCGATGGCTATCGCGAGCACAGCGCCGCCAGCAAAAACCTGGTGAACGGCAAGCTTGGCATCCAGCTCGATGATGACAGCAAGCTGAGCTTCGTGGTCAATAGCGTGAACTTGAAGGCGCAGGATCCGCTGGGACTGAACTTTGCGCAGTTCCGGGCCAATCCGCGCAGTGTCGCGGCAGTCGCGACCCAGTTCAACACGCGCAAGACCGTGCAGCAGAATCAGGGCGGAATGGTGTATGAACGCCGCATCGATGCGAGCAACCAGTTGCGGCTGGTGGCTTACTACGGCCAGCGCGAAACCGTGCAGTTCCAGTCGATTCCGCCCGGACCGCAAGCCAATCCGCGCCATGCGGGCGGCGTGATTGTGCTGAGACGCGATTACGGCGGCATCGATGCGCGCTGGACTTCGCGCCTGACGCTGGCTGGCCGGCCACTGACCGTGATCGGCGGCCTGGCCTATGACACGCTGACCGAGCAGCGCCAGGGCTATGAAAACTTCATCGGCACCGGTGTCACTCAGCAACTCGGCGTGCAGGGCGGCTTGCGCCGCAATGAAAGCAATGATTTGTGGAATATCGATCCCTACCTGCAGGCATCCTGGCAATTCGCTGGACGCTGGACGCTGGACGCGGGCGTGCGCTACAGCACGGTGCGCTTTTCTTCCGATGATGATTACATCGTTGGCGTCAATGGCGACGACAGCGGCGACGCGCGCTATCGCAAGGCGCTGCCGATGGCCGCATTGCGCTACCAGGCCCGGCCCGACCTGAACCTGTATGCGGCGCTCGGCCGCGGTTTCGAGACGCCGACCTTCAGCGAAATCTCTTACCGCAGCGACGGGTTGCCAGGCTTGAATTTCGGCCTGCAGCCATCGGTCAATCTGAGCGCAGAAGCCGGCGCCAAGCTGCGCTTGAGTAGCGGCATGCTGACGGCGGCGCTGTTCCAGACCCGTACCGAGGATGAAATCGTCAGCGCCGGCAGCAACAATGGGCGCGGCACTTTCCAGAATGCCGGCCGCACGCGCCGCAATGGCCTGGAGCTGGGCTGGGAAGGAGAACTGGCGCAGCACTGGCGTACCCAGGCGGCCTATACCTGGCTCGATGCCAAATATCGCGACAGCTTTTGTTCGCCGGTGTGCAGTGCTGCGACGGTGCCGGTGGCTGCCGGCAACCGGATTCCCGGGATTGCCCGTCAGATGGCGTTTGCCTCGCTGGCCTGGGCGCCGCCGCAAGGCTGGCGCGCCGGCGTTGAAGGGCGGTACCTGAGCAAGATCTATGTGAATGATGAAAATGATGCTGCCGCGCCCGGCTATTTCGTCGCTGCGGCCCAAGCCGGTTATCTGCTGCAGCATCAGCGCTGGACCTTGCATGCCTTTGCCCGGCTCGACAACCTGTTCGATCGCCAGTACGCCGGTTCGGCCATCATCAATGACGGCAATGGCCGCTACTTCGAACCGGCCCCCGGGCGCAACTGGAGCGCCGGCCTGAGCGCAGCTTACCGCTTTTAGCGCGACCTCCGACGCCACGGTACGGTTGCGCGCCGCACCAGCCGCCGCATGGCCGTGATTAGCTTGAACATTTTTCTCCTCTCGGCATATACTGCGGCGCAGGGCAGGGCGGCATTGCATGGCACATGCCGGTCAGGCATTCCCAGCCGGATCGGTACTGGTGGCCAAGCTGATGGGGCCCGGGTCATGACTTTCTTGCATTTTTCTTGCGCTTGCTTGCGGCCCCTTGCCAGGGGCACTCGGCTTCCAGTTACGCCACCGGGTCGTCAAGGCAAGAAGCCATGCGTCATACACGCCAGGCATTTTATCGTTACGGATCAGGAGACAGGGTGCAGCCAATCGTCACAATCAGGAATCTCACCAAGACCTATGCGTCCGGCTTTCAGGCGCTCAAGGGGATCGATCTGGATATCCGCCGCGGCGAGATTCTGGCGCTGCTTGGCCCGAACGGCGCCGGCAAGACCACGCTGATCAACATCATCTGCGGCATTGTCACACCCAGCCAGGGCGTCATCCTGGCCGACGGCCATGATGTGGTGCGCGACTATCGCGCGGCGCGCTCCAGAATTGGCCTGGTGCCGCAGGAATTGTCGACCGATGCCTTTGAAACCGTGTGGGCCACGGTGAACTTCAGCCGCGGCATTTTCGGCAAGCCGCGCAATCCTGCGTATATCGAAAAGGTGCTGCGCGACCTGTCGCTGTGGGATAAAAAGGATAGCAAGATCATCATGCTGTCGGGCGGCATGAAGCGCCGGGTGATGATCGCCAAGGCCCTGTCGCACGAGCCGCAGATTCTGTTTCTCGACGAGCCTACCGCCGGTGTCGATGTCGAATTGCGGCGCGACATGTGGCAAATGGTGCGCGGCTTGCGCGCCAGCGGCGTGACCATCATCCTGACCACCCACTATATCGAGGAAGCCGAAGAGATGGCGGACCGGATCGGCATCATCCGCAAAGGCGAGATCCTGCTGGTCGAAGACAAGATGGCGCTGATGGAAAAACTCGGCAAGAAACAATTGACGCTGCACCTGCAGCACCCGCTGGACAAGGTGCCGGAACCACTCGCCGGACTGCAGCTTGAGTTGTCTGCAGACGGCAGTGAACTGATTTATACCTTCGATGCGCATAGCCAACCAACCGGGGTGGCCGATTTGCTGCGGCTACTGCACGAGCATCGGATCGAATTCAAGGATATCCAGTCCAGCCAGAGCTCGCTGGAAGAAATTTTTGTCAACCTGATGAAAGTGCCGTCATGAATTTCCATGCCATCCGCGCCATTTATCTGTTCGAGCTGGCCCGCACATGGCGAACCCTGATGCAAAGCATTGCCTCGCCGGTGATCTCGACATCGCTTTACTTTGTGGTGTTCGGCGCAGCCATTGGTTCGCGCATGGTCGCGATCGACGGCGTCAGTTACGGTGCATTCATCGTGCCCGGCCTGATCATGCTGTCCCTGATGACGGAAAGCATCTCCAATGCTTCCTTCGGGATTTATATGCCGAAGTTTACCGGCACCATTTATGAAATCCTGTCGGCGCCGATCTCGGCCCTCGAGATCGTGATCGGTTATGTCGGCGCCGCCGCCACCAAGTCAGTCATCCTGGGATTGTTGATCCTGGCTACCGCACGGATCTTTGTGCCGTTTGGCATTGCGCATCCGGTCTGGATGATCGTGTTCCTGCTGCTGACTGCGTTGACCTTCAGCCTGTTCGGTTTTCTGATCGGCATCTGGGCCGACGGTTTTGAAAAGCTGCAGATCATCCCGCTGATGATCGTGACGCCGCTGGCTTTCCTAGGGGGCAGCTTTTACTCGATTAACATGCTGCCGCCGCTGTGGCAAAAAATTGCATTGTTCAATCCGGTGGTCTATCTGATCAGCGGCTTCCGTTGGAGTTTTTATGGCGTCGCCGACGTCAGTGTCGGGCTCAGCATCGGCATGACCCTGGTATTTCTGATGCTGTGCCTCACCGCCGTGTGGTGGGTGTTCAAGACCGGATACCGGCTCAAGAGCTAATATTTATCACCAGCAGCATCGGCAGCGTAATGTCACGCGGCATGCGGATTTAGCCGGCAGCATGCTCTCAATCCAGCCGCTGCAGTCCAGCGATGGCCGCGGTCCAGCGATTGTCGTGATAAGCGCATGCGATCCAGCCCAATCGAATTGTTGTCTGAACCTTGCTTGCTTCCCGAAGACAATCAAGACAATCGGTTTTGTTGACCATCGTTTCGCGCAGCATCTCTATATGAAATTTCCCCGACCATCCAAAGTATCTTGATGCGTGTGCAACGAAGAGCGGTCTTGTTGATCCAATTTGCTGTCATCGAACCGGCAATCGCGATACTGCGGCATGCTTGCACAAGTTGCCTGGTTCAAAGTACGCATGACGAGCCTCACTGCGTGCGCAATCTGGGCGTCTGAAAATCGCCGCGATGCTGGCATAGGCGACGCAGTGTGAAACAGTATTTCTTGGATAAAATTTACAGGAGAAAAACATGAAAACCTATCAGTTGCTTTTCGCCTCGCTGCTGACGCTGTTGCTGGCCACCGGCTGTGCGTGGATGCCAAGCGGTGGCGCCACGGCGCAAGCACGCATGCAGCCGACCGAAGGACAGGATGTGCGCGGCACAGTTACTTTTACACAGCAAAATGAACTGATCAAGGTAGTCGCTTCGTTCAGTGGCTTGACGCCGGGTGGCCATGGTTTCCATATTCATGAAAAGGGTGATTGCAGTGCACCGGATGGCACCAGCGCCGGTGGTCATTTCAATCCCGGCGACAAAAAGCATGGGCATCCCGGCAAGGGCGAACACCATGTAGGCGACTTGCCGATGTTGCAGGCCGATCAGAATGGCAAGGCTAGCCTGACAACAACTCTATCCGGACTGAGCCTCGGCAGCGGCGAATCCGGCATCATTGGCCGCGCCGTGATTGTCCATGCCGCACCGGATGACTTCAAGACTCAGCCGACCGGCAATTCCGGCGCACGGCTTGCCTGCGGCGTGATTGTCAAACGCTAGTCACGCTTGGAAACCGGACTGTCGATCCGGGGCGAATCTCAGGTTGGCGACTTGAAGCAGCGATTCGCCGGATACACGCGCCTAAAGCAACGGCATCCGGCATGTTGGCATCTTGATTGCGTTCCATTATTTTTGTAACTCTTGGCAACGCCAGACAATCTTACATGTTTGCGCAAATTTTGAGCCCGCAGGAAATTCCTGCCGCTATCGTGCGAGGTTTGCGGGCTCATTCAAAAAACAGCAATGCTGCCATCGCCATGCCCATCAATTTTGAAGCAATACCTCATTTTTTGGAGACACTCAATTTCATCATGTGGTGAGGCATTTGTGATTTCTCATATTTAAATTCATAAACTTTCTATGACTTGATTCAAAGAATTTGTTGCCGTTTTTCTTTTGATCCGCATCAGGGTGCGAGCGGCTGGCTTGGATAAATTGCTAGGACGTCATGCTTCTCTCGGTAAATTTTATTTACGCCGAGCATGCACCCATTCAAAAGGAAAATCCATGCCGCAACTGTTGCATTCTAAAACGCTGTCCGTGTTGTCTTTTGTGTTGATGACCGGCTGCGGTGGCGGCGGAGATGGCTTGGCCGGTGCCGGTACGGACGGTGCATCGAACACGGCCGGCGCCACGGCGAGCACCAGCACTGCTGGCACGACCACCACCAGCTCGTTGGCAGGCACCACCACCACGACCATGGTCGGCGCCACCAGCACAAGTGCCGCCACCACGACCACCAGTACATACGGCGACACGACTACCACGACCAGTTCCAGCACCACGACCACGGCCAATCCGAATCTGCCGCCGCTTTCCGGCACGCCGATTGTGCTGGACGCCGGACCGAATGGCACGCTGGGCGTGCGTGCCTGGGCCGACGGCAATACCGCCAGCGGCGGCAAGGGCGCGCCGGTCGGCAATGCCAATTGCATCAAATATGAATGGCTGTCGACAAATTATTTCGTGCATGCGCACGTATCGATTTTCAGGGATGGGCAGCGGCTTGCCATTCCACAGTACATCGGCATGGCCGCCGACTGCCTGTATGAAGTCAATACCGATAACATGTCGGGAGTGGTCGATGCCTTTTCAAATGCCTACAAGCGCTTGACGCTCGGTGATCTGTTCGCGGTCTGGGGGCAGCCGCTGTCATGGAATAACGTGGCAGGCTTTACCGATCAGCCGGTGGTGATTTATGTCGAGGATAACGGCGCATTGCGCCAGCATGAAGGGGATCCGGGCGATATCGAATTGAGTTCGCATCGATCGATCACAATCCAGATCGGCACGCGGCTGGGTGAAATTCCGGTTTATAACTGGAGCAGTTACTCGGGGAACTAGATTTTCTACAGCATGCCATGCATTTTTAGCGGGGGTCGATCGCCTGAGTGGCACGTCGTTCCAGCTTCGGTCTGGCGCTTGTGCGGTCTTGCATCCAATGTGCCGCATGCCGCTGAATCCGGCGGCGCGCGGGAAATTACTTGCAAACCCGGCATTTGGCAAATGCCGGGAGCGTTTTGGCCAGTCATCAAGCGATCTTGATGGGCCGGCATTTTTATTGCATTCATTTGCATGTTAGTGGGTCGCTTGGCAACTGGTGTGGCAAATAAAAGCGATGGATTTTTGCGCCAGACAAGGCGCAAACCGCAGCGATAGCGGGACTATCGCGAGGATTTGCAACACCGTCTGGCGCAAAAAGACGTGCTTTTATACTGCATCAGTTGCCAAGTGACCCACTAGGGCAGTGCCGACCGGATTGGCCGGTTGGCATGGTGTTCCGTGCAAGGAGAATGTAATGCAGTTAATTTCCGAAATCATGACACGTGATGTGGTGGTGATTGCGCCGCACGAAAGTATCCGCCGTGCAGCACAGATCATGGAGGAACTGGATATCGGTTCGATCCCGGTTTGTGATGGCCAAAAACTGGTCGGCATGATTACCGACCGCGACATCACCATCCGTGCCACTGCAGCCGGCCAGCTGCCGGAAGATGTCGAAGTACAGGAAGTCATGTCGCGCGATGTCCAATATTGTTTTGACAATCAGGAAGTCAATCAAGTCATGGATACCATGCGCGATGTGCAGATCCGCCGCGTCCCGGTGATCGATTCCGCATCCCGCAAGCTGGTGGGCATCGTCTCCTTGGGTGACCTGGCAACCAAGCATTCGGCAGAAGTCGGCCGGACGCTGGAAGACATTTCAATGCCTTCCGAGCCGGAGCGGCCCCGGCCCGCTGCCTGACGCAAGCGCCGATGCGCTCATACTTGCGCGCAATTGACGGGTGCTGTTGTAGCATTTGCCGGCAAATTCAACCAGTTTCCCGGCGCTGGCCCTAGCTAGGGCCGGCCGGAGGCGCCGGCTGCGCTCGGTTCGCGAGCGCACAGGCGTCGCCTCCGGGCGAGGCGCTGGCAGGCACCTGCTTTCCTCGAAATAACAAAATCCTCTCCATTCGGAGAATTGTTGTTTTTGTGTAATCTGCTTATACTTCAGATTCTTTTTATCAATTTTAAGGCGACTTACTATGATCCGTTCCCTGTTGGTTCTTACCGGTTTGACTGCAGCTCTCGTATTGTCCGGTTGTGCTTCGCAACCTGCCGCACCAGTTTCGCCAGCCGCAGCGGCTGCTGCCGCAGCCAATGATGGCGCGCTTGCCGGCAAGCTGAAAGGCAACTGGACCGGTAATTGGGAGCTGCCAGGCTTTGGCGGCGGCAAGTTTGAATTGATCGTCACCGGCGCCAACGGCACCAATGTGACCGGCAGCGCCAACTGGTACGGCACTGCAACCGGCGATACTAAGAGCCCGCTGACCAAGGCTGTAGTGCAAAACGGCGTGCTTGTCGCAGAGCAACCTACGATCAGCTTCAAGCTGAGCCCGAAAGGCGAC
This sequence comes from Paucimonas sp., assembly GCA_036675285.1. Lineage (GTDB taxonomy): Bacteria > Pseudomonadota > Gammaproteobacteria > Burkholderiales > Burkholderiaceae_D > Paucimonas. The sequence continues at coordinate 62,519 of JAKFFK010000245.1, read as the reverse complement.
AATGCGATGTCCGGCACCTGGAGCGCCAGCGGCTATAGCGGCCCGTTGACCGTCAAGCGCTAATTGCAGACATTGCCGCAAAGTCGCGCGGCAAGAAATGAACTGAAATGAACTGAAGGGAGCTGCGGCTCCCTTTTTCTATGAACGTCGCCCGATTTGCCGGATGACGCACAGCACTGCTTGATTCAAATCAAGCCTGACGCCATGCCGGCGCACCGGGCTGTGCGGCTTGCATGCAAACTGCAGTCTGGTATGCCGGCATGGAGACCGGCCCAATCGTCACTGGCGCCGTGGTCTTTTCGTGCGCCGGGCAGCATGTGAAAATGGTCGGCAATGCGCCAGCCGCAGCGATACCTCCTTTATTTGTCAATCACCGATTCTTATGAACGATAATCAGGGCCCGACAGTGACGGCATCGGCTGGCAGCATGGCTGCAACATGGCATGTGCGCGAAGCGCAGGCGATTGCCGTCGAATTGAATGTCGATCATCGCCAAGGTTTGCCGCAGGCGGAGGCGGCGCAGCGCCTGCAGCATGTCGGCGCCAACGAAATCCGGGAAAAGCCACCGCGTCCGCTGTGGCGCAAGATGCTCGACCAGTTCACCGATTTCATGGTGCTGGTATTGATCGGCGCAGCGGTCATTTCCGGGATTGTCGGCGACATCAAGGATGCGCTGGCCATCGTGGTGATCCTGATCCTGAATGCAGTGATCGGCTTCATCCAGGAAATACGCGCCGAACGGGCGATGGCGGCATTGAAACAGTTGGCGGCCACCAGCGCCCTGGTGCTGCGTGACGGCGAACGCGTCAATATCAACGCTCCGGATCTGGTGCCGGGCGATATCGTGCTGCTGGAAGCGGGCAATGCAGTGCCCGCCGATGTGCGGCTGATCGAGGCGGCACAGTTCAAGATTGATGAAGCGCTGCTGACCGGGGAAGCCGTGACTGCGGAAAAGCGCAGCGAGGTGTTGGCCGATGCCGATTTGCCGATAGGCGACCGCACTAACATGGCTTACAAGGGCACCACTGTCACCTATGGCCGCGCCACCGGCATCGTGGTGGCCACCGGCATGGCCACCGAACTGGGCAGGATCGCGCAATTGCTCGACAGCGGCGCAGAAATGAAAACGCCGCTGCAACGGCGGCTGGCGGCATTTGGCAAGCGCCTGGGCCTGATTGTGGTGGCCATTTGCGCCATCATCTTTGTCGTGGGATTGCTGCGCGGCGAAGCGGTGGTCATGATGTTTCTGACGGCAGTCAGTCTGGCCGTGGCAGCCATTCCGGAGGCGCTGCCGGCGGTGGTGACGATTTCGCTGGCGCTGGGTGCGCGCAAGATGGTGCTGCAGCATGCGCTGATCCGGCGCCTGCCCGCAGTCGAAACCCTCGGGTCGGTCACCTATATCTGTTCCGACAAGACCGGCACGCTGACCCAGAACAAGATGCGCGTCGAGCAAATCTATGTGGTCGATGCCACGCTGCAGCAGGGCGAGGTCGCGCCGGCGCATGCGCCATGGACCAATCTGCTGACTGCGCTGGCGCTGTCGAACGATGCCAGTCGCAGCCACCAGGGTGAAACCACCGGCGACCCGACCGAGGTGGCGCTGTACCTGGCGGCGCTGGCGTGCGGCTATGACAAGACTGTGCTGGAGCTGACTGCGGCGCGCATCTTCGAACTGCCGTTCGATTCCGAGCGCAAGCGCATGACCACCTTCCACCATCAGCAACAGGGCGTCACCGCATTTACCAAGGGGGCGCCGGAGGGCGTGTTGCCGCTGTGCACGGCAGCCTTGACGCAGCAGGGCGAAGTGGCGCTGCCGCGCGAGGCCATCCTGGCCAAGGCGGAAAGCATGGCAGCGGCAGGCTTGCGGGTGCTGGCGGTGGCCTGCCGCAACTGGCCGGCCTTGCCGCATCACCACGCAGTCGAGCATATTGAAAATGAACTGGTCTTCATCGGCCTGGTCGGCTTGATGGATCCGCCGCGCGACGAGGCAAAAAATGCGGTTGCCATGTGCCAGACCGCCGGCATCACGCCGGTGATGATCACCGGTGACCATGCCGCCACTGCCCATGCGATAGCCTGTCAGTTAGGGATTGCCACTGCTACCAGCCGCGTGCTGGCCGGGCCTGAGCTGGCCAGCCTGAGCGATGAGGCGTTTGCACAGCAGGTCAAGCAGGTGCGGGTCTATGCACGGGTCGACCCGGCGCAAAAAATCCGCATCGTCGAAGCCTTGCAGGCGCAGGGCGAATTTGTCGCAATGACCGGCGACGGCGTCAACGATGCGCCGGCATTGAAGCGCGCCGATATCGGCGTGGCCATGGGCAAGGGCGGCACCGATGTGGCGCGCGAAGCGGCCAGCCTGGTGCTGATGGATGACAATTTTGCGACGATTGTCGGCGCAGTGCGCGAGGGGCGGCGCATTTTCGACAATATCCGCAAGTTCATCCGCTACACGATGACCAGCAATTCGGCTGAAATCTGGACCATATTCCTGGCGCCGTTTCTGGGCTTGCCGATCCCGCTGCTGCCGATTCACATCCTGTGGGTCAACCTGCTGACCGACGGCTTGCCGGGTTTGGCGCTGGCGGTCGAGCCGGCCGAAAAAGGTATCATGCGGCGTCCGCCGCGCGCACCCTACGAAAGTATTTTTGCGGGCGGCATGTGGCAGCACATCATGTGGATCGGCCTGGCGATGGGCGGCGTGACGCTGTTCGCCCAAGCCTGGGCAATCCGCACTGGTTCTGCGAACTGGCAAACCATGGTGTTTACCGTCTTGACGCTGTCGCAGATGGGACATGTGCTGGCGATCCGCTCGGAACGCGATTCATTGTTTACCCAAGGCTTGCTGTCGAACAAGCCGCTGCTCGGCGCGATTGCGCTGACCTTCGTGTTGCAGATGGCGACGATTTACATACCGTGGCTGAATCCGATTTTCAATACCGCGCCGCTGAGCATGGCCGAGCTCGGGTTTTGCCTGGCTTTGTCGACCGTCGTGTTCATTCTGGTCGAAATCGAGAAATGGCTGGTGCGCCGCGGCCGGCTGTATACCAAAAAGTCGCTTTGATCATGGCGGGCTATGACCGGCCATCCGCCATGACTGCACGAGCAGCTCGGATGTTGCCAAACGGCGCGACTTGATTCGAGATCAGGCCGGGTTTGATGCCGGCCATGCCGTATTCGAACTGCTCGGTGACGCGCCAGATGCCGCCGGTATCGCACGGACAGAAGTAATTGGCGCGATTACTGGGGATTTTTCGGCAGCGCGCCTTCGCGCCGGTTGAAGCCTGCCACCATGTCGAAGCGGAACAGGCGGCATTCCAGTGCGCCATTGAAAAACGGTGTCTTGCGCGATTCTTTCAGGCGCAACAATCTCGGCACGCCCAGGTCGGCAGTAAACAGGAATACCGACCAGCCGGCGAAACGCTGTTTCAGCGTGGTGCCGAAGGCGCTGAAAAAGGATTGCGCCAATTCATCGTCGGCAAGTGTGCTGTCGCCGCGCACGCCGATCCGCTCGCCATACGGCGGGTTGGTCAGCAGGATGCCAGGCACGTCGGTCGGCGGCTTGACTTCCTGCGCCTCGATCTGTTTCAGCGGCACCTCGAACAGGATGCCGGCCTGCTTCAGGTTGCTGCGGGTCATGGCCACCATGTCGCCGGAAATATCGCTGCCGAAAATCGTCGGCGTATCCGGCAGCGGATTGGGCTTGACGCTGCCCTTGATCGTGGCCCATGCAGCCTGGTCGAAATCATGAAATTTTTCAAACGCGAACGAGCGGCGCGCGCCGGGTGGAATGCCGGCCAGCATTTGCGCAGCTTCCGCCAGGATCGTGCCGGAGCCGCACATCGGGTCGAACAAGACCATGCCCGGCTTCCAGCCAGCCACCCGCAACAGGCCGGCGGCCAGGTTTTCGCGCAATGGCGCGTCACCGGTATCGAGCCGCCAGCCGCGCTTGAACAGCGCTTCACCCGAGGTATCCAGGTACAGTGTGAAATTGCGCGCGTCGAGGAAGCCGACGATGCGCATGTCCGGCGTCTTGGTATCGATTGAAGGGCGCTGGTCGAACTGGTCGCGGAAACGGTCGCACACCGCATCCTTGATTTTGAGCGTTGTGAATTCCAGGCTTTTCAGCGGCGACTTGATCGCAGTGATATCGACGCGGATCGTGTGTTCGACGGAAAACCAGTCTTCCCACGGCTGCGCCAGCGCCAGGTCGTAGATATCGTTTTCATTGGCATAGCTGGACTGGGCCATGCGCAGCAACACGCGCGAGGCGATGCGCGAATGCAGGTTGATGCGCCAGGCATCGGCCAGCGTGCCCGAGCAATGCACGCCGCCAGGCACCTGATTATGGACTTTGAGGCTGGCGCCTTGCTGGGCGATTTCGGCCAGCTCTTCGGCCAATGGACCTTCCATGCCGCGCGGGCAGGGACAGAAATACGAGTAATTCATGGGGAACCCTTTATCCGTAACAGCGTAAGCTGCTTTACAACTCCTTCCCTTTCAAGGGGAAGGGATTTTTATAGAAATGCTGCTAGCACAGCGTTCAAAACGGCTTGACCACCGCCAGGATCACAGCCGCCAGCAAGCCGATGACCGGCACTTCATTGAACCAGCGATACCATTTTTCGCTGCGGGCATTGACGCCGTTTTCGAATTTCTTCAGCAGCGACCCGCAGGCATGATGGTAGCCGATCAATAGCACCACGATGGTCAGCTTGGCATGCAGCCAGCCATTGCCCGGCCCTTTGCCGATGCCGTAACCCAGCCATAGCCATAGGCCGAACACTAGTGCCGGCACAGCCAGCAGCGTCATGAAACGGTACAGCCGGCGCGCCATCAGAAGTAGGCGTTCAGTGGTGGCGGTGTCGTTTTCGATTGCCAGGTTGACGAAAATGCGCGGCAGGTAAAACAGGCCGGCGAACCAGGACACGACAAATACGATGTGCAGCGATTTAACCCAGAGCATGGAGGCTTTCCGGTTGTTGTAAAATTTTTATTGGCGGTACTTCGCTATGGTGGAGCAGAGGTGTCGCCTTGCAAGGCAACACTCCGTAAACATGGCATTTATTGACGAATTTCGCCATGCCCGAATACCACGTACTTCAGCGAGGGTGAAGCAGGGATTTCGTGCGGCATGCCGCACGCCTGCGTAACGGTGTCGCCCTGCAAGGCGACACTCCGTTGACTCGCAAACTTAATTCCGTACTTCGCCATGGCCAAATACCACGTACTTCAGCGAGGTCAACCCTTCCAGGCCGACCGGCCCGCGCGCATGCAGCTTGTCGTTGGAAATGCCGATTTCCGCGCCCAGCCCGTATTCGAAGCCATCGGCAAAGCGGGTCGAGGCATTCACCATCACCGAGGCCGAATCGACTTCGCGCAAAAAGCGCATCGCACGGCTGTAGTCTTCGGTGACGATCGCATCGGTGTGCTGCGACGAATAGGTGTTGATGTGGGCAATTGCCTGATTGATGCCGGGCACGATCTTGACGGCCAGGATGGCGGCCAGGTATTCGGTGCCCCAGTCTTCTTCGGTGGCGGCAGCCAGTTGCGGATAGCCGGCGAGAATGGCGCGCGCCTGGTCGTCGGCGCGCAGTTCCACCTGTTTCTCGGCGTACAGCCGGGCCAATGCCGGCAGCACCTGTGGCGCGATGCCTTGCGCCACCAGTAATGTTTCCATCGTATTGCAAGTGCCGTAGCGGTGGCACTTGGCATTGAAGGCAATTTTCAGGGCCTTGTCGATATCGGCCTTGTCGTCGATATACACATGGCAGATGCCATCCAGGTGCTTGATCATCGGCACCTTGGATTCGCGCATCAGGCGTTCGATCAAGCCCTTGCCGCCGCGCGGCACGATCACGTCGACAAACTGCGGCATGGTGATCAGCTCGCCGACTGCAGCGCGGTCGGTGGTCTCGACAATCTGCACTGCATCGGCCGGCAGGCCGGCACCGGCCAGGCCTTCCTTGACCAGCGCCGCCAGCGCCTGGTTGCAGTGGATCGCTTCCGAGCCGCCGCGCAGGATGGTGGCGTTGCCGCTCTTGATGCACAGGCCGGCCGCATCCACCGTCACGTTCGGGCGGGCTTCGTAAATGATGCCGATCACGCCCAGCGGCACGCGCATCTGGCCGACCTGGATGCCGGTCGGGCGGTATTTCATATTGGAGATTTCGCCGATCGGGTCCGGCAGTGCGACGATCTGTTCCAGGCCTTCGGCCATGGTGACGATGGCCTGGTCGGACAGCGTCAGCCGGTCGAGCATCGCGGCCTCCATGCCATTGGCCCGTGCCGCATCCAAGTCCTGCAGGTTGGCGGCGCGCAGCACAGTTGATTCGCGCCGGATGGCGGCGGCGATCAAGGTCAGCGCGCGGTTCTTGGCAGCGGTGTCGGCACTGGCCATCGCGCGCGATGCAGCGCGGGCACGCTGGCCGACTTCATTCATGTATTGCTTGATATCCATGATGTTTGGCATCTTAAAAATTAATAACGGTAATTCAAACGGGCAGCGCGGGACCTTACCTGCCGGTGGCGATTTTCAAGCCGAGCTGCAGCATCGCATCCCAGGCATCGCCGGCGAAGGCCTTGGCGCGCAAGCCTTTCACCATCTTATCGATTTGCGCGGCTTCCTGCAGCGCTTGCTGCAGCGTCGCCAGGCTCAGGCGTCGCACGGCCGGTTCCATCAAGCGCTCACGCGGCCCCCAGATCCGGTATTCCTTGAGTAGCATGCCGAGCGGTCGTCCTTGCGCCGTGCCAGATTTTAATTTCAGCAAGGTGCGGATTTCTTCGGCAACCGCCCACAATACCAGCGGCAATGCCTCGCCTTCGCCTTTCAAGCCATCCAGCATGCGCGTCAAGCGGGGCGCATCGCCGGCCAGCATCGCTTCATTGAGCTTGAACACATCGTAGCGGGCAACATTCAATACTGCATCATGGATTTGCTCAAAACTCAACTTGCCTTCCGGATGCAGCAGCGCCAGCTTCTGGATTTCCTGGTGCGCAGCCAGCAGATTGCCTTCGACCCGCTCGGCTATGAAATCGATGCTCTGGCGATCGGCGCTTTGGCGCTGTGCAGCCAGCCGGGCACCGATCCAGGCCGGCAATTGCGCGCGCTCGATCATCGGGATATCGATATACACGGCGGCTTGCTGCAGGGAGGCAACCCAAGCCGCCTTTTGCGTGGCCCAATCCAGTTTCGGCAAGGTAATCAGCGTGACATTGTCGGGACTCAGGCTGGCCGCATATTGCTGCAAGGCTTGACCGCCATCCTTGCCCGGCTTGCCGGTCGGTATGCGCAATTCGATCAGCTTGCGGTCGCCGAACAGCGATTGCGACTGGTTTGCTTCCAACAAGGCGCCCCATTTGAAGCTGCGCTCGACCACCAGCACTTCGCGTTCCGACAGGCCTTGCGCGCGCGCAGTCTTGCGGATCTTGTCGGCGGCTTCCAGCGCCAGCAAATGCTCGTCACTGCTGATCACATACAGCGGCGCCAGCGGCTTGCCTAAATGCGGCTCAAGGGCATCGATGCGCAACTGCATAGCCCATCCTCTCGTCAATGGTGTGTATACAGCGTATTTCGTGTCCGGTACGGATGATTAACTTTTCGCTGGCGCAGCTTGCGCCGGGTTAAGCACGGCAAGCCGGCGCAGAATCTGTTGCACCAGGTCCGACTGCATGTCGCGGTACAGCATGGTTTTCTCGCCTTCCTTGGCCAGCACCTGCGCTTCATTGAAGCTCATGTCGCGCTTGAGCACGACGTTGGTGGGCGCCAGCAATTCCTTGCCGCCGGCATCCCTGACCCGGAAGCCGAACTTGTAAAACAGCGATAGCTCACGGATACGGCCCTGGCTGTTGAGCGACAGGATGGTTTCTTCCCGGGATTCCGACAAGACTTCCAGAATGGCTTCGGCGGCCTTGGGGTCGGCTACGACCTGGGTGCCGCTGCCGGCGCGAATATAGCGTTTCAATTCCGTACCCAGCGCCGAATTCTCTGCAAAGCCCAGGTAAATCGTCTTGAACGGCAGGCTGGCCGCGCCGTCGGCGCCGCGCAAGCGAAAGCCGCAGGCAGACAGCACGGAGGCGCCGGCCAAGCTGGCCAGCAGGGTGAGCGCAGTGCGGCGTTTCATCGGCATCTTCATCCTCATCCTTAAGCGACAATATTGACCAGCTTGCCGGGCACCACGATGATCTTTTTCGGCGTGCCTTCGACATACTTGCGCACATTTTCATTGGCCAGTGCGGCGGCTTCGATGCTTGCCTTGTCGGCATCCTTGGCGACCTTGATGCTGCCGCGCAGCTTGCCGTTGACCTGTACCATCAGTTCCAGCTCCGACTGTTCCAGCGCCGCCGGGTCGACTTGCGGCCAGGCTGCATCCAGAATATCGCCATGGGTTTTTGCAAGGCCGGTTTCCTGCCACAGCACATGGGTGATGTGCGGCGCGACCGGATTCAGCAACCGCAGGAAAATCGACAAGCCTTCAGCGATGACAGCGTTCGATGCAGCAGCATCGTCAAGCTTGGCGCCTTCCAGCGTATTCAGCATTTTCATGCAGGCTGACACCACCGTGTTGTACTGGATGCGCTTGAAGTCATGGTCGGCCTGTTGCAGGATCTTGTGGATTTCGCGCCGCAAGGCTTTCACCGAGTCAGGCGCGTGCGCCCATTTCTCACCTTCCCCTTCAAGGGGAAGGTTGGGATGGGGATGGGTTTTCAGCACGACGGAAAGACGCGGCACTTGCGCGTATGCATAGCTCCACACCCGCTTCAGGAAACGGTTGGCGCCTTCGACGCCGGCGCCCGACCATTCCAGCGTCTGTTCCGGCGGCGATGCGAACATGGTAAACAGGCGCGCGGTGTCGGCGCCGAATTGGCTAATCTGCGCCTGCGGGTCGATGCCGTTGTTTTTCGACTTCGACATTTTTTCAGTGCCGCCGATTTCGACCTTGACGCCATCGGTTTTGAGTGTGGCGCCCTGCGGACGGCCCTTGTCGTCGAGCGTCAATTCGACGTCTGCCGGATTGAACCAGGTTTTTTTGCCTGCCGCATCTTCGCGGTAATAAGTTTCGTTGAGCACCATGCCCTGGGTGAGCAGGTTGACGAACGGTTCGTCGAATTTGACCAGGCCGAAATCGCGCATCACCTTGGTCCAGAAGCGCGCATACAGCAGGTGCAACACCGCATGCTCGATGCCGCCGATATACTGGTCCATTGGCATCCAGTAGTCGTTGCGCTCGTCGACCATCTTGTCGACACGGCCGGGTGTGCCGGCCGGCGAGGTATAGCGCATGTAATACCAGGATGAATCGACGAAAGTATCCATGGTGTCGGTTTCGCGCCGCGCAGCTTGCCCGCACTTCGGGCAATCGACATGCAGGAATTTTTCATGCTTGTTCAATGGATTGCCGCTGCCGTCCGGCACGCAATCTTCCGGCAGCACCACCGGCAAATCCTGTTCCGGCACCGGCACGTCGCCGCAGGCGGCGCAGTGGATGATCGGGATCGGCGTGCCCCAGTAGCGCTGGCGCGAAATGCCCCAGTCGCGCAGGCGATAAGTGATCTTCTTTTCGCCCAGGCCGAGCGCGGCCAAGTCGGCGGCAATCGCATCGATTGCGGCAGGATAATTCAAGCCGTCATATTTGCCGGAATGAATGCAGCGGCCCTGTTCCTTGTCGGCGTACCATTCCTGCCAGGCGTCCAGCGAATAGGCTTGCGCATTGACGTCGATGACCGGCTGGATCGGCAGATTGTATTTTTTCGCAAATGCAAAGTCGCGCTCGTCATGTGCCGGTACGCCCATCACGGCGCCGTCGCCATAAGTGATCAGCACGTAATTGCCGACCCAGACTTCGACTTGTTTGCCGGTCAGCGGGTGGGTCACGAACAGGCCGGTCGGCATGCCTTTCTTTTCCATCGTCGCCATGTCGGCTTCGATCACGCTGCCCAGCTTGCATTCGGCAATGAAGGCGGCCAGCGCCGGATTCGAATGCGCAGCATGTGTCGCCAGCGCATGTTCCGGCGCCACTGCGCAAAAGGTCACGCCCATGATGGTGTCGGCGCGGGTGGTAAATACCCACAGCTTGCCTTGCGGCGGCAACCCATCCCCATCCCGACCTTCCCCTTGAAGGGGAAGGTGAGTGCGGTTGACCGGATCGGTCAAATCATAAGGAAAGGCGAATCTGACGCCGGTGGATTTGCCGATCCAGTTGGCCTGCATGATGCGCACGCGTTCCGGCCAGCCCGGCAGCTTGTTGTCGACAAAGTCGAGCAGCTCTTCCGCATACGAAGTGATCTTCGCGTAATACATCGGGATTTCGCGTTTCTCAATCAGCGCGCCGGAACGCCAGCCGCGACCGTCGATGACTTGCTCGTTGGCCAGCACGGTCTGGTCGATCGGGTCCCAGTTCACGGTGCCGGTTTTCTTGTAGATGATGCCTTTTTCGAGCATTTTCAGGAACATCCACTGGTTCCATTTGTAATACTCGGGGCGGCAGGCGGTCATTTCGCGCGACCAGTCGATTGCCAGTCCCATCGACTGCATCTGCTGCTTCATGTGCTCGATGTTCGAATAGGTCCATTGGGCCGGCGGCACGCCATTGGCCATGGCCGCATTCTCGGCTGGCATGCCGAATGCATCCCAACCCATCGGCATCAGGACGTTATAGCCATTCATCCGCAGGTAGCGGTACATCACGTCATTGATGGTGTAGTTGCGCACATGGCCCATGTGCAGCTTGCCGGACGGGTAGGGCAGCATCGAGCAGGCATAGAATTTTTTCTTGTCCTGGCCGTTCTTGTCTTTCGCGTGTTCGACGGCGCGATAGGCGTCGATTGCTTGCCAATGGTTTTGTGCCGATTTTTCGACGTCGGCGGGGCTGTATTTGTCTTGCATGACGGATGGTGCCGGAAAAGTGGAGTTGAACCAGGCATTATACTGGTTCGGGCCCTGGCTTAGGAGATGGCAGAACGCCGGATTTTACTGAGAAATCAGCGCAGTACGAGTTTCAATGCGGGTTTTTCGCCGTAATCGGCGTAGCGGTCATTGATAAACTCGACGCAGTCGGCAAGTGCCCCGGCGATTTCCGGCGCCTGCTGTTGCAGCAGCGCGGAATGGCTCACCTCGATTTCCAGTATTTCATCCGGCGCCAGCCGGTAACGCGTCATGCCTTCGTCATCGCGCAGGTAACTCAGGCAATCGATCCAGGCATCCATGTTGTTGCCGTAAAAATCCGGAAAGCCGAACGCCTCCTTGCAAGCCGCATGGAAGGAGGACCAGTCGGTGATGCCTGCGCCGTTTAACTGGACTTGGGCCATGGCGTCACTTTTTCGGCTGGTCTGGCTGGGGCTCGGTCACAAAACCGATCTTGGTCAGGCCATTGGACTGGGCCGCCGACATGACCTGGGCAATCATTTCGTAGCGGGTTGCCTTGTCGGCGCGCAGCTGCAATTCCGGCTGCGGCGCGCTCTTGGCTGCGCTTTGCAATCGGGTATCGAGATCCTTGAGCGTGATCGTGTCGTTATTCCAGAAGATTGCGCCTTCGCCATTGATCGATAGCGAGATGGTTTCAGGTTTTTGCGGCGCCGGTGCGGCTTGGGCGGTCGGCAGGTCGAGCTTGATGGCGTGGGTAAACAGCGGCGCGGTGATGATGAAAATCACCAGCAGCACCAGCATCACGTCGACCATCGGCGTGACATTGATGTCGGCCATCGGGCCGGCTTGCTGGTTGTTGTTGAATCCGCCGAATGCCATGGGGTTTCCTTAATCAGTTGAGGACAGAGTAACGCTGCGCTTAACTCTTTCCCGCATTCTAGTCAGTTGGGGACAGAGTAATTCGGCGCACGGCGGCGCCTCATAAACTCTGTCCCGCAATTAGTTACCTTCCGACCCGCGTGCCGGTGGTCAGGTAGGCATGCAGGTCATGCGCAAAGCCATCGAGTTCCGCCAGCGTGACCCGGTTGACGCGGGTAAAGGCGTTGTAGGCCAGTACTGCCGGAATCGCCACCACCAGGCCGAGCGCGGTCATGATCAGCGCTTCGCCGACCGGTCCGGCGACCTTGTCGATTTGTACCGTGCCGGTGGACGATACTGCCATCAGCGCATGGTAAATGCCCCAGACCGTGCCGAACAGGCCGACGAAAGGCGCAGTCGAGCCGACCGAAGCCAGCAGCGTCAAGCCGTTTTCCAGGCGCGCGGCGACCCGGTTGATTTCCTGGCGCAGTGTGCGGGTGATCAGCTCGCCCGGATCGGTATTGGCATTCAGCGAGCCGGCCTGGGCGTTGACATTGGCGGCCTGGGCGCCTTGGGCAGCCAGCGGCGTGTAGACGTTTTCCGGGTCAGCCTTGCGGATCAGCGCCACTGCGTCATTCAGGGTCGGTGCAGTCCAGAAGGCCTCCAGGGTTTTGGCGCTTTTGCGGATGCGCCAGGAGCTCCATGCCTTGGACAGGATGTAATACCAGCTGGCAATCGACATCAGTAGCAGCGCATAGGCGACCGCATGCGAGACGGCATCGCCCTGCGCCCAGTAATGGGCAAAACCGAGGTTGGAACTGGCTGTGCTTGGATTCATGTCTGTCTGCTGCCGAAAGTTGGTGGTGTTAACTTATACCGGAAAAACCGCAAACCATGGGTTTCTGGCGCAGGCGCTGCGCCAGCTTGGCGCCGCAACCGCGCTCTTTGGCTTATCGCAGTCCCAAGACGTCCTGCATGTCGAACAGCCCGGTTGGCTTGTCGGCCAAAAAGCGCGCCGCCCGCAGGCTGCCATGTGCATAGGTGACCCGGCTGGACGATTTATGGGAAATTTCAATCCGTTCGCCGATGCCAGCAAACAGCACAGTATGGTCGCCGACAATGTCGCCGCCGCGGATCGTGGCAAAGCCGATCGACGACGGGTCGCGCGGTCCGGTCACGCCTTCGCGCGCAAAGACGCCAACTTCCTTCAAGTCGCGTCCGAGCGCGCCGGCGACCACTTCGCCCATCTTGATCGCGGTGCCGCTCGGCGCATCGACCTTGTGGCGGTGGTGAGCTTCGATGATTTCGATATCGTAGCCTTCGGAAAAACTTTTGGCCGCCATCTCCAGCAGCTTCATCGTCACATTCACGCCGACACTCATGTTAGGGGCAAACATGATCGCGGTTTTTTGACTGGCAGCGGCAATCGCCGCCTTGCCGGCTTCATCGAAGCCGGTGGTGCCGATAATCATCTTGATGCCGTGCGCGGCGCAATATGCCAGGTGCTGCAGCGTGCCTTCGGGACGCGTGAAATCGATCAGGATGTCTGCGTCGGCCAAGCCTTTGGCAAGCTCGGACTCGATCGCCACGCCGCAGGGCTGGCCGGCAAAAGCGGTGGCATCAAGGCCGATATTGGGGCCCGGAATGTCGAGCGCGCCGGCCAGGATCGCGTCATCGGCTTCCTGCACGGCTTCGATTAACATGCGACCCATGCGGCCGGAAGCGCCGGCAATGGCGATTTTTAATGGAGTCATGAGGCTGGTTGGTGTTGTCAATTTATTATTTTACAGTTGCTGTCGGCGCTTTCGGCGTTGCCTTGGTGCCGGCAATCAGGGCCAGGTAATCCTGCTCGCTTGGCAAGTCGCCGCCATCCACCCTGTCCATGCGCTTATCCTTGAAATGCACAATGACATGGCTGCGGAATACGTCGCCATTGCCTTTTTCGAGACGGAATACGTAATCCCAGCGGTCGGCATGGAAAATATCGGTTAGCAACGGGGTTCCCAGAACAAACCGGACCTGATCCTCAGTCATGCCGGGCTTGAGCTGGTTGACCATTTCCTGGGAGATAAAGTTACCTTGCTGGACATCGATCCGATAAGGTGAAAAAATCCCGAACAGACGCCGTTGCTTGCTGGTCTGTACGCCGCTGGAAGCTTGATTCGCCGTGGTGCCGGCGGCGGCCGGCGCTTCCAGGCGCGGATTTTTGGCTGCACAAGCCATCAGGCTGAGGGCGGCAGCCAAGCAAAAGGCATGCTTCAATGCCGATGCTGAAACGAAAATGGGGGACAGCAGTCGCATAGATAAGTCTTATTAATCGAGTAAGGAAATTTTTACAAAAACACTATATGATAAAGCAGAACTCGTAAACCGACCATAAACATGCAGAACAACCCTCCCGATTTGAAAGCCAGTGGCTTGAAGGCGACGCTGCCGCGCCTGAAAATCCTGGATATTTTCCACAACAGCGCGGTGCGTCATTTGAGCGCGGAAGACGTTTACAAGATTTTGCTGGCCGAAAACATGGATGTCGGGCTTGCTACAGTGTATCGCGTGCTGACGCAGTTTGAGCAAGCCGGATTATTGCATCGCAATCATTTCGAAACCGGCAAGGCCGTGTTCGAATTGAATGAAGGATCGCACCATGACCACCTGGTGTGTCTGGATTGCGGCCGGGTAGAAGAATTTTTTGATGAAGAAATCGAACAGCGGCAACACAAAATCGCCCTCGATCGCGGCTTCAAGATTGCCGACCATGCGCTGGCGCTGTATGCCCACTGCACCAAGGAAAACTGCCCGCACCGCGAACACTGAGTACTGCAAGGGCGCGCCGTCCTTGCAGGGCGATGCTCCTTAACCCGTTCCGACTTAATGATGGCTTAGGGCGTTCGACAACAATTTTGCCGTGATGTCGACGATCGGAATCACGCGTTCATAGGCCATCCGGGTCGGACCGATCACGCCCAGCGTGCCGACAATCTTGCCATTGACTTCATAGGGCGCGGTCACCACGCTCATGTCATCCATCGGCACCAGTTGCGATTCGCCACCAATGAAAATCTGTACGCCGGTGGCCTTACTGGAAATGTCGAGCAATTGCATCAGGCCGGTTTTTTGCTCAAACATGTCAAACAGCTTGCGCAGCGAGGCCATGTTCGACGACAGGTCGGACACCGATAGCAGGTTGCGTTCGCCGGAAATCACCACTTCTTCGCCGTTGTCGGTCATGGCATCGCTGCCGGCTTCGACTGCGGCCTGCATCAGGCGCGTCATGTCGTCGCGCAATTGACGCAATTCGCCTTGCAGCCGCATCCGGACATCATCGAAACTCAAGCCGCCATAGTGACGGTTAATGTAATTGGCGGCCTGGGTCAGCTGGCTGGGCGTGTAGTCGACATCGGTCAGCAGCAGGCGGTTTTGCACATCGCCATTGGGCGCCACGATGACCAGCAGGATGCGTTTTTCCGACAGCCGCAGGAAATCGATTTGCTGAAATACCGATTCATGGCGCGGCGTCAGTACCACGCCGGCGAATTGCGACAGCGACGACAAGACTTGCGCCGCGTTGGCGAGCAGCTTTTGTTGCGAATGGGTTTGCAGCCGCGGCTGCATCTTCGACTCCAGCGCCGATTCATCGATTGATGCGACCGTGAGCAAGGTATCGACAAACACCCGGTAGCCGCGCGGCGTCGGAATTCTGCCGGCAGAAGTATGCGGACTGGAAACGAAGCCCATTTCTTCCAGATCGGCCATGATGTTGCGGATGGTCGCCGGTGAGAGCTCCAGTCCGGAAATTTTGGAGAGTGCACGCGAACCGACCGGCTGGCCGTCGGCGATATACCGTTCCACCAGGGCTTTTAACAGGGTTTGGGCACGACGATCAAGTTGCATGGAAGTATTCTAACGAGCAGCCCACCATGGCGCTAGCGTTTGTTGGACATTCTTGATTCTATTCATCATTCTGACTACAGTCCGCTGTACGACATTGCAACCATGCATGCAATTCATGCAAGCTGGTGCAGATTCCCTGTGGGCTGATATGCGAGGGCAAGGTCTGGTTGGTGCGATTGATCCAGATTGCCTGCATGCCGGCATTTTGTGCGCCAAGGATATCAATTTCCAAATCATCGCCAACGTAGACTGCATTGGCCGGCGCGATGCGCAGAGCATCGCAGGCAGCCTGGAAAATGCTCGAATCCGGCTTGCACACGCCAAACCGGTGAGCGGCCAGCGCTACATCGAAATAGTGAGCAAGGCCGATGGTTTCAAGATCTGCCACCCCATTGGAAATCGCGCCTAATGCAATCTGCCCGCGCAACTGCAGCAGCGCCGGCAATACATCCTCGTACAAGGTCACCGCATTGCGGGCTTGCAAAAAAACCGCCATCGCAGCATCGACCTTGACCGGTTCTTCCTCCATTTCCAGGAAAACCTCTGTCAGCGCGGCATGCCGCAATGCCGATAAATTGATCCTGTAATCCGGTTGCCGATCCAATAACTGCAGCCGGCGGGCGCGCAACTGGTCACTGCTGAACTGTTTGGCAACACCTGGCGCATGGATGCGCAGCCAGTCGTGCATCAGGATTTCGGCGCGCGCAATTGCTGGCGCTATCGGCCACAGGGTGTCGTCCAGGTCAAATAAAATCGCTTTAATCGGGGCAGTATGCATATTCTTATAGATTGGTTCTGGTAATGCATCTTTCAAGATCGCCTGTAATTATGGTCTAATCAATACCATGCTATCCAACAAGTTCTCTTCCACTGTGATCAAGACCATTGCGATCGTCGGCAAGCCGATGGCTGCAGGTATTACCGATTCCTTGTCGGAAATTGCCGATTTCCTTACTCAAAGCGGCCATCAAGTCGTATTCGAAGCTGAAACCGCGCGCCATGTGGCACAACCGGGCCTGGCGGCTTGGTCGCCTGATCAGATCGGGCAACAGGCGGACGCAGCGATTGTGGTGGGCGGCGATGGCACCATGCTGGGCATTGCGCGCCAGCTGGCGCCGTATGACGTTCCCTTGATCGGCATTAATCAGGGACGGCTCGGTTTCATGACCGATATTCCAGTCGAACGCATGATGCCGCTGCTGGCCGACATGCTGGCAGGCAAGGTTGAGTCCGAACAGCGTACGCTGCTGGAAGGCGAGGTAGTGCGCGGCACTGCCAGTATTTTTCATGCACTGGCGTTCAATGATGTGGTGGTGTCGCGCGGCGCCGGTTCCGGCATGGTCGAATTGAAAGTCACCGTCGATGGCCGCTTCATGTATAACCAGCGTTCCGACGGCTTGATCGTGGCTACCCCGACCGGCTCGACGGCTTACGCGTTGTCGGCCGGCGGCCCGTTGCTGCATCCAAACCTGCAAGGCATTGTGCTGGTGCCGATTGCACCGCATGCCTTGTCGAACCGGCCAATCGTGTTATCCGATAACAGTGAAATCTTGATCGAAATCATCAATGGACGTGACATCAGCGTCAATTTCGATATGCAATCACTGGCCAGCCTGCAGCATCATGACCGCGTTATCATCCGTCGCTCGAAACATACAATTACCTTCTTGCATCCGTTGGGCTGGAGTTATTACGATACCCTGCGCGAAAAGTTGCACTGGAATGAATACCCATCGGTCGAGGGACAGTTAAAATAAAGGTCTGCCGTCCGGTTTTGGTGGCACACTCACTCCAATCCTGACCACGGCGGGCGCGGCAAAATCCCTGATTTTGCCGCGCCCGCCGTGGCAATAAAAATAGCTCCATTATGCTGCGCACACTTTCCATTCGCGACTTTGTCATTGTCGACGCCATCGAGCTCGAACTGGGCGCCGGGTTTTCCGTATTTACCGGTGAAACCGGCGCCGGCAAATCGATTTTGATCGATGCGCTGGCGCTGGCGCTGGGCGGTCGCGGCGACGCCAGCGTGGTGCGCGACGGCGCTCCCAAAGCGGATATCAGCGCGGAATTTGCCGCCGCCCCGGAAACTGTTGCCTGGCTGACGGACAATGAATTCCAGGGTGAGGATGGCGCAATCCTGTTGCGGCGCGTGATCGACAACGCCGGCCGTTCCAAGGCTTTCATCAATGGCATTGCCGCCACCGCCACCCAGTTGCGCGATCTGGGTGAAATGCTGGTCGATATCCATGGCCAGCATGCGCATCAGTCGCTGCTCAAAGCCGATGCGCAGCGCGTGTTGCTCGACAGTCAGGCCGGCTTGCAAGGCGAGGCCAAGGCCGTTGCCGCTGCCTACAAGGCTTGGCGCGCGCTGGCCAGGCAGCGCGAAGAATTCGAGACCAATGCCAAAAATGTGCTGCTGGAACGCGAGCGGCTGGAGTGGCAGGTGGGCGAGCTGGAAAAGCTGGCAGCCAAGCCGGGCGAATGGGATGAAGTCAACCATGAGCATAGCCGGCTGTCGCATGCGGCCAGCCTGATCGACGGTGCGCAGGAAGCGCTGGTCGCGATTTCCGAATCGGACGACAACCCGATGCTGACGCGGCTGGCGGCGCTCAACCAGAAACTGGGCAAGCTGGTCGATATCGATGAAGCCTTGAAACCGGTGCTGGACGTGCTGGAACCGGCGCAAATCCAGTTGCAGGAAGCGGTATATGCGTTGAACGATTACCTGGGGCGGCTGGAGCTCGATCCTCGCCGCCTGCAGACTGTCGAAAGCAGGCTCGGCGAGCTGCATGCGACTGCGCGCAAATTCCATGTCGAGCCGGACGCCTTGCCGGCGGAACTGGAATCGCTGTCGGCGCAACTACGGCAGTTGGCCGACGCCAGCGATCTGGATGCGTTGAAAGCCCAGGAAGCCCAGCTCAAGGCAAATTACATGGCGGCCGCGCACAAGCTGACCAAGGCGCGCACCAAGGCCGCCAAGGCGCTGAGCGATGCGGTGACTGTCGCGATGCAGGAATTGAGCATGGCAGGCGGGCGTTTCGTGGTGGCCCTGAATGCCTGTGAGCCGGCTGCATACGGTCTCGAACAAGTCGAGTTCCTGGTGGCAGGCCATGCCGGCACCCAGCCGCGGCCGCTGGCAAAAGTCGCTTCCGGCGGCGAACTGGCGCGTATTTCACTGGCAATCTCGGTAATCACTTCCAGCGCGACTGCCACGCCCACGCTGATCTTTGACGAAGTCGACAGCGGTATCGGCGGCGGCGTCGCCGAAGTGGTCGGGCGCCTGTTGCGTCGCCTCGGCCAAGACCGGCAAGTATTGTGCGTGACCCATTTGCCGCAAGTGGCCAGCCAGGCCAACCAGCACTTCCAGGTAAGCAAGCGCAATCTCTCGGGCAAGACCGTGTCGAGTATCGACATGCTGGACGCGAAGCAGCGGATCGAGGAAATCGCCCGCATGCTCGGCGGCCTGGAAATTACCGCCACCACCCGCAAGCATGCCCGCGAATTGCTTGCGCTTTAATCCCCGGGCATGGCCATTGGCCAGCAGGCCGACCTCTATTATTTAACGATCAGGCAAAACTATGGCTTTTCGCAAAGAACCTGTCCATACCCATGGTACTGCCAGTCAAACGGCAGTGCTGCTGGTCAATCTCGGTACGCCGGAAGCGCCGACAGCAGCAGCGGTACGGCGCTATTTGAAGGAATTCCTGTCCGACCCGCGGGTGGTGGAAATCCCGAAAGCACTCTGGTGGCTGATCCTGTACGGCGTGATCCTGCCACTGCGCTCTAGCAAATCCGCCGCCAAGTATGCATCGATCTGGAGCGCGGAGGGATCGCCGCTGAAACGCCATACCGAACAGCAGACGGCATTGTTGCGCGGTTATCTGGGCGAGCGCCGGCATCAGGTGCAGGTCGTATATGCAATGCGCTACGGAACACCATCACTGCCCCAGGTGCTGCAAAAGCTGCAAGAGCAAAAATGCGAGCGGATTCTGGTTTTGCCGGCCTATCCGCAGTATTCCGGCACCACCACTGCGTCAGTATTCGACAAGATATTTGCGCACTATGCCAGCCAGCGCAACCTGCCGGAATTGCGCTTCGTCAAGCATTATCATGACCATGACGGCTATATCGATGCGCTGAAGCAGTCAGTGCTTGCTCACTGGGAAAAACATGGCCGACCAGAAAAACTGGTAATGAGCTTTCACGGGGTGCCGAAACGCACCTTACTGCTGGGCGACCCGTATCACTGCGAATGCCACAAAACCGCGCGCCTGCTCGCGCTGCAGCTAGGCTTGTCGCAAGACCAGTATCTGGTCAGTTTCCAATCCCGGTTTGGCAAGGCGGAATGGTTGCAGCCATACACCGCCCCGAGCTTGCAAAAACTGGCCAGACAAGGCATCAAGCGGGTTGATGTGATGTGCCCGGGTTTTACCGGCGATTGCTTGGAAACGCTGGAGGAAATTGCAATCGAGGCCAAGCAAGACTTTCTGACTGCCGGTGGCCGTGAATTCCATTACATCCCCTGCCTGAACGAGAACCCGGCCTGGATACGCGCATTGGCAGACATTGCCGAGCAACACTTATCAGGTTGGCCGACCCAACTATCGGGTACCGAACGCGATTTGCAAAAAAAAGAACTGGATATCAGCCGCAAGGAAGCACATCGCCTGGGCGCCGCCAAATAACAGCTTGTGCAACATAGGCTGAACTAGCCAAGCCTCATGCAACAGTAAGCGCCGGTCTGCGCTTGCGTAAATTCAAGCAGCATTGCCACTGTTAAAATGGCGCTCCAGCCTGGAATAGCGTATTTAATCGAGCGTCGCAAATCCATGCTGCTGCCAGCGCCGTATAGGCAATAACCGAGGCGGAAATGAGAGATAGCTTCATGATCTTCTCCTTGCAAACCTGTCGATTGACCCGATCTATGTCGCGAAACAGGTCTTTAATACAATAAGACCTCTGATGAAATAGCCAAGTTCCTTGATGGCATATTTTAGATCAAAGAGTAACAGCGGCGTGCTGGCAAGTTGAGAAACTCTGGAAGCTGTGTGAGCACTGTCAAGCCGGCAGCTTTTGTGCTTGCCGGAACATAATTTGCCTCTTGAAAACAAGGCAAATAACCTCACATGGTCAAAATCACAAGTTAAGTCATTGATTGTTGGAGGTTTTTTAATGCAAGATCAGGAAAAGCAAGCGGATCTGGATCCACAAGCGGCAGAAAACATGGCAGCCGAAGCTGCCAACATCGCTGCCGAGCCGGGGTTGGAAGAGCGGTTGGCAGCAGCCGAAGCGAAAGCAGCGGAAATGCAAGACGCCTATTTGCGTGCCAAGGCCGAGGTCGAGAATTTCCGGCGTCGGGCGCAGGAAGATATTGCCCGGGCGCACAAATTTGCGATCGAAGGGTTTGCCGAGGCGCTAGTGCCGGTCAAGGATAGTCTGGAAATGGCATTGCAGGTTGAAACGCCGTCAGTCGAATCGCTGAAGGAGGGCGTCGAAATGACCCTGAAGCAATTGATCGCGGCGTTCGACAAGGGTCGCCTGCTGGAAGTGAATCCGCAGCCGGGCGAAAAACTCGACCCGATGCGGCATCAGGCGATTTCCATCGTGCCGGCCGATCAGGAAGCCAATACCATCGTCAGCGTGCTGCAAAAAGGTTATATGATCGCCGACCGCTTGCTGCGGCCTGCATTGGTGACGGTGGCGCAGGAAAAATCGACATAAATTGGTTGGAAGTGCTTGAAAGTACGGATTTTTTCCACATATTGACAACAACAGTTTCAGTTATCCCGTTTAAAGGAACAAAATTATGGGCAAGATCATCGGTATCGATTTGGGCACGACCAATTCCTGCGTTTCAATCATGGAAGGCGGCGTGCCAAAAGTCATTGAAAACTCTGAAGGTGCGCGTACTACGCCGTCGGTTATTGCATATCAGGAAGATGGCGAAATCCTGGTCGGCGCACCGGCCAAGCGCCAAGCCGTGACCAATCCGAAAAACACCTTGTATGCAGTCAAGCGCCTGATCGGCCGCAAGTTCGATGAAAAGGAAGTGCAGAAGGACATCAGCCTGATGCCGTACCAGATTGTCAAGGCAGACAATGGCGATGCCTGGATTGCAGTGCGCGACAAGAAGCTGGCGCCACCGCAGATTTCCGCTGAAGTCTTGCGCAAGATGAAAAAGACCGCCGAAGACTATCTCGGCGAAGAAGTCACCGAAGCCGTGGTGACCGTGCCTGCTTATTTCAACGATGCGCAGCGCCAGGCCACCAAGGATGCCGGGCGCATCGCCGGTCTGGACGTCAAGCGCATCATCAATGAGCCGACCGCAGCCGCATTGGCATTTGGTCTCGACAAGACGGAAAAGGGCGACCGCAAGATTGCCGTGTATGACCTGGGCGGCGGCACCTTCGATATTTCGATCATTGAAATTGCTGATGTCGACGGCGAAAAGCAGTTCGAAGTCTTGTCGACCAATGGCGACACCTTCCTGGGTGGCGAAGATTTCGACCAGCGTATGATCGATTACATCATCGACGAATTCAAGAAGATCAATGGTCTGGACCTGGGCAAGGATGCGATTGCGCTGCAGCGTATCAAGGCTTCCGCCGAGCGCGCCAAGATCGAACTGTCGTCGTCGCAGCAAACCGAAATCAATGAGCCGTACATCGCCATGGCCAATGGCGCGCCGGTCCACCTGAACCTGAAAATTACCCGTGCCAAGCTGGAATCTCTGGTTGAGGACTTGATCACCAGGACGCTGGTGCCGCTCAATATCGCCATCAAGGATGCCGGCGTCAAAGTTTCCGATATCGACGATATCATTCTGGTCGGTGGCCAGACCCGCATGCCGAAAGTGCAGGAAAAGGTCAAGGAATTCTTTGGCAAGGATC
The DNA here is from genome assembly GCA_036675285.1 of Paucimonas sp. GTDB lineage: Bacteria > Pseudomonadota > Gammaproteobacteria > Burkholderiales > Burkholderiaceae_D > Paucimonas. Next base: position 40,019 of record JAKFFK010000245.1, on the reverse strand, counting down.
CGCGCAAGGACGTCAATCCGGATGAAGCGGTGGCAGTTGGCGCGGCGATCCAGGGCTCGGTGCTGTCGGGCGACCGCAAGGACTTGCTGCTGCTGGATGTGACGCCATTGTCGCTGGGTATCGAAACCCTGGGCGGCGTGATGACCAAGATGATCCAGAAAAACACCACTATCCCGACCAAGTTCAGCCAGGTGTTTTCCACTGCCGACGATAACCAGCCGGCAGTGACCATCAAGGTGTATCAGGGCGAACGCGAAATGGCGGTGGGCAACAAGGGCCTTGGCGAATTCAATCTCGAAGGCATCCCGCCATCCGCGCGCGGCACGCCGCAGATCGAAGTCACCTTCGATATCGATGCCAACGGCATCCTGCATGTCAGCGCCAAGGACAAGGCCACCGGCAAAGAAAACAAGATTACCATCAAGGCCAATTCCGGCTTGACCGAGGAAGAAATCCAGAAGATGGTGCGCGATGCCGAAGCCAATGCCGAGGATGACAAGCGCCTGAAGGAACTGGCCGAGACCCATAACCAGGGTGATGCGCTGGTGCACTCGACCCGCAAGGCACTGGCGGAATTCGGTGACAAGCTCGAGGCCGGTGAAAAGGACAAGATCGAAGCCGCAATCAAGGACCTGGAAGCTAGCCTGAAAGGCAGCGACAAAGCCGACATCGATGCCAAGGTGGCCGCGCTGTCATCGGCAGCGCAAAAGCTGGGCGAAGCGATGTATGCCGGTTCGCAGGCGCAACAGGCAGCAGGTGCTGCCGAAGGCGGCGCTGCTGGCGGTGCATCGGAATCACGGCCTGCCGAAGAAGACGTGGTGGATGCGGACTTCAAGGAAGTCAAGGACAAGTAAGCTGCGTCCCCGGTCGGGCGGTATGCTTGAATATCGCTACGACGCGCCGAGTTGGGGTGGCCTTGCGGCCGGCCCTCCACTCGGCGTTTTCCGTTGCATCCAGCGCATGATAATGGCGGCTTTTGTCATGGTGACCTGGTTCCGCTGCGAATCCAGGCGTAGGCAAAAATCGGTTCGATGATGAGTATTCAGGGTTGAATAGAACGGATTGCATGAATGCCGGCACATGCCTTTGTGCATGCAATCCATTCGAGATATAACAAGGTGCCGACAAGATGGCAAAGCGCGATTTTTACGAAATACTGGGTGTAGCGAAAAATGCTTCGGATGATGACATCAAGAAAGCATATCGCAAGCTCGCGATGAAACACCATCCGGACCGCAATCCGGATAGCAAAGGCGCGGAAGATAAATTCAAGGAGGCCAAGGAAGCCTACGAGATGCTGTCCGATCCGCAAAAGCGCGAAGCCTATGACCGCTATGGTCATGCCGGTGTCGATCCGAACATGGGTAGCGGCGGTTTTGGCGGCGCAGGCGGGCCTGGCTTTGCCGATGCCTTCGGCGATATCTTCGGCGATATTTTCGGCAATGCACGTGGCGGCGGCCAGCGCGGCGGCGGACCGCAAGTCTATCGCGGCGCCGATTTGCGCTATAACCTCGATATCTCGCTGGAACAGGCGGCGCACGGTTTCGATACCACGATCCGCGTGCCAAGCTGGGATGGCTGCGACATTTGCCACGGCAGCGGCGCCAAGCCCGGCACCCAGCCGACCACTTGCCCGACCTGCGGCGGGCATGGCCAGGTGCGCATGCAACAAGGTTTTTTCAGTATTCAGCAAACCTGCCCGAAATGCCACGGCACCGGCAAGATCATTCCGGAACCGTGTACCGCCTGCGGCGGCGCCGGGCGCATCAAGCGCAACAAGACACTGGAAGTGAAGATCCCGGCCGGTATCGACGACGGTATGCGGATCCGCTCCTCCGGCAATGGCGAGCCCGGCATGAATGGCGGCCCGCCAGGTGACCTGTATGTCGAAATCCATATCAAGCAGCATGCGGTATTCCAGCGCGATGGCGACGATCTGCATTGCGAGATACCGATTTCCTTTGCCAAGGCGGCGTTGGGTGGCGAAGTCGAAGTGCCGACCCTGAGTGGCAAGGCTTCCTTCACCTTGCCGGAAGGAACTCAAACCGGCAAGACCTTCCGTTTGCGCGGCAAGGGTATCAAGGGTGTGCGTTCCGGCTATCCGGGAGACTTGTTCTGCCACGTCGTGGTCGAAACGCCGATCAAGCTGACCGAGCGCCAGAAAGACTTGTTGCGCGAACTCGACCGCCTGACGGCGGAAGGCGGTGCCAAGCACAGCCCGCAATCGAAATCCTGGAAAGACAAGGTCAAGGGTTTTTTCGAGTAATTCGCAACTCGCTTGATCAATAAAAAATCGCCGGCTTCATCGCCGGCGATTTTTTACTTTGAAGCTGGCATCGCATCCAGTTGATGTCGCCAAATTGGCGAAGTGGTGCTGCGCGGGACCTTGGCACGCTACCTTCGGGGTTAAGCCGCTACCCACTTTAAAACCCTGCCATGATCTCCGGTGTATCGGGGAAAATTTCCGACATCGGCTTGGGCCGGTCGAACAAATAACCTTGCGCGTAATCGACGCCGATGCTTTTCAGCAGGTCGAGCGTTTCCTGGTTTTCCACCCATTCGGCAATCGTCTTGATGCCCATCACATGGCCGATATTATTGATCGCATCGACCATCGCCGCGTCGATCCGGTCGGTCGCCATGTCACGCACAAAGCTGCCGTCAATTTTCAGGTAATCGACCGGCAGGTTTTTCAGGTAGCCGAACGACGACAGGCCGCTGCCAAAATCGTCCAGGGAAAAGCGGCAACCCATTTCCTTCAATTCGCGGATCAGCGCAACCGCATCGGACAGGTTGGCAATCGCTGCCGTTTCGGTGACTTCAAAACAGATTTCCTGTGGATTGATCTGATAAATGACAAACTGCTTTTTCAGGAAATCCAGGAACAGCGCATCGCTGAGCGAGTCGCCTGACAGATTGATCGAAATCGTCGGCGTGTCACCCGGCCACTGACGCTGCCTGCGCTGCTCGCACTCCTCGAACGCCATGCAGATGACCTTGCGGTCCAGTGTGCGCATCAGGTTGTAGCGCTCGGCTGCCGGAATGAACATCATCGGCGGGATTACATTGCCTTCCTGGTCCAGCATGCGCAGCAACGCTTCATAGTGATGCGCGGCTTCGCCGTCGGCGCCGATCGGCACTATTTTCTGATAGTACAGGCGGAAGCGGTTTTCCTCGAATGCACTGTTGATGCGCGCGATCCACAGCATTTCGCCGCGCCGCTGCGACAGTTCGCGTGCATTCGGGCTGGCCTGCACCTGGTTGCGGCCCTTGTCCTTGGCTGCATAGCAGGCGGCATCGGCCACGCCCATTACGTCGGTATTGTTGTCGCGCGCGCCGGCAATCGCGACCACGCCGATCGAGACGCCGATTGCGAAGGTCTTGTCTTGCCAGATAAAGCGGAATTCGGACACTGTCAGGCGCAGTGTTTCGGCCACTTCCATTGCCTTTTCCAGCGGGCAGTCGGCCAGCAACACGCCGAATTCGTCGCCGCCCAGGCGCGCCACGGTGTCCGAACCGCGGATCCGGCTGTTGAGCAAGGCGCTTAGCTGGCGCAGCAATTCATCGCCGGCGACATGGCCGCAGGTATCGTTGACGATCTTGAACTGGTCCAGATCCATGTACAGCAGCGCATGCGTGCGGTCGTGATCGTGGGCGGTGTCGATCAGGAGATCCAGCCGTCGCTCGAATTCGTGCCGGTTGACCAGCGCCGTCAGCGCATCGTGGCTGGCTTGCCACGACAACTGGCGCGCCATATTGTGCGAGGCGCTGACATCGCGGAAAACCAGCACCACGCCGGTGATGCCGCCATCCATGCCGGAAATCGGCGCGGCCGAATGCTCGATCGGGAAGCGCACGCCGTTTCTTGACACCAGCACGGCGTCGCCGCGCACTTCCAGCCGTTGCCGGTCATGCAAAACCTGGTGCACCGGATTATCGATGGTCTGGCCGCTGGCCTCATTAACGCCATGGAAAATGGCGGTCAGAGGCTGGCCGCAAGCTTCTGCGCAGCGCCAGCCCAGCAGTTTTTCGGCGACCGGGTTCAGGTAATCGACATTGCCATCGGTATCGGTGGTAATTACGGCGTCGGCAATCGACGCTAGCGTCACCTGGGCGCGTTCTTTTTCTTTCGACAACGCGGCTTCTGCGCGTTTTTGCCGGGTAATGTCGCGTGAAATGCCGATTTCGCCGATGTGCCGGTTTTCCTCGTCGTACAGCGGCGAGACGCTGATCGACACATTGAGCATCGCGCCATTTTTGGCGATACGCCTGGTTTCAAAATTGGTGGACTGGGCCGAATTGACCCGCGATAGGGTTTCCTCGAATTCGCGACCCGACCCCGGCACATGCAATATGCTGGTCGGCTGTCCGAGCATTTCTTCCGCCGAATAGCCGTACAGCGCGGCCGCGGCCGCGTTCCAGCTGGTGATCAGGCCGTTCAAATCCTTGGTGATGATCGGCACATTCGACTGCTCGACGATGATGCCCAGCAGCCGATTGCGCGCGCCGCTGTCGCGCAGCGACCCGAACAGTCGCTCGATATTGCTGGCCATGCTGTTAAACGCATGGATGCATGCCTGCATTTCGGGCGGGCCGGTCACAATCATGCGCAGCGAATGTTTGCCTTGTCCGAACTGCTGAGCGGCGGCCTGGAGTGCATACAGCGGGCGCAAACCGTTCGACAGAATGGCGCCGATCAAGCTAAACAGGATGCCGATGCCGAGCAATAAAACGCCGAATGTGTTGAGCATCACCTGCCAGATCTTGTTGATGGCCGGCGCCGGCGTCAACTGTACCTGGACCCGGCCATAGGATTCGCCGCCGATGCTGATTTCCCTGCTGTCTTCCAGGCGCGGAAAATCCAGCCAGCTCACGAACCAGCCAGGTGCCGCCAGCGCCGCATCGCTGCCGCCATCGCTTGCGCTTTGCAGGCGGCTGCCGCCCGAGGCAGTCCAGGTGATTTGCAACATGGCTGGCTGCCGTACCCGTGCCGCCAGCATTTGCTGGATCAGGGCATAGTCGCCAGTGATGGCCGGTTCCGCGACCGCCGGGGCAAGAAAATCCAGTTCATACTGCAGGCTTTGCTGCAGGTCGTTGCGGTAAAAATCGATTTCGCTGCGCAAGGCCAGACTGAAATAGGCGGCGCCGGTAATTAACAGGAGCGTGCCGGACACCAGCATGATGCGCGCGGCAAGGCTTAACTTTTGCCATAGCTTATGGATCAAGACAAATTTCATTGGGTAGACAGAGTCACCAGGCTGTTTTTATAAAATCGGCGCACATTGCCGAACTCCTGATCGCTTGCGGAAACAAAGCCATACGGCGGAGCTTGCTGAATCAGCGCAGCGCTGGCCGTCAGAATAGCCCTGCCTTCCGGATCGTCCGCCATCTGCAGCAGCGCAGCCTGCACCGCCTGCACCTGGGATTTTGGCACCGATGGATGCGCTGCAATCGGAATATTCAGGTATTCCCCGGAACTCCACAGCACGCGATAGTCGACGTGCTGGCGCTCGGCAAAGTTCCTGGCGACTTGGGAATTCACGGCGATCGCCTCGGCTCGCCCCGACAGCAATTGGCCCAGCGCGCCTTCCTGGTTGCCGGAGAATTGCGGCTTGACTGAAATCCCGGCACGTAGCAATGCATCCATCGGTACGTGATAGCCGACGAACGCGACCCTCGAAGGAAATGTGACTTCACGGCCCTGCAATTGCGCCAGGATGCGAATCGGCGAACTGGCCAGCACAATGATCTGGCCGTGAATGGCGGCGTCGATCGGCCGCGCAAATACCGTATAGCCGACCGCATCATTTTCCGGCGTGAGATGGTGGTTCGAATAGATAAAGTCAAGCTCGCTGCGGCCGATCATGGCTGCATGTTCAGGGGCGTTTTTGGCCAGCTTGATTTGCAGCGGCACTCCGCTGTGCCGGCTGACATAGCGCAGGATCGGATTCCAGTACTGCGCGGTCAATACGGCGCTGCGCTGGCTGATCACGCCAAATGACAAGGCTGCTGCCGGGTCGGTCGCAGCTGCCGGCCGCACCAGCAGGCAGCTCAGGATGGCGAAAGCCAGTGCGCGTGGCAATATCAATCTTGCTCCCTTCGCATCCATGAATGATGTTGCTTGCGCCAGCTTTATCCGGTCTGCCTGGTGACTGTCTGTGCTTGCCGCGATGCAGCCCGGGCCTGCGCAGAATAGCAAGACAATCACATGCCGTGTTCGACCAAGGCTTGTTACAAGCAATTCATGGAATTGTTAAATGGATTGCTACTCTATCATTTATCTTTTGCAAACTTGCAATAAAGTGTTGTTTTTATGCAATATGCGTGTGCGACAAGCTGCCTGATGCAGCACCCCATCAGGCGAGCGCCTTGAGCAAAAGCGCGCTGCCGCTGCCGAGCAAAATGATACCGATCAAGCGCTGCATGCTTTTTTGCGTCAGGTCGACATGCACCCGATGGCCCAGGTAAAGGCCGATCGCCATCGGCACCAGGCCAAGACAGATTGCCCGCAGCGTATCGGATGTCAGCAACAAGCCGGCCACGGCAAACAAGAGTAAGCGGAAGCTGCCATCGATCAGGAACAGCAAGGAAAACGTCGCGCGCAGCGCGCTCTTGTCCGGCAGGCGCTGCGACAGGTAAATGATGTAAGGCGGCGCACTGGTGCCAAACAAGGCGCCGGCGCAGCCGCCGAGCAGCCCGGTGGGAATCGCCCAGCGGCGCGAAATTGGCGTATTGGGCCGCAAGCCGAGTACATCCATCAAGCCGACCAGCACTGCCAGCATTCCCAGCAGCAGCATCAATCCCGATGCGGGAAACCGCATCAGCAAAAATGCCCCCAGCAAACCGCCAAGCAGGCCAAATGGCAGCAGCGATCGCACTTCAGGCCAGCTGGCAAGTTTTTGATCGGTGCGTGTCAACGCCAGGGATGCGATAAAATCTAGGGCCAGGATTAGCGGCACTGCAAACGGCAGTGGGTGCGACAGTGCCAGCAGCGGGATGGCGATCAATCCGGAACCGAAGCCGGCAATGCCGCGAATAAAGTAGGCGCAAAACAGGATCGTCAGCAGGCTCAGGTGTTGGGTTATGATCTGCCCTGCCATTGGTTTCCTGCCTTGATGAAGAAAACGTCGATTGCAAATGTCGTGGCGCCGCTGTCACGCATTGACGTGACAATGAAACCCATGGCACGCGGTTTCCGCGCGGCGTGAGTATATAGAAAATTCAGAACTGATTACTGTAAATTTGCATGCCTATGCCTCGTCTTGCCACAGACGCAAGGCGTAGCGCGGATGCGTTCGGAAAGTAAATTTCCTGCCTCCCATGAATGGGTAACACTTTTTTGACAGACATGGATTTGGATATGACAACCGAAAAGAATGATGGGCTGGAAACGCTGTTTCGCAATAATCGCGAATGGGCAGCTTCCATGGTGCGGCAAGATGCCGATTTTTTCAAAAAGCTTGCAGCGCAACAGTCGCCGCAATATCTATGGATTGGCTGTTCCGACAGCCGCGTGCCGGCCAATGAAATCGTTGACTTGTTGCCGGGCGAATTATTCGTTCATCGCAATATTGCCAATGTAGTGGTGCATACTGACCTGAACTGCTTGTCGGTGCTGCAGTTCGCGATTGACTTGCTGGGGGTCAAGCATGTGATCGTCTGCGGCCACTATGGTTGCTCCGGTGTGCATGCAGCACTGACGCGCCGGCGCATTGGCCTGGCGGACAACTGGCTGCGCCATGTGCAGGATGTGCATCAAAAGCATGAGCGTTATCTGGGCGATACCTTGCCCACGCGCGCCAAGCAGGACCGCCTGTGCGAATTGAATGTGATCGAGCAAGTGGCCAATGTCTGCCAGACCAGCACCGTGCGCGATGCCTGGGAGCGCGGCCAGACGCTGACGATCCATAGCTGGATTTATGGCTTGCATGATGGTTTGTTGCGCGATTTGGGCGTAACCGTCAGCAATCCGGACGAACTCTCGGAAAAGCTGCAGGCCAGTTATGCCCGTTATGAGGATTACTGCCCGACTTGAACCTCCTGCCTGCATCTGGGGGCCTGGCCACGCTTCGCCGCAGTCAGGCTATTGATGGCGCTGCCAGTGCCCATCAATCAAGCCGAGATACGTTCAGAAACTGTGTTCCGTCGCCGGGAAAGACTGGTCCTTGACTGCCCCAATATAAGCGCGCACGGCGGCTTCGATGCTGGGCGCACCTTCCATGAAATTTCTGACCATGCGCATCTTGCGGCTGCCCAGACCCAGCATGTCATGCATGACCAGCACTTGTCCGGAACACTGTACGCCGGCACCAATACCAATGGTCGGAATAGCCAGCAGGCTGGTGACTTCCTGTGCCAGTGCCGCCGGAATCGCTTCAAGGAGGAGGAACGAGGCGCCCGCTGCCTGAAGCGCCAATGCATCGGCTTTCAGTCGCTCCGCACTTTCAGCTGTTTTGCCCTGCACCTTGAATCCGCCAAGTTGATGCACTGATTGCGGCGTTAAGCCGAGATGCGCGAATACCGGAATGCCACGTTCGACCAGGAATACAACGGTGTCGGCCAACCAGGCGCCGCCTTCCAGTTTGACCATTTGCGCGCCGGCCTGCATCAGTGTGACGGCATGGCTGAATGCCGATTCCCGGGTGGCATAAGTGCCGAATGGCATATCGGCAACCAGAAATGCGGTCCGGTTGCCACGCGCAACGCAGGCCGTATGGTACGCCATGTCGCCAATCGATACCGGCAGTGTCGAGCTGTGGCCCTGACAGACATTGCCGAGCGAATCCCCGACCAGCAACACATCCAGACCGCAGTGATCCATCAAGGCAGCAAAGCTGGCGTCATAACAGGTCAGCATCGTGATTTTTTCGCCGGCTGTGCGCATCGCCATCAGTGCCGGAATGGTGACGGCTTTCTTGCGCCCGGTTGCATCATTGTCCTGCAAGTAGTCGGCCATACTCATTCCCCAAGATTGAAAAATTCCCGCTTGCCGCGCATGTTGGCAATGCGCATCATCAACAGGGTGAAATCCTCGTCGCGTTCGATCGGATTCAAGTGCTCGGTGTTGACGATCAACAGCGGCGCTGCATCGTAATGATAAAAGAAACGGCTGTAACTTTCACACAGCCGGTACAGATAGGTTTCCGACATGCCGGCCTCCATCCCGATGCCGCGCTTTTTCACGCGTTCGATCAGGGTTTCGGGCTGCGCCTGCAGGTAGATCACCAGGTCCGGCGTAGCGGCTTGCGGCTTCAGGTGTTCATACAACTGCCGATACAGCTGCAATTCTTCGTCGCCCAAGGTCAGCCGCGCAAAAATCGGATCCTTGTCCAGCAAAAAATCCGACACAACAGGACCGGCAAACAAGTCGGCCTGAGTCAGATCGCGCAACTGGTTCATGCGCTGAAACAGGAAAAACATCTGGGTTGCCAGTGCATGGCGGGTCGGGTCGCGGTAAAACTTTTCCAGGAACGGATTGTCCAGCGGCTGTTCCAGCAGCGTTTGCGCGCCCCAGCTTGCCGCAATCTTGGTCGTCAGCGACGTCTTGCCGGCGCCGATCGGTCCTTCCACTACCACGTATTTATATCTGGAACTCATCTCATGAACGGAAAATAAAATAAACTGCGCCCACCAGGCACAAGCCGGCCCACACATAATCGAGCTTGAACGGCTGGCCCATGTACAGCATGGCAAACGGCACGAAGACTGTCAGTGTAATCGCTTCCTGCATAATCTTCAGCTGCGCCAGGCTCATTACAGTAAAGCCGATGCGATTGGCGGGTACCTGCAGCAGGTATTCGAACAAGGCGATGCCCCAGCTGATCAGCGCCGCGATCCACCATGGTTTGCTGGCCAGGTTTTTCAAATGGCCATACCAGGCAATCGTCATGAAGACGTTCGACAGGCTCAGTAGTGCGACGGTTTGCACGGTAACGGGAATTTGCATGGCCTTGGTCGCTGGTCAATGTGAATCGAGGACGGTCCCGTGCACGCGGCACACACCATCTGTTCTGTCGGATTGCTTGTGTGTGCAGTGCTTGAACATGGTTGCCTGTTTCAGGATTAACGGCAAGGATGTTCGGTCAGAGCTTGCGGATCGTTTGCCCGGCCACCTGCGGCGCGAACTGATGCGCCGCACCGCGGCCGGGAATCGCAATGAACGGGTCGAGTTGCAACAGCGGAATCAGCACAAAGGCGCGCGCGGTCATGCGCGGATGCGGCACCGTCAGCGTTGCCGTATCAATGGCTTGCTGTCCGTACAGCAGCAAATCCAGGTCGAGCGTGCGCGGCGCATTCACAAAAGTGCGTTCGCGCCCGGCTGCCTGTTCCAGCGCCTGCAGATGCTCAAGCAGCACCTGTGCCGATAATTGGGTTTCGAGGCAGGCGACGGCATTGATGAAGTCATTGCCTGCAGCCTCGACCGGCGCGGTTTGAAATAGGCTCGATTGCCCGCTCAGGCGCGTGTGCGGCAAGTGCTGCAGCGCAGCCAGCGCCTGTTCCACCTGCGCGCGGGCATCGCCCAGGTTCGAGCCGATACCAATGTACGCCGTCACGCCAGCCACGGTCAGTCGCCGGTACCGGTATCGTCGGCTGGCTTGGCACGGCTGCGGTTGCTGCGCCGCCGGCGCTTTTTCGGTGCGGCGGCGTCAGCGTCGCCCTTCGGTTTTTGCGCCAGCAGGATTTCACGGTTCGGTCCATCGGCGTCCATGAAGGCCGTCCACCACTCGCCCAGTTCAGCGTCCAGTTCCCCCGATTCGCAGCGCAGTAGCAGGAAGTCGTAACCGGCACGCAGGCGCGGATGTTCCAGCAACTTGTATGGCGACTTGCCGATGCGCCGCTCGAAGCGCGGCTGCATCGCCCAGATGTCGCGCATGTCGGTGGTGATCTTGCGCTGCAGTGCCAGCTTTTCCGCCTGCGACTCGAGTACATCGTCGGCTGCCAGGTGCAATGCGGGAATCGCCGATTCCCCGGCCACCTTGTAGGCATTCCATTTTTCCAGCACCTGATGCCACAGCAGCGCCGCAAACAGGAAGCCGGGCGACACCGGTTTGCCCTGGCGCACGCGCAAGTCGGTATTGGACAGGGCCAGCCGCACGAATTCCTTGCCGAGCGGCTGTTCCAGCACCACATCCAGCAGCGGCAGCAAGCCGTGGTGCAAGCCTTCCTTGCGCAACTGCTGCAGGCAGGCCAGCGCATGACCGCTCATCAAAAGTTTGATCATTTCATCGAACACGCGCGCCGCCGGCACATTGTTGATCAGCGGCGCCATCACTGCAATCGGTGCGCTGGTGGTCGGATCGATAGTGAATTTCAGTTTGGCCGCGAAGCGCACCACGCGCAGCAGGCGCACCGGGTCTTCCCGGAAGCGCGCTTCCGGCACACCGATGATGCGCAGGGTCTTGTCGCGGATATCGGTCATGCCCTTGTGGTAATCGAGTACCTCCTGGCTGGCCGGGTCGTAATACATCGCATTGATCGTGAAATCGCGCCGGATCGCATCTTCATGCTGCAGGCCGAAGGTATTGTCGCGCAAGACCCGGCCATGATCATCCTTGGGCGCGGATTCGGTGGCCGGGCCGCGGAACGTGGTGACTTCAATCAATTCCTGGCCAAACATCACGTGCACGATCTGGAAGCGCCGGCCAATGATGAAGGCACGCCGGAACAGCTTCTTGACCTGTTCGGGCGTCGCATTGGTGGCGACATCGAAATCCTTCGGCTTGATACCCAGCAGCAAGTCGCGCACCGCCCCGCCCACCAGGAATGCCTTGAAGCCGGCTTCCTGCAAGGCTTGCGTCACTCGTACCGCATTCGGCGATACCAGTTTCGGGTCAATCTTGTGTTCCTTGGCGCCCAGCACCACCGGCTTGGTGAAGTCGGCGGGAGCGTTCTTGACGCCGAGCATGCGGCGGATGAATTTTTTAATCATGGAACAGTTTCAGGATGGGCCAGCCGTGAACTTGCGCATGTTCTGCAAGCCGGGCATTGGGGTTGGTTGCTACCGGGTGGGTGACCGCGGATAACAAGGGGATGTCGTTTTGGGAATCGCTATAGAAATGGCTGGACTCGAAGTCGCCCAGTGTCTTGCCGAGGCTGGCCAGCCACGCATGGGCGTTGATCACCTTGCCCGGGCCGTAGGGCGGCGTGCCGATCAGTTTGCCGGTCAGGTCGCCATTGGGAGCGACTTCCGGCTCGGCGGCGATCAGGTGTTCGACGCCGAATGCGCTGGCGATCGGCGCAGTCACAAAGCGGTTGGTGGCGGTGATGATTGCCACCAGGTCGCCGGCATCCTGGTGTTTTTTGACTAATGCACATGCCGTCGGCAGGATCGCCGGCTCGATCACTTCGGCCATGAACTGGCGATGCCAGGCATCCAGTTGGGTGCGCGGGAATTGCGCCAGCGTGCCGAAGGCGAATTCCAGATACGCTACCGGATCCAGCGTGCCGGCCTGGTATTGCTCGTAAAAATAGGCATTGCGCTTTTCCAGCGCCTTGGCGTCAACCGCGCCGGTGCGCGCCAGGAACTGTCCCCACTCGAAATCCGAGTCAAGCGGCAGCAGGGTATGGTCGAGATCGAAAAGAGCCAGGTTCATCATGGAGTATGCAGGGTGTCGTGGAGTTGCGGATCGCCTTCCTGTTGCAGCAGGGTTTTCAGCAGCGGCAAGGTGATCGGGCGTTTGGTTTCCAGCGAATAGCGGTCCAGCGCATCGAGCATTGCAGTCAGGGAGGGCATGTCGCGCCGGAAATGGGTCATCAGATAGGGTAGCACGCCGTTCGACAGCGTCAACCCGCGTGCATGCGCGGCCTGTTCCAGCGCGGCGATTTTTGCGTCATCGGTCAAGCCGTGCACCTGGTAAATCAGGCCCCAGCCAAGTCGCGTGCGCAAATCTTCGCGCACGTTCAGTACCGCCGGCGGCTGCGGTCCGGCTGCCACCAGCACGCCGCCCTGTTCACGCACCTGGTTAAACAGGTTGAAGGCGGCGATTTGCGCGGCCGGACCCAATCCGGCGCAGTCGTCGATCAGGTACAGGCTGGTCTGCGGCTGGTAGGTAAATGCAGCTTCATCGGCATCGGCTGTGAGGTAACGCGCCGCATCCTGGCTGGCCAGGGCACGCAGCAAATGGGTCTTGCCGGCGCCGGATTCGCCCCACAGATAAATAAAACGTTCGCTCAAGCCGTCGACGGTGCGTGCCGCCACGCGCGACAGCAAGGCAATCAATTCAGCATTCTGGCCCACCACGAACCTGGCAAGGGTAGGGGTTTGGTGGGTATCGAGATCCAGCAGTAACTGTTTCATCAAAATCAGGAGGTAAACTTGCCGAGCGGGCCACAAGGATAATCTGTCTGTCCCGGTTTTGCCATCACTGAAACGCAACTGGCGGCGACCAAAGCGGACGAGCCGACGACAAAAATCTGCGGCCGGCGGTGGCATCGATACAGCGACGGTAAAGAAAATGGCATCAACAGGTCGGGAAAGCGGGGCGATTTTGTTAAAATACGGCTTTGCCGCGCGTTTTCATGGCGTTTTCATGTTTTCGTGCGGTCACAACCCGCTATTTTACCGTCTCTGACGCCAATTACATCATGAGTTTCCCTTCAAGCGTTTCCCTGTCCTACCGCGATGCCGGTGTCGATATCGATGCCGGCGATGCCCTGGTCGAAGCCATCAAGCCATTTGCCAAGCGCACTATGCGCGAAGGCGTCATGGGCGGCATCGGCGGCTTTGGCGCATTGTTCGAGGTCAGCAAGAAATTCAAGGAACCGGTATTGGTGTCCGGCACCGATGGCGTCGGCACCAAGCTCAGACTGGCTTTTCAGTTGGACAAGCATGACACGGTCGGTATCGACCTGGTGGCGATGAGTGTCAACGATATCCTGGTGCAGGGCGCGGAACCCTTGTTTTTTCTTGATTACTTCGCCTGCGGCAAGCTGGATGTGCCGACCGCCACCGATGTCATCAAGGGCATTGCCAGGGGCTGCGAGCTGGCCGGCTGCGCATTGATCGGCGGCGAAACCGCGGAAATGCCGAGCATGTATCCGGCCGGCGAATACGACCTGGCCGGTTTTGCCGTCGGCGCAGTGGAAAAATCGAAACTGATCGACGGCAGCAAAATCGTGCCCGGCGATGTGGTGCTGGGATTGGCTTCGTCCGGTGCCCATTCGAATGGCTATTCGCTGGTACGCAAGATCCTCTCGGTCGCGCATCCGGACCTGAACGCCGATTTCCATGGCCGCACCTTGGCCGACGTGTTGCTCGAACCAACCCGTATCTATGTGAAGCCCTTGCTGGCGCTGATGGAAGCCATGGAGGTCAAGGGCATGGTGCATATCACCGGCGGCGGACTGGTCGAAAACGTGCCGCGTGTATTAAAGGATAATTTGACGGCGGTATTGCACCGCGATGCCTGGAACATGCCGCCGCTGTTTGGCTGGCTGCAGCAGCATGGCGGCGTAGCCGACGCCGAAATGCACCGGGTATTCAATTGCGGCATCGGCATGACCGTCATCGTGTCACAGGAAAATGCTGCAGCGGCACAAGCCCAGTTGCAGGCCGCCGGTGAAACCGTGATGCGGATCGGCGAAATCCGCGAACGCCAGGCTGGCGAGGCGCAAACGATTGTGGTGTAAGCCGGAATGGTAAAAAAATGGCTGCAAGGTTTCGGCTTTGCAGCCATTTTTTTAAGCTGGAAATCGCATCGGGCATGAGGAACGTTCCCGTATTTATATAGCCGAAGATCGATTAAGCCATACAGAACCATGCATGACAGGCAGCAGCTAGGGCGATAGATTGTTGGGCGGCACATCGCTCGATTGCTTACTGATTTAGCTGCGGCTGTCGGATGGGCTTGGGAAACAGTGATGCGATTTGTTGTGATAAAGCATTGTTTCCGAAGGCTTTCTTGCGTACATCGATATTTTTAAAATTCCTGCAAATTCCGCTTGCATAAAGCACTGGTTTTTTATACAGTACTGATTCTGCGGTCAAAAGCGATTTTCCAGACACAGTCTCTATATGGCGGTAATGATTAGCAAGCCCCGCTTTTGACGAATTATCAATATCTGTCATTTCGAAAGAAACCTTATGGACGACAAGAAATACGCACCGAATCTCGACAAGAGCAAGGCACTGGCGGCCGCCTTGGCCCAGATCGAAAAGCAATTCGGCAAGGGTTCCGTGATGCGCATGGAAGACGGCGCCGTGGTCGAGGAAGTGCAAGTGGTGTCGACCGGTTCGCTCGGTCTGGATATTGCGCTGGGCGTGGGCGGATTGCCGCGCGGCCGCGTAGTGGAAATCTATGGCCCGGAATCGTCCGGCAAAACCACGCTGACGCTGCAAACAATTGCCGAAATGCAAAAACTGGGCGGCACCTGCGCCTTTATCGATGCCGAGCATGCGCTTGACGTCACCTATGCGCAAAAGCTCGGCATCAACCTGTCGGATTTGTTGATTTCGCAGCCGGATACCGGCGAGCAGGCACTGGAAATCACCGATGCGCTGGTGCGCTCGGGCGGCGTCGACCTGATCGTGATCGACTCGGTGGCAGCCTTGACGCCGCGCGCCGAAATCGAAGGCGACATGGGCGACTCGCTGCCTGGTCTGCAGGCACGTCTGATGTCGCAGGCATTGCGCAAGCTGACCGGCTCGATCAACCGCACCAATACGCTGGTTATCTTCATCAACCAGATCCGCATGAAGATCGGCGTCATGTTCGGCAACCCGGAAACCACGACCGGCGGCAATGCGCTGAAATTCTATGCGTCGGTGCGTCTGGATATTCGCCGCACCGGTTCGATCAAGTCGGGTGACGAAGTGATCGGCAATGAAACCAAGGTCAAGGTCGTCAAGAACAAGATCGCGCCGCCGTTCAGGGAAGCCCATTTCGATATCTTGTATGGCGAAGGCACTTCTCGTGAAGGCGAAATCCTCGATCTTGGCTCGGAAGCCAAGATCGTCGAAAAATCCGGCGCCTGGTACAGCTATAACGGCGAACGGATCGGGCAGGGCAAGGATAATGCACGCAATTACCTGAAGGAACATCCGGCGCTGGCACGTGAAATTGAAAACAAGGTGCGCGTCTCCCTGGGCGTGCCTGAGCTGGAAGCGGCCAAAGGCACTGAGCCGGTAGCTAAGAAGGCCGGCAAAGAAGCCAAGGAAAGCAAAGAAAGCAAAGAAAGCAATAAAGAAAGCAAGGAAGTCGAATAAGTCCATTCGGTGTTCCAACCGGATCAAGGCCATGGTGCGCAACCATGGCCTTTTCTACTTCCTTTTCCAGTCATTCAACGACATTCCTGTTTACTGCATGCCATGGCAAAATTGCAAATCAGCCTGAAAGCGCGCGCGCTGCGTTATCTGGCCGCCCGTGAGCACAGCCGGCTTGAGCTGGCACGCAAGCTGTCGCGTCATGCTCAAGAGCAAGATAATGTGGAAGCACTGCTGGATGCGCTGGAAGCCGCCAAACTCTTGTCCCAAAGCCGCTTTGCCGAATCGCTGGTGCACCGTCGCGCCGCCCGGTTCGGCAACAACCGCATCCTCTCCGAGCTGCAAAGCCATCATCTTGACAGTGAAGCGCTGGCCGGCATTCAGGAAGGATTGGCTAAGGATGAAGTGGCGCGGGCCCGTGCGGTGTGGGTCAGGAAATACGGCCAAGCGCCAGCAAATGCAGCCGAGCGTGCCAAGCAAATGCGTTTTTTGCAACAGCGTGGCTTTTCCCATCGGGCCATCCAATCCGCCATGCGCAGCATCGGTCAACCTGATGATGACGAAGAAATGTGAGGCGGTCGTACCGCATTGAGCATGCCGTTGGGGCATGACGTGGGTTTACGGATTGGCTGGCCGGTAGAATTACTAGGCTGGCGAGTCCATGCCTAGCTGTGCTACACTTTTGCCACATTTTTCCAAGCCGTATGCAGGAGCTGTTGCAGTGTTTGCAGTAGCGTCGCGCATGCGGCATTAATTTTGGCCGATTCATCGGCGCTTATGCCCCTGTTACCCTCCAGCCCCCGCCGCGCCCTGAAGCATACCCGGACCATTCAGGTCGAGGCATATGCGCGCGAAGATGGTTTGTGGGATCTGGATGCCCGTATCACTGATGTCAAGACCGGTGATGTCGCACTGGCTTCGGGCACGCGTAGCGCCGGCGATGCAATGCATGATATCTGGTTGCGTCTGACCATTGACCGGCAGTTAAATATCGTCGATGTGCAAGCCGCATCGGATGCAGTGCCGTATTACGGCTACTGCGACACGATCGGGCCTGATTACCGCAAACTGGTCGGTTTGAACCTGATGCAGGGCTTTCGGCGCCAGCTGCAGGAGCGACTGGCCGGTGCGCATGGCTGCACCCACTTGACCGAACTCGCGCAAGTTTTGCCGACCGCCGCCATCCAGGCATTTTCCGGCGAGGTCTTTAGTACCGGCGACGCTGCCAGCGACGATACGCAAGGCAAAAAGCCGTTCCAGCTGGACCGTTGTCATGCATTGCGCAGCGATGGCGCGGCTGTTGAAAAGTATTATCCGCGCTGGGCAATCAAGCCGGCCGGACAGCAATCCAGTTAAGTATCTCCGTATATTTGTTCACTAAGCGTCTGAAGGGAAGTTCGCATGAAAATCCATGAGTATCAGGGCAAGGAAATCCTCCGCAAGTTCGGCGTGACTGTGCCTCGCGGCATTCCATGCATGTCGGTCGACGAGGCCGTCAAGGCCGCCGAAACGCTCGGCGGTCCGGTATGGGTCGTCAAGGCGCAGATTCACGCCGGCGGCCGCGGCAAAGGCGGCGGCGTCAAGGTAGCCAAGTCGATCGAGCAGGTCAAGGAGTATGCCAACGCCATCATGGGCATGCAACTGGTCACCCATCAGACCGGACCGGAAGGCCAGAAAGTGCGGCGCCTGTTGATTGAAGAGGGCGCCGACATCAAGAAGGAACTGTACGTATCGATGGTTACCGACCGCGTCAGTCAGCGGGTAGTCCTGATGGCATCAAGCGAAGGCGGCATGGATATCGAAGAAGTAGCGGAGAGCCATCCGGAACTGATCCACAAGGTGGCGATTGATCCGGCAGTCGGCTTGACCGATGCCGAAGCCGATGCGATCTCGGCCAAGATCGGCATTCCGCCGGCATCGATTGCCGACGCGCGCGTGCAGCTGCAGGGCTTGTACAAGGCTTACTGGGAAACCGATGCCTCGCTGGCCGAAATCAACCCGCTGATCCTGACCGGCGACGGCAAGGTCATCGCGCTCGACGCCAAATTCAATTTCGATTCCAACGCCTTGTACCGCCAACCGGAAATCGTCGCCTACCGCGACCTGGATGAAGAAGACCCGGCCGAAGTCGAGGCTTCCAAGTTCGACCTGGCCTACATTTCCCTGGACGGCAACATCGGCTGCCTGGTCAACGGTGCCGGCCTGGCCATGGCCACCATGGACACCATCAAGCTGTTCGGCGGCGAGCCGGCCAACTTCCTGGACGTGGGCGGCGGCGCCACCGCCGAAAAAGTCACCGAAGCCTTCAAGATCATGCTGAAGAACCCGGGCCTGAAAGCGATTCTGGTCAATATTTTCGGCGGCATCATGCGCTGCGACGTGATTGCCGAAGGCGTGATTGTCGCCTCCAAGGCGGTGCATCTGACCGTGCCGCTGGTGGTGCGCATGAAGGGCACGAATGAGGATATCGGCAAGAAAATGCTGGCCGACTCCGGCCTGCCGATCATCTCGGCCGACTCGATGGAAGAAGCTGCGCAAAAGGTAGTTGCAGCGGCCAACGGCAAGTAACATTGCTGTTGAGAGCGTTTTGGTTCAAACAAAGATAAAAGGTACGTCATTCCCGCGAACGCGGGAAACCATTTTAATGAATGCAAAGCTACGTTTATATCTTGTCGAACCAGCCCCGTGGAACACTCTACATCGGCATGACGTCCGACTTGATCAAACGGGTTTGGCAACACAAAGAAGCTTTTGTGGATGGGTTTAGCGCAAAGTATGGTTTGAAGACATTGGTGTGGTTTGAAACACATGAAGACATCAATGAAGCGATCAAGCGCGAAAAACAGCTGAAAAAATGGAATCGACTCTGGAAAATCGATCTTGTCGAAAAGTTAAATCCGGATTGGCGCGACCTTTACACTGATGTAGTGAATTAACATGGATTCCCGCGTGCGCGGGAATGACGGATAAAAAAGGAATCATATGAGTATCCTGATCAACAAAGACACCAAAGTCATCACCCAAG
This sequence comes from Paucimonas sp., assembly GCA_036675285.1. Taxonomy (GTDB): domain Bacteria; phylum Pseudomonadota; class Gammaproteobacteria; order Burkholderiales; family Burkholderiaceae_D; genus Paucimonas. Next base: position 20,793 of record JAKFFK010000245.1, on the reverse strand, counting down.
GCATCACCGGCAAGACCGGCCAGTTCCACACCCGGATGTGCCGCGACTACGCCAATGGCAAGAACTGCTTCGTCGCCGGCGTCAACCCGAAAAAGGCTGGCGAAGACTTCGAAGGCATCCCGATTTATGCCACCGTCAAGGACGCCAAGGCGCAGACCGGCGCCACCGTATCCGTGATCTACGTGCCGCCGGCCGGCGCCGCTGCTGCCATCTGGGAAGCGGTTGAAGCCGAACTCGACCTGGCGATCTGCATCACCGAAGGCATTCCGGTGCGTGACATGATGGCGCTGAAAGACAGGATGGCCAAGGCTGGCAGCAAGACCCTGCTGTTGGGGCCGAACTGCCCGGGCCTGATCACGCCGGACGAAATCAAGATTGGCATCATGCCCGGCCATATCTGCAAGAAGGGCCGCATCGGCGTGGTATCGCGTTCCGGCACACTGACCTATGAAGCGGTCGGCCAACTGACAGCATTGGGACTGGGCCAGTCGTCGGCAGTCGGCATCGGTGGCGACCCAATCAATGGCTTGAAGCATATCGACATCATGAAGATGTTCAATGACGATCCGGATACCGACGCGGTCATCATGATCGGCGAAATCGGCGGTCCGGACGAGGCCAATGCATCGTACTGGGTCAAGGACAACATGAAAAAGCCGGTGGTCGGCTTTATTGCCGGTGTCACCGCGCCGCCGGGCAAGCGCATGGGCCATGCCGGCGCCTTGATTTCGGGTGGGGCGGATACCGCGCAGGCCAAGCTGGAAATCATGGAAGCCTGCGGCATCAAAGTGACTAAAAATCCATCGGAGATGGCGCGTTTGTTACAATCGGTGCTGTGATGATCGTGATTGCCGGCTAAATACCTGCAATCGCAGACTTGCGGGGAGCTTCGGCTCCCCGTCGTTTTTTCCGCAAGGTGGGTGAAGCCGCGCCTTGTTTGCCGCGTTCGAAGCATGTGCCAAGCGCGGTCGAATCGCAAAATATTGTATAAAACTGCCAACAATCATAATTTTTAGGTATGATTTTCGACCAGACGCTATAAAAAGAGGCTTTGTGACTTTGTATCCACCCTATTTCGACTTGGCCGCATAAACTGCCCATGGCCTATCACGTCGCGCTCGAATTCGCTGCAAAAACCGATACCGGTCTGGTGCGATCGCATAATGAAGATTTCATTGCGGTCAGCCCCGAGCATGGATTCGTGATTCTTGCCGACGGCATGGGTGGCTATAGCGCCGGCGAAGTCGCCAGCAGCATTGCGGTTACCGTGGTGCAGGAATCGCTCGAAGAGCAATTGCCGCCGCAGTTCAAGCAATGGGGACGCCACAGCGACAAGCAGCTGCAGCAACTGGTCGTGCAATCCGTCAGTCGCGCCAACGCATCAATCATCGATGCGGCCCATAATGAGCCGCAATTCGAAGGCATGGGCACCACGCTGGTAGTGGGCGTATTCCACCAGGACCAGCTGGTACTGGCCCACGTCGGTGATTCGCGCGCCTACCGCTTGCGCGACGGCCGGCTGGAGCAGATCACGCGCGACCATTCGCTGTTGCAGGAACAGATCGATGCCGGCTTGATCACGCCGGAAGCGGCGCAGTTTTCTCCGAACCGCAACCTGATCACGCGCGCGGTCGGGGTCGACCCTGAACTGGATATCGAGGTACACGACCACGTCACCAAGCCGGGCGACCTGTACTTGCTGTGCTCGGATGGCCTGTCCGACATGCTGCCGGTCAATGAGTTAACCGCCACCCTGAACGAATTCGGCTCGAATCTCGATTCCACCTGCAACACCCTGATCCAGCGCGCCAACACCCATGGCGGCAAGGATAATATTTCGGTGATCCTGGTCAAGGTAATTTCGGTCAACAGCAAGCCAAAGAACCTATTCGACCGCATGCGTAACTGGATGAAGTAAAACATTGGGCGGGGGCCGGCATGGCAAGGATCATCATCAGCACCGATGGCGCGCCACAGCGGGAAATTCCGCTGGTGAAAAATCGCATTACCATCGGCCGGTGCACGCAAAATGATGTGGTCATCGACCATATTGCCGTCAGCATCAAGCATGCAGTGATTGTCATGACGTCAAACGACGTGTTTCTGGAAGACCTAGGAAGCACCAATGGTACCAAGGTCAATGGTCAGCCGGTCAGGAAGCATTTTTTGCAACATGATGATGTGATCGAACTGACAAAATATAAAATAAGATACGTTGTCAACGAAACGCAGACAGTGGACGTCGCAAGAAGTGCGCTGCCATCGATATCAGCGCATAAGCAATCAGTCGATCAAGACCCTGGCCGACGTAATCCTGACTCGGGATTGAGTGTCAATACAGTTGCCCACGGCGCTGCTGTCATCAAGGTGCTCAATGGTGCCAGCTCCGGAAAAGTAATTGCATTGACAAGAGCCTTGACCACAATTGGACGGCCTGGTGTGCAGGTTGCTGTCGTTAGCAACACTACTCAGGGTTATCACCTCACGCATGTTGAAGGCACGATTTATCCGTTGGTAAATGGCGACTCCATAGGTGAAAGTATTTATTTTTTGACGTACGGTGATGTTATTGAAATGTCAGGGACTCGAATCGTGTTTGGCTAGATGACGGATAGCCTTGGGAGTAGATCTGCAGAATATTGACTCGTTAGAATAGGGAGGCAATCGATTTAATAATTTCATTCATTTCGCTTGCTTTATCATCTAACTATGTCACCATTTTGATAGAAGTTCTGGCTATTCGAACGGCATATCTTCTATGTTATTTTAAGAGTTAAGAATATGCCAGTAAAAGACAACTCTGCTATTTCGTTAATGTGGCTATCAGTGACGAGCGTGGCACTCGGGCTGATGCTTCATTTTTCTTGCGTTGTCTTGATAGGATCAGGTTTGGCAACGGATGCTTATTTTGCATCGCAAAGCATTCCTATGTTTATTAGCGCACTTCTTAGTGGCGCATTAGTAAATAACCTTATGCCTGCAGTCGCAGGTCTTGATGGCGTTCGTGGGCAAGCATTTGTGCAAGCAACGCTATTTCAAATCACATTACCTTTGCTAATATTGTTCGGGGCTTTGGCTTTTTCTGCGCAATGGTGGATGCCAGTAATTTTTACTGGCCTAGCGATAAATGACCAATTATCTACAAATCTTGCGCAGATATTCTGCGCAAGTGCTGTGGCTCAGGTTTTACTTGCAATTGGTGTGGCAGGACACTGCGCAAACAAAAAATTTGTATTCGTTGAAGTAGTTCAGATGCTTACAACTTTGGTAGCATTAGGTTTGGTCTCGCCTATTATAAATAATTTCGGAATAATAGGTTTCGCTTGGCTACTTTTCGCCCGATCAGTGGTTTCGCTGCTCGTTATTAATTATCATTTCATAACCGCGCGTCGAACCACAGTAAATGACTTGACAATAAAACTTTGGAAAAAAACAAGCCAAGTCATATCTATTTCATCCATCTATAAAACGGGCTCGATTATTGATCGTGTACTTGGTAGTTTTTGTCAGCCGGGTGTTTTAACTTCCCTAGGCATTGGACAGCAATTAGCAACGGCTTCTCTAAGTGTGAGTGAGCGCGTTTTGGCAAGGCCACTATTGGTAAATGCTGGGAAGTGCCTTGCTTCAAGTAATGGAAGTGAACTTCTAGTTATGTATTACAAGCAGCTGCGTACTCTTTCACTTGTTGTAGGCTGTATTTTTTGTATCACCATACCAATTACATTTTTTGTTCTTCGCGGAGGGAAAATATTCGACGTGATTGACCTAAATGTGTTTGGTCGAACAGATTTAATTCTCTTAATAATATGGACAATTATTCCGGCGGCAGCAGGGCAATTGTCTTCTGGGCTTATGTATGCAATTGGTGATATCTCATCAATTAATCGCCTCGCTATGGTAAGTTTTATACTTAGTTCCATATTTAAGGTTTTCGGGTTTTTGTATATTGGCGCTTACGCTATAGTTGGAGGAATTTTTCTTTATCAATGTCTGAACTGGTTTTTTCTTCATAAGGTTGCGGTTCGTACTTTACATAGAAGCACTAATCAGTCGATTGGAAATTAAAATATATGATTGGTTATCGCAACCTAGCTAAAGAATCGCCCCCTTGCCCTTTGTGTGAGGGAAAGGTATTTCAAAAACTTGCTACTAATGACCGCTATGGTATGGGCGTCCAAACTGCTGGCTGCTTACAATGTGGATTGGTGCAAACTTGGCCGCGACCTACGCCGGAAGAAATGGATGCATTTTATAGTTACGCCTATCGCCAAGTTTATCAGGCAGCTGTAACGCCAGATGCCAAATACGTGGCTCGATATCATAAGGTTGAACGACTTTCTTACACAGCTAAGCTGATTGCCAGCCGTATTAATTTTTTCAAGGGCATGCGGGTGCTCGACATTGGATGCGCAGAAGGTACGTTATTATCCAATTTGAAATCGCACTGTAAGGAGCTTGTGTTGGTTGGTGTAGAGCCTTCTGAAAGTTTCGCCGCTTATGCGAGAAAGGAAACAGGTTGTACAACTTACTCGAACTTAAATGCATTAATTCTAAGCCGTGAGGATAAATTCGATTTAGTGCTCGTGAATCACGTATTAGAGCATGTTAATAACCCAGTAACTTTTATAAAATCCTTAAAGGAACTGACGGTTATTGGCGGAAGAATTTACATTGATGTACCTGACATAGCGCATTATGGGCATGCTGAAAACCTACACATTGGGCACTTGTTTCATTTTTCACAGCGCACCCTTGTCGCAGCAGTCGAAAAGGCTGGATTCTCGATTCAGACAACAAAATCTCATGCTCCACCACATCATCCTGCTTCAGTTTTTTGTTTAGCAGAAAAGAAAGATAGCAGCTCAAGTATAGGCCACACTAAGGCTCAATATGAAATGAACGCATGGGAAAATGTACGAAAAGCCAATAGAGCAATTAAATTCTATTTGTTTAAACAATGGCTGGCTCGTACTTGGATAATGTCACGCTGCTTAAGAGATATCAGGAAATTAGCTTCGTTTTTGCGTAAAAAAGTTAACAAATGATTTTGCAGGATTTTTTTACATGGTATGCATCGCAAAATGAGGCATGGCGAGAACGCCCTTGGCTTGTTCTTGGGAAGGGGCCATCTTTTGCTAAGGTAAAAGAATTCGATACAACTCAATTTAATATATTCGGTTTAAATCATGTTGTTTTAGAAAAAAAAGTTGAAATAGCTCATGCAATTGATCTAGATGTTATTGAGCATTGTGAAAAGGCATTAGCCACGAATGCGAATTATTTATTAATGCCTTGGTTTCCCCACGTTCGGCATAGACCTGGAAAACTCTGTTTGGCAGAACTAGTTTTACTCAAGCCAGTTTTGGCATTTTTTGCAGAGAAAGGCAGATTACTTTGGTATAACAAAGTAGGCAGTAAAATAAATGGAGTTTCGCCATCAATTTTTATTCATCATTTTAGCGCTGAGGCGCCTTATGCGCTGCTTGGTATGGTAGGCGTAAAAAACATTCGTTCGTTGGGAATTGATGGTGGTGCGACTTACGCATCTAATTTCAAATCATTGCCAACTTTGCTTTCTAATCGCCAGTCATCATTTGATAAGCAGTTCCTAGGCATAGCGAGATCAATTATGACATATCAAATTAATGCATCTCCTTTAGATATCGAGTCGCCAGTACGAATTTATGTCGCGACAACGGAAGAGCAGATGCTTTCTGTAAAAGTACTGGAGTATTCGATTCGTAAACATGCAAGCATGACTGTTGAATTCACTCCTCTACATACATCAGATGTAGTGATTCCTATGCCACAAGATTCTATCAATTGGCCGCGCACGCCATTTTCTTTTCAGCGGTTTATCATTCCCCAAGTTGCTGGTTATTCTGGTCGTGCTATCTATTTAGACTCGGATATGCAAGTGTTCTCGGATATTCGCGAGCTTTGGAAATGTGAAATGCATAATAATCAGTTGCTTTCAGTTGCATCCGATCAGCAAAGTGGACGAAATCCACAATACAGTGTCATGCTCATGGATTGTGCAAAACTAGATTGGGAAATTGCTGACATTGTAAATTCATTGAACGCATCGGAATTTACTTATGAAGGGCTTATGAATAATATGGTCATCGCCCCAACACAGCAAGCTGATATTCCATTTGAATGGAATTCCCTGGAGCAGTATATTCCCGGAAAAACAAAGCTAGTGCACTATACAGATATGAATACACAGCCTTGGATATATGCTGGGCATCCGCTAGGTTATGTATGGGTACGCGATCTTTTGGCGGCAATACAAGATGGATTTATTGAATCAGAATATGTTTTTGAACATATACAAAGAGGATGGATTCGCCCTTCTCTTGCCTATCAGTTAGAGAATAAGCTTGAGGACGCCTTTTTACTGCCGCGACATATACTTGATCTCGACAAAGGTTTTTCGCCTCCGTATCATAAAATTAAACGTCACAGTCGTACGCCATGGATTTATGGTAAAGCGTACCTAAATGCGGCTGCAAGGCATTTTTTTCAAAAATCAGCTTTCTCCATATATCTTCGTCGTATCAAACGAAGATATATCGCTTAATTTCATAATGAATTTCCCCTATTTGTTCCACTACTCTTCAAAAGAGTGATCGAGTAATTAACCCTCTTCGGCATAATATGCCTTATATTTTTATTGACGACTTCATATTCATAACATGTTGGTTAAGCTTTAGTCCAAATTACATAATTAATAGAAAAATCCTTATGCTGTTAAAGCTAATGAAATTGAAATCGTATCTGACGAATAGATTTTTTACATCAGATTTTCCATTATCAGGCTATCCCCATGTCGGAATCCACGCACCATTTCTAAATTTATTAGATGACAAAGATCTAGAGCGCCTCAATAAAATGTTGCCATGGAAGGCATTTACGGTTGACGGTAATGGCCGCCGATTCGGAAATTGCGCTTGGGATGGTAAAAGAAATACACCTCAGACAATTCCTGATCTGCGAATAGTTCAGATGCATGAGCGATTCAACCTTTCGAACAAAAGCGTGCTGGAGATTGGATGTTTTGAAGGAATACACACAGCAGGCCTTATGCAATATTGCAACAATGTGAAAGCTATTGATGCTCGCATAGAGAATGTTGTGAAGACAATTGTTCGGTGCGCAATGCTTGGAAAGTCTCCTGCCGTATTTTTATTTAATTTAGAAGATGCGCTGGCAGATGTAAGTTTACTGCAGGCTGATCTAGCACATCATGTCGGAGTTTTATACCACCTAAAAGATCCGGTTCGGCATTTGCTGGATATTGTTCAATATGTTCGAGAAGGCATAATGCTGGATACACATTACTCTGAAGATTCAGATGCGACACACAGCTATACGGTAAATGGAAGGGTCTATGATTATAAGCCGTACAAGGAATATGGACGGGATGAAGTGTTTTCTGGAATGTACGATCATTCTAAATGGCTGCGGCTGAATGATATTTTTAGTTTGCTTAAGGAGGGCGGCTTCACTCAAATTGAAGTTGTTCAAAAGCGTCAGGAAAGAAATGGCCCTCGTGTCTTGATTTTTGCATCGCGTGAGAAGGCAGATCAGACTCAGTGATGAATGACATATTGCTTAATATAATTATATAAATAATTTTCTCATCTGTTTTTACAGCTGACTTTTAAGCTATAAAATCAATGGAATATGTAGAATGAAATTCTCGGTGGCACTATGTACATACAACGGATCGCGCTATCTCCGATCACAGCTTGATAGTATCGCCTCTCAAAGCAGGCTGCCTGATGAATTGGTGATTTGTGATGATGCTTCTACCGATAACACTGTTGAAATCATAACTGAGTTTGCTCAAAAAGTAACTTTCCCAGTTCGCCTTCAAGCTAATCCAAATAACCTTGGATCGACCGCCAATTTTGAACAAGCTATCAGGATGTGCGATGGAGATGTAATTGTCCTTTCTGATCAGGATGATATATGGCTGCCATCAAAATTGAGCATGTTGGAACGTAGTTTTGAGGTGAGCTTGAGTGTCGGAGCTGTTTTTTCTGATGCAAAATTAGTTGATGAAGATTTGAAGCCTTGGGGTTATACGATGTGGGAGCATGTGGGTTTTTCCAGACGTAGCCAAGAAAAAATGATGCACGGTGAAGAATTGAATGTTTTGCTCAAACATGTGGTTGTGACAGGAGCTACATTAGCTTTTAGGAGTAGTTTTCGTGATTTGCTTTTACCTATTCCATCCAACTGGATACACGATGCTTGGATCGCATTGTTGATTTCTGGCTGTGCTCGATTGGGAGTGCTCGAAGAACCGCAAATTCTTTACCGTCAACATTCACAAAATCAGATTGGTGCTAAAAAATTTGATTTGCTAACACGGATTCAAGAAGCGCTTGACCTCAATAGGTCAAGTTACTATGGTGATGAAATTGCACGATATTTTTCTGCAAAAGAGAGACTTTCAAAGTTTCCCGAATTTATATCACCGAAGGCTTTACGCCAATTCGATTGTAAACTTGATCATTTGCGCTTTCGAGCTACACTTCCTGATTGGCGTCCGCTACGATTACCATTCATCTTGTTAGAATTGTTAAATTTTGGGTATTTCCAATATTCTTTTGGATGGCAAGTTGCGGTTAAAGATTTACTTATCCGTTCTCACAGCTCATTAAAAATCAAGTGATTTTTGGATCGTCCATATCGCCCTGAATAGACTTGTGTACAGGCCAGCCGTAATTCAGTAAATTTTTGGCAAGCCATGCCGGATAAGCATTCTTAATTTGTGAGGAATTAGTGTAAAAACCTTCAAAAAATTTGTGATATTAATGTTCCGACTTGTCTGTACCTGTCGGCGCAATTGGGAAAGGCGGGAACGTTCCTGCCAGAGTTGACTGAAACAGTTCAGGTAAATTTCTTTCAACACTTTCGAGTCGCATTTGATCAGTGTAAGCATGACACCTTCTAATGCAAGCAAGGCAAGATGCAATGGCAGGATTAAATGAAAAAGCACTGGGGGATAAGCAAGGACCATCACGAATGTCTTGTTGCGCTCGCTTAAGCCGCGCCGCTTGGTACTGGTGATCAAGCGATTGCCATGTACTTTGCCGCCGCCAAAGCTCGTGCCGACCCAATGCCGGAAACCCGAATCAGGAAGTACGCGTACCTGGTGCCCTTGCAGCCTTGCAATACAGCATAAGTACATGTCCTCTGCCATACTACCGAACCATTCGGGAAATCCCCCGAATTCTACCCAGAGTTTTTTCGGAATCCATAAACAAGCACCGATAATCATGCCGACGTCGGTACGCTGTAGTTCAAGATTGGGTAGGGGATTCAAAAAAGGGTCGAATAGACTGCCGCGATCGATTAGGTCGCCATTGGATGCGTCGAATTGCGGCAGCCCAAGAATTGCAGGCTGCTTGGCTGATTGTGCTGCTTTGAACAACGTCCGTATCGCATCCGAGAATAATTCCGCATCGTTGTTTAGAAGTAGCAGATATTCCCCTCGTGCTATCTTTGCCATGCGGTTGTTGGCAATACAAAAGCCGACGTTCTCCGTACTTTCTAGCAGTATCACCTTAGGAAAGTGTGTGCGAATATATGACTCCGACCCATCGGTGGATGCGTCATCATGAACAATAATTTCTATTTCAACATCGCTATCCTGAGCCAGTACCGATTCCAGGCAAGCATCGATGATTGCCATCCCATTGTAGTTGGCGATACAAACTGAAACGACAGGCGTGGAATCATGCATGATTTTTTAGCCAATCCCAAGTCCGTAGAATACCCTCTTCCAGAGTGACGCTCGGACGCCAATTAAGATCGGACTCAATATGGGATATGTCGAGGACCACTGCGCGAACATCCATGCTTCGTGCCGGTCGATAGTGAATATGCAGCGGCATTCCGCAAACTTTCTGTGCAACTGTCAGTACTTCATTAAGGGAATGTCCTGCTGCACTTCCGACGTTATAAGTGGCACTCTTGGTTGGTGCATTCAACACGACATTAATAGCGTTTACGACATCGTCTACATAAATGAAATCACGCACGCTTTCGCCATCACCCCAAATTTCTAAAGTAGACCCGTGCAAGATATGTTGCAGTACTGTGCGGATTAGTCCGAATCCCTGATTTAATTTTTGCTCTGGGCCATAAGCATTAGACGGACGGAGAATTGTGACGGCATGTCCAGCCGTTCGAAAGGCGTTTAAAAATGCTTCAATCGCCACTTTCCCTGCTCCATGGTAAGAAAGTGGTGAGGATGGAGCAGTTTCGACAACAGGGTTTTGGAGCGGATTGCCATACACAGTTCCTCCAGACGAAAGGAAAACTAACCGCGTCTCCGGCCAGCTATCCAACACTTCCAGAAGCTGCAGAGTAGGCACTAGATTGCCAAGTTCCAGCGTCGGGTGTCGGCCAGATGTACCCGGTTTGGTAGCTGAGGCAAGATGTATAACCGTACCACACTCTGCCAGCAATTCAGTAAGCAAGGCTTTATCGCCCAAATCGCCTGTATGTGTGGTAATTCCGGATTCAGTGCTGTTGCCGATTGTGCGAGCAATTACGTGTATATGTTGCCCCTGCTTTGCTAACTGCCGGCGTAGTGCGCTGCCAATGAATCCGCCACCACCCAATAGTAAAATGCTATTCCGACTCATGGTTGCGGCTCCAGCAGTTTTCTGTAGAGTGAGGCATAGCGTGCTGCACAGTCGTCCCAGCTGCCGACGTATTGCTTGGCCCATTCGCGTGCCTGCTGTCCCACATCATGGTTGTGTTTTGTATGCTCCATGTGGATAAGTGCATGGCCAAAGTCTTCACTGGATGTAGCCAGCCATCCGGTCTGGCGGTGCTGGATAATGTCGCGGTGGGCAGATAAATCCGAGGCAATGATGGGCAGGCTGGCCGCCATTGCTTCCAGCATTACCTGAGGGCGGCCTTCATCATGGCGACTCAAGGTAATTAAGCCGCTTGCTTGGGGAAACCAATTTTTTACCAAATCTGCTGGGTGAGTGGGGCCGTGATACTGAACCCAGGGCGGTATATTGATCTGTTCCTGCATTGGACCAAACAGATGCAGGATGCGTTGATTCCCGAACTTGCCTTCCCCCCATGTAAACAAGTCTCCGATTTTATTAGTGGTCAGGCGCGTGATTGCCAGCCAATGATGCGGGATTATTTTCGCAGGTTGCCGATTTATTTCAAACCAGGCATCGTCAACACCAAAGACTACCGGACAGATTTCGGCAACATCGCCAAAGATGCGTTCTAGTTCTGGCACCATCCACTCAGCATTTGGTGTCAAAATGGCGCGGCGTTGTTTGAAGATCGAACGCAGTAACGACTTCATGCTTGGCAGACGCAGTAAGCCGAAATCTGTACCGAGTACGCTAATCACTGCAGGCGTCGTCGAGCCCCAAAGTGGTAACGCATTTTGCAACCAATTGACATGCACCACGTCAGGAAAATTGCTACGGTAAGTTCGACGTAAAGCGCTCAATAAGTTGATTGCTGCAGGGATCGCTTCGAGTGGATGACGGCGCAACAGGTGTGCAATGCCACCACGTTGGGACATGCTTCGAAGCCAGGCCTTTTCCGCTGTGGATGTGATATCTGTAATCGCCGAAGGTAAGTCTCCAGGAGGGGCCCACAACGAGAGGCTTATGTCAGTCCTGCGCCCAAGTCCGTCTACGAGATTGGCGATGAAGCGCCCGTGCCAATCTTGAAGATTTTCTGGATAAGACGTACTCGTCATGAGGATATTCAAATTACTTTCCTTTTTCTTCAGTATCCTCGATGTCTTTATAATGCAACGCCGAGATCTGTTCCGAAACGATACCAATAAGGAAAGTCAGTATTGCTGAAATAAAAAGCAATGCACTCATATTGGTAAACCGATTGATAGTCAGATACGTGTACAAATAATAACTGAATCCTGTCAGGAAAAAGGCCGCGCTAATTGGCAGGAAAAGTTTTTGCGGAGAATAGAGCGTACCAATTTTTATAATGATCAACATGAAGCGTATACCGTCACGCAATGGATTGACATGGCTGCTGCCGCCTGTTCGTTTGGGGGCATGAATCGGAACATAGGCAACGCTGTAGCCTGCCCGGAAAAAGCTCATGGTGATAGTCGTAGGATAGGAAAAGCCATTCGGCAAAAGATAAAGGAATTGCCGGAATTTTTTGGCATCAACGATGCGAAATCCTGATGTTAGATCGGCAATCGGCTGCATGACCATCCAGCTCGCAATTCGGCTGAATACATCATTGGCCACTGCACGATGCATCCCCGCTTGAGACCCCCGCTGGCGACTGCCTACCACCATGTCATACCCCTTCTGGAATTTTTCCAGTAACTGTGGAATATCCTCTGGCTTATGCTGACCATCCGCATCCATAAAAACCAGCACATCACCTTTCGCAGTTCTTGCACCACTTTTTACTGCTGCCCCATTTCCTTTTGAATAGGGATGGCGTATCACCCTGACTTGACATGTTTCACAAACCAATGCCGTATTGTCTGTGGAACCATCATCAACAACGATGATTTCTGCTTGTGGAAACAACTGCACAAGCTTTGACAGAATTGCGGGTAAAGACTCAGCTTCATTGCGTGCTGGAATAATAATGGAGAGATTATCGCAAGATTTGTTCATTTTGATGGCTTTTCTCTTCGTAGTGGCTTCAATTGGTCGCACTATTTTTAGATTAATGTTTGGTCTTGGCTTGTAACTTCACTCGTTCATAATTTTGAAGCTTCCGATTTAACGCAGGTTCTTGCGGCGACATGGCTGCAGCTTGTACCAAGTAGTTGTGCGATTCAGGAAAATCACCTTGCACTAATAATGAATAATCGGATGCGGCCTCTAGAAATCGTGCGCGAAGTTGACTATCAAGCCGACGATTATCAGCGCCTGCGGTAAAAAGCCGCAGCGCATCTTGTTTGTCCAGGCACTTTGGCATTTGCATCAAGGGTTCAAGTATTTCACCAGGAAGGCCAACTTCTCCTGGACCAAAATGCGTATTCTTTAGGCGATACGCGAGCATGTCAATCCATTGTTTTTCAACGGGCTGGTTCAATGCACATGCCCATAGGATCATCGTCAATGAGCCATACTTGAATGATACATCTGCAGTATTCGTTTGTTGTAAATAATGCGTGACCTGTTGATAGGCAAACGTGTTGTCCGGATCTCCACGGCTCGCTCGCATCAGTGCTATCGCAGCAGCATGGTTGGCGCGTGCTGATTGGGGGTGCCGTTCTGCCTCCATCAAAGGCCCTGCCAGCGGTTTTCCCAGTAGATCTGCGCGCATCCAGGTAAAAAGCGCGAGGATCAGCAGGTAGCTGGCGCCTGCCATGCCGATAATGAGGTAACGCCGATCTGTTTGCAGTTTCTCCAATATCTTGATGCCAAAATAGCCGAGGCCAAAGATAAGGCCAATCGACGGTAGATAATTTCTATGCTCATGCGCGATTTCAAGGGGCAAGAAAGTGGATTCCATGCTGTGACCAACCAGGAACCAAGCTGCAGCAAAACTTAGTGCCGGCAATCGATGCCGGCAAGTTACTATCGCAAAAAGGACTGCACCCCATGCAATCACGGATAGGAGGGTGGTGACTGGGGCAAATAGGCTTTTCGATATGCTGATGTCATCGAGATACAGCCCAAAAGACGTTGGATTAGGGATCACAATTTGCGCTGCATAAAACCACAGCACCCGGGTTTCCGTTAACAGACGCTCGCCTAGTGTAAAGGGGCGCACGGCATAAGCGTCGTTCAGCCAATCAATACCAAGCCAGTACAACATGGCTGCTGCAATCGTTATGAAAGAGAAAGATGATGCGAATATGGTCCAGTTTGGTGTGCGTAATTTCGGACCTGGAATTTGTTTTGATAGAAGTGTAATTACAAGAACATACAAGGGAAACAGCATGCCTGATTCTTTGCTCAATACTGACAATGGCCAGAAAATCAACCAACTTGCCGTAAGCCAGATCCACTTTGCGTTTTCGCTTTGTGCTGTAATACCTTTTAAATGCCCAGTAAGCGCCAACAGCATGAATGTGGCTGACAACAGGGTCATGCGCTGTACAACCATCATAATGGCTACGATATTGATCGGATGTAGCATCCAGATGGCGGCTGCCCAAAGTGGCAGCCATTTAGTACTATTTTCCGATAGCTGAATGCCGCGTAAATTCTGTATTAAAAGCTTGATCAGCCAAGCAACCAAAAGTCCATTGATCGCATGAATCAAAAGATTAATTGCCTTGAACGCAAAAGGATCAAGTCCAAAAAAATAATGCGTTAATGCAAATGTTATAACGCTTACTGGGCGTCCTAGCAGTCCAGCCTTCGGTCCAGAAAGGCTATTTTGGAGCGCGTCAATATCTAGAGAATGAAGATGTACCGCCTTGTTCTCAACGATATTCGGGTTGTCGTCAAATAAAAAAGTACCGTGCAACCCTGGGCGCATCACTGCAATTAACAAGCCGATTAACACAGCCCAAATGACAAATGCCGCACACCGGCTAGCAAATAAATTCAATATTGATTTGAAATTCATATCTGCACAGTACAAAAAGAAAGACCCCTGGACTAATCCAGGGGTCTTTATAGCAAAGTAAGACTCTTATTATTCTTTGCAAGAGGCCGGCAAATACTTGGCTGGCATAGCATTGGCTGTGTTAGGACCGCAAGCCCATGCTACTTTGCCGGTATCCGGCGTGCCGGTAGCTAGCATTCTGATTTCTTTGTTTTCAGCGGCAGCTGGCAAACCAGACAAAGCGGCAGTTTGTGAAACCACAGTGATTTGGCCTACGGTATCAGAGGCTTTGGACCATTTGATCGACTTGACATATTTGGAAGCTTGATCCATTACACCCATTGAGGCCGCAGTATCTTTCATTACACCGAAACTAGAGTAGGCTTCCGAAACGCCAGTACGGCCGGAAGAACCCGCCAAGATCAATTCTGATACTTTGGCGCGCACTGTGTAATCTTGGTAAGCTGGCAAGGCAACGGCAGCCAGGATACCAATGATAGCTACCACAATCATCAATTCAATCAGAGTAAAACCTTTTTGAACTGCTTTTACCATCGATTTTGTTTGCATCTTCATTTGAGCCCCCATAAATTAGAAATTGGATACGACATGCTGCAATGAAAGTGTATGCAACCTCCGTGCCAATAGGAAACTATTTAGATTTTTAATAATTTTAGCTAAAAATAATCTTTATTTAACAAGTGCTTACATAGGGTGAGTGATGATTTTGCACTTGGAAATCAGTACTTTTAGCTATTTGGAAAATATTGACTATGTTCAAAAATTGTCACTTATTGACAATTTTTGTCGGGCAGAACCAAGAATTATTGGTAATTTTAATGGCTGGAAATTAAGTTCAGGATTTAACTCTTTAATGTTACTCCTTCGCCTCGATATCAAATGTTTTAGAAATTTGATAGATTGAAGGCATAGAGATGTAATGATGGCACGAGGTTCTGCAGTGACAAATCGACAGTACACAGTAGAGTTCAAAATTGAGGTGGTATGCCTGGCCGAATCAGCAGGTTCTATGGATAGGCTGCTTGATATTTAGGCTCGAGCCCGGCAATTGGCTGCGGCTGGCATGCAATGGCAAGTTTCTAGAAGCAAGCATTGCAGTCACAGCCATGAAGCCGTCAGCCAGCGGACTGAAAACTGAGGAGGTCCAGAAATACACCTGAATCGCACAGCGACTTGTACCTTTTAGCCGCAATGTGCAGACTGTTTGGCATATCGTATTTCAGGTTTGTCCTGTGAAGGAACCGGGCGGTAAGGGCGGCGAGAACTTGGCAATGCGGTGCTGGATGTAAAGGTGGCAGCCATTCACGGTATTAGTCAGCAAATCTTTGGGGGCGGCAAGAATTTTTCGTCAACTGCTGTCTAAGAGATTGTGGTTGGGCCAGAGCGAGTGCGCCACAGACTGCAACGCTAGCAGTGCGTCCCAACTACAAAAGACCATACCAAATTACAACGGATTTGAACTATGCCAAACCAGTCGCCTAAATATTTTTGACCGGTGGTTTGAAGGCTTGCTATATCTAGTCTGTAGTATGGGGCGGGGGCAACTGCCGAATCGGTCAGTGAGTTGCCGCGTCAACTGCGGGGCAGTTCCATCATGGAAAACTTCTTCTAGGCGCTCTAAATGAACATATGCACAGCTTGAAATACACATGTCGTTCACAGGTGGGACTACATATCGTCAACTGGATGGAAGAGTTTTATAATTCTAAGCGTCTACATTGGTCGATCGATTTCCGATCACCAGCAGACTTCGAGCGCAGCTTACTGGTTGCTTAATTTTTATGTATGTAAAACCGATACAGGCTCTGTGATTTAATAGCACTGCGACTGAAAGAAATATTGATGACAAATACGATACATTTCCCAATTCGATTAAAAGCAGCAGGTGCTCATCTTGGCTTATCAATATTAATTTGTGGTCTCGCCGCTGCCCTGGTATTCGGCTTATGGTATCCATCGCCCTACAGAACAATATCAGGCGGGCAATCGTTGTTTATATTGATTGTATCTGTAGATTTGGTGCTTGGCCCAGCACTAACTTTTGTCGCATTTAATCCCCGCAAACCTAAGTCAGTGTTAATTCGCGATTTAATGATAATTGCGGCTCTACAATTTGGCGGCCTTGCTTATGGTCTTAATACAGTTTTTCAAGCTAGGCCAATAGCATTAGTATATGAGCCAGGAAGATTTCGTGTTGTAACCAATGTCGATTTAATGCACGAAGAGTTATCGCTGGCTTTGCCAGAATTTAAGACCTTGTCTCTTACTGGGCCCAAATTACTCGGTGTTAGGGAGCCGCGGGATGGGAATGAAAAATTTCAGGCAATTACCTTTGCAATGCAAGGTGTAGATATCGGTCAGAGGCCATCATATTGGCAACCATACCGTGAATCCATCAAAAGCGTATTGAAGGAAGCTCGGCCATTAGAAATGCTTTATCAGCAGTATCCAGATAGCATTCCTGAGATTGAAAAACACTTGGCAGCCATTGGACGGAATTCGGTAGAGGTAAAATTTTTGCCGATTCTTGCAAAAGAGTCTACTTGGAGTGCTCTTGTAGATGCGAAAACAGGTGAGCTTGTAGGATTCGTACCGTATGACGGCTTCGTCTGAAATTTGTGATTTGTTTATACGGCCCAGTCTCCTGATTTGCCCCCATGCTTTTCGAGTACTTTAATATTCGTCATACACATCCCCCGATCTACCGCCTTGCACATGTCATAGATCGTCAGCAATCCCACCTGGACCGCAGTCAGCGCTTCCATTTCTACGCCAGTCTTGCCATAAGTTTCCACCTGTGCAGTACAAGTGATGCTTAATGTTCCCGCATCCACCGTAAAATCAACCGCCACCCGCGTCAACGCCAGTGGATGACATAACGGTATCAAATCGCTGGTGCGTTTGGCGCCCATGATCGCGGCAATGCGCGCAACCCCCAGCACATCGCCTTTTTTCGCCGTGCCCGACTGGATGATCGCCAGCGTTTCCGGCTTCATTCGGATACTGCCGCTGGCAATTGCAATCCGGTGAGTTTCCTGCTTGGCGCCGACATCGACCATGTGCGCCTGGCCGGTGGCGTCGAAATGCGTCAGGCCCTGATTTGGCAAAGCATCCTTGGTGGAGTCTTTTTTATTGTTCATAAGTAACAAAGTATGACGGTTCTTGAACGATCCTTGAGTACAGGTATCATAGCACCGTGAAACCGAAAACCACTCTGACACACCGTCTGCGGCAGTGCCGTTTGCCTGCATTGTTGCCTGGCGCGATACTGCTGGCCATGCTGTGCGCATTGCCGGGCGCGCTTGTCCCGTCCGCCGCGTTGGCGCAAAACCTGCCTAGCCTGGGCGACACCGATCGCCAGGAACTCTCGCCGCTGATGGAGCGCCGGCTGGGTGAGGAAATCATGCGCAATGTCCGGCGTGATCCTGATTATCTGAATGATGCGGGCGTGACCGAATATCTGAATGATTTCGGCACGACGTTGCTGTCGGTGCGTCCGGATGCGCGCGGCGAAGCCGGCTACGACTTCTTTTTCTTTGCGGTGCGCGACCCGACCCTGAACGCGTTTGCGCTGCCAGGCGGCTTTATCGGTGTGCACTCGGCGCTGGTGCTGGCGGCGCAAACCGAGTCGGAGCTGGCCTCGGTGCTGGCGCATGAAATCGGCCACGTTGCCCAGCGCCATATCGCCCGCATGCTCGGCCGGCAACGCCAGGATGCGCTGATTCCGCTGGCGGCCGCGATTCTGGCGGCGCTTGCCGCCAGTTCCAATTCGGACGCGTCGGCGGCGCTGCTGCTGGGCGGCGAAGGCATGGCGATCCAGCGCCAGCTCAATTTCACCCGCGAAGCCGAGCGCGAGGCGGACCGGGTCGGCTTGCAAATCCTCCAGGAAGCCGGTTTCGACACCTCCGGCATGATTGCCTTTTTCGGCCGCATGCAAAATGCCACGCGTTCCTACAGCGATACCGCGCCGGCTTTCCTGCGCTCGCATCCATTGACCACCGAGCGCATCGCCGATATCCAGGCCAGGACCCGCGACCAGCGTTACCGGCAGCGTGCCGACAGTCTGGATTTCCATCTGGCGCGCGCCCGGCTGCGGCTGCTGCAGGACGGTTCCGCCCAGGGTTTGCGCGGGGCGGCGAGCCAGTTCGAAGGACAGCTAGCACAAAAAAGCCGCAACCTTACCATCGCCGGCAAGTATGGGCAGGCGCTGATCGCATTAAAGCAACGCGATATCGGCGGCGCACAAGCGCTGTTGCAGGAAGCCCGCGCAGCGCTGCCGCAAGGGATGAAGCCGAGTCCGATGCTGGCTAGCCTGGGTATTGAATTGAAGCTGGCAGCCAATCAGCCGGCCGAAGCGGTCAGGGAAGCGGATGCGGCGCGCACGCAGTTTCCCTTGTCGCGCGGGATTGCCCATCAATATGCCGATGCTTTGATGGCGGCGGGACGCACCGATGACGCGGTGAATTATCTGCGCGACCAGGCTCAGTTGTACCGGCAGGAAGCGCCATTGCAGGAGCGCCTGGCCAAGGTGTATGCGGCTCAGGGCAAGCAAGCGCTGCAGCATCTGGCACTGGCCGAATCGTATGCCTTGTCGGGCAGCCTGTCTTCGGCGCTCGACCAACTGGGCATTGCGCGCCGGGCGCCGGATGCGTCTTTTTACGATCAGGCCCAAATCGATGCGCGTGAACGCGAGTGGCAGTTGCGCTTCAAGGAAGAATTGAAGGAAAGCCGTCGATAAAATGGCGTACACGCGGTCAAACTTTCACCGTCAAAGTGAAGCTCAGACCGTGGCTTAAAGGAACGGCCAGCGGCTTAACTATTTTTAGCTGGCTGCTCGGCCTGCGGCGCCGGATCAAACGCAAATCGGGCGGCAAGCTCAGCGCGCGCGATGCGCTGTACCGGCACCAACTTTCCGTCATGTCGAAGATAGAGCGGGCTGGCAGCCGCATCCTTGGACAACCAGGCCAGTAACTGTGCGTCGTCGGCCGGATGATTGTCCGCATCCACCAGCAGCGGCAGGCATTGCGCGATGTCGCGGTCATCGACCAGCGCCGTTTTCCCTGCGCCTTGCAGGATCAATTCACCGTTCTCCGTCATCCATGCGCCATCAATGGCAGTCAGGGCTTCGCCGGTCTGCAAGACGAAACCTTGCTGCGGATCGGTATGGGCGATATACGGCGTGATTTCCAGATTGATATACACGCGCTGCGGACCATTCTGGAAATACCAGCGGCCCAAATCGTCAGCCATGTAATTGCGATTGATAAAGCCCAGCAGTGCCGGGTGAACAATCCGCTCGCCTGGCAAACCTTGCGCCTGCGCCTGTTCGTCACGCATGCGCCAAGCACCGCGGGCATCGAGCCCGAGCCAGCCATAACAATGCGGTACGTTGGGCCACTTGGCCAGCGCCTGTCTAACGATATCATCCATGATGAAATGCTACTCCGATTTGCGGGCACGCGTTGCACGCATATTTCAACATGAGGGAAACAGTCAGGTGGCAGTTGCGTGTCCCCGCATCAGATGCTAGTGGATCAGTTGCCAAGTGACCCACTAGGCGTGTCATTGCCTTGCAAAAAGCGCAGCAGACGCTGCGGCAGCCAGTCGATTCGTCCGGGCAAGGAGCCGTTGGCAAAGCCAACATGGCCACCCTGTCGCGGGTAATCGAGTGTGACGCTACGAGACGCCTGTTGCGGCAAATATTGGGCTGGCAAAAACGGGTCATTTTGCGCATTCATGACCAGCGTTGGAACCGTTATGTCCGGCAACACATGCCGGGCGCTGGCGCGGTCCCAGTAGTCGTCGGTATTGCGGTAGCCATGCAGCGGCGCGGTCACGACATTGTCGAATTCGTACAGGTTGCTTGAGCGCAGCATCACGTCACGGTCGAACAGTCCGGGGAACTGTGCCAGTTTCTGCATGCATTTCGGTTTCAGGGTTTGCAGGAATTTTTTGGTGTACAGCAAGTTGAACCCACGCGACAGCGCGGTGCCGCCGGCGGTCAGGTCAAGCGGCGCCGAAACCGCGCAGGCGGCATCGACAAAGTCGGCCTGGTGCTGCGATTCGCCGATCCAGCGCAACAGCGCATTGGCACCCAGCGACACGCCGCTTGCATAGAACTTGCTGCACTGGCGGCCATCGGCATGCTGTTTCAGGCGCCGTACGATCCAGTCGATTTCCGCCGCATCGCCGGAATGGTAAAAGCGCGGACCCTGG
>JAKFFK010000120.1:0-4236 GCA_036675285.1 Paucimonas sp. | reverse complement strand
CAGCATTGCCGCCACTTGTTTCGAAGCAGCGTTCGCCTCCTATCTTGCTGGCGGGTGTACTACCAAAGGATAGCGCCGAGCAATATGAACTGACCTTCTGGGAATCGATCAAGGATAGCAGCCACGCCAGCGACTACGAAGCCTATTTGCAAGCCTATCCGAAGGGCCGTTTTGCAGCGCTGGCGCGAGCGCGCATCGCACGATTGCAGGCCGCTGCGCCAAAGGCTGAGTCACCTGCGAAACCACCTGCGGCTCCAAGCGTGCCTGCGATCAAAGCGCCAGAGAAGCCGCGTCCGGCGCCCGCCGCAAAAAAAGCGCCGGCAGAGCCGGTTGCGCCGCCCGTGGCGGCAAGCCCGGAACCGCCGGCCAGCAGCAGTGCCGTCAGTACGCTCAAGGATTGCCCCACTTGTCCCGATTTGATTTCATTGCCTGCCGGTGCTTTCATCATGGGCACCAAATCAGGCGACCCCAGCGAAAAACCGGCACACCGGGTATCGATCTCGTCGCCTTTTGCCATCGGCAAATATGAAGTAAGCGTTGAACAATGGAATGCCTGCGTCGACGCTGGAGCCTGCACGCGCATAGCGTCTAATGGGAATGCCGGAAAAAATACACCGGCGCGCGATATCAGTTGGGACGATGCACAACAATATGTGAAATGGCTGAGCAAACTCAGCGGAAAATCCTACCGTTTGCCGACCGAAGCGGAATGGGAGTACGCGGCAAGAGGCAGGACCACAACCCTCTACTGGTGGGGCGACCAAATGCGCAAAGGCTATGCAAACTGCAAGGATTGCGGCGAGCCATGGCAACAAAACGGGCCGGTCAAGCTTGGCTCCTTTCCTGCCAACCCGTATCAGCTGCACGACATGAACGGCAGCGTCTGGGAATGGGTTAGCGACTGCTGGCATACCTCCTACAATGGCGCGCCCGCCGATGGCCGCACATGGGATGCGCCAAATTGCCGGGTGCGCGTGATACGCGGCGGATCATGGCGCGATGGAGCAAGCTACATGGTATCGTCAACTCGCTTCAAATACGATGCCAGCGTGCGCCACTCGCAGAACGGCCTGCGGGTAGCACGGGATCTCAAATAATGGTCGCGAACCGCCTTTGCGTGCAGGACAAATGCCTGCGCCAAGTCGCTGATATGTCGTGCCATTTTTCAAGCGGGCGCGACCTGCTGCCATTAGTCCCTGCTTGCCGCGCCATCAAGGCAGACCGACACTTTTCCGCTTGTCGCGCTGTGACGCGCGATTGTGAGTCAAGGCTTGCGCGCCTTGGTGCTGATCTGGACAAAATCAACTGCGATCTTGTCTTCGCCGTATTTTCCGGCGACCCGCTTTAGCTGCTTGCCCAACTCCTGCCTATATGCCGCCCTGGTTTCAACTTCCGGACGCACATTGTCAAACAGCGGTGCGGGAGTGACGAGCAGCACGAGCAGCTCGGTACCAAACGGCCCTGCAACTACCCAGTTGCCCATGCCGCCGATGGCAGCCTCATAGTTGGCTGGTGCCTGGTGCGCTTTGGCGCGTACATTCGGCACCAGATGCGCAACGCTGCCGTCCAGAGCATAGTAGTCGACATGCACATAGGAATCGTACCCGGGCGTCTTGATGTCGACGATCAGCGGATCGCCTTCGGTCAGCGCCGCATTGGCTGCTCTGGTCTTGATTGCGGCAGCCCGTCCGGCTTGCTGGTTGCTGATCCAATACGGCGCAAGAGTACTGATGACATCGCATTCATGATCGGGCACCTGCTGCACATCGAAGTTCAGGGCTTTCACGCCGGGAATGGCGCTTAACTGGCTTTTGAGGCGCGCAATGTCAAATTGCCTGGGCAGATATCCGTGCACCTGCAGCGTCGAATCGCGCACCGACGGCGCCAGCGCCGAACACGGTATGTTTGCCAGCAATGGTGTGACGGCGGCAAGCGACAGCGGCGGTGCAGCCGGCTGGGTAGTCGGTGCCGAGGGCGGACGACGTTCCGGCGGCGCTGCCGGCTCGGCGACAGGCGGGATATTTTCCGAGGATGCTACCGGCGCTGCCGGCCCGGTGTCGGCGCCTGGACGGGATGCCCAGTAATAACTGAGGCCGGCCACCAGCAGCACCACCATCGTCAGTCCCGACGCCAACAATGCAACATACACCGATTGCCGGCCCTCCCCGCTCATCTCTTGCAGAAAACCGCTCACAGTAGGGGTGCGTGTGGCACGGTCAAAGGACAGCGCTGCCTTCAGCGTGCGCCATTGCCGGTGTCCCAGGTGCTTGGGCCGTTGCACGCGCATGCCTGCGCTGCGTGCCTGAGTCGCAGGCGTACGGTCGAACGGATGCCTTCCGGTCAATAATTCATAAGTGATGCAGGCCAGCGCGTAGATATCATCGCGTGGGTCCGGCTCGAGGTGTTCGATCATCTCGGGGCTGGCATAGGCCGGCGTCAGCCCGCCGAGGCTGCCGGCATCGAACACGGTGGCTTCGACATCTTCTTCAGTTTTATGAAACACACGGGCAATCCCGAAATCGATGACCTTGACTTCGCCCCGATCCGACAGGAAAACATTGGCGGGCTTGAGATCGCAATGGACAAAGCCGCGCTCGTGCGCATAGGCCAGGGCCTTGGCGATGCCGCTGACGATATGCAAGGCCTCGGCATACGGCATGCCGGTGAAACCGGGCGCGCGCAAGGTCTGGCTCAGCGGTTTGCCGGACAAATACTCCATGGTGAGGTACACCATCGAACCGTCGCGATCGAAATCGTAGACGGTCACGATGTTCGGGTGCGCCAGCGTTTGCGCCTTCCTGGCTTCGCGCTGCAGGGCAATCAGCGACTTTGGATGGCCGCGGAACTGGACATTCAAGACCTTGATCGCAATGTACGGCTTGCGGTCCGACGCTTCCAGCTTGCGCAAGTCGAGCGCCTTGTAGACGGTTCCCATTCCGCCAAAGCCGATGCACTCTTCCAGTACGAAGCGGCCATTGAGGGTGTCGCCGACGCCCTTCATGCGTTCCAGACCGACGGGGGGCTGGTCCATGCCGTTGCCTGGTGGAGACGTCGATGGCGATGCCCTGCGCTCGCCTACGTTGGTTTGTACGCGGGTTTCATCATCGCCCGGATTGTGCTTCGATTCTGCCATGTTTGCGATACGCCGCCGCAACTCGCCATACACATCCGGCGGCAGCAGACGTTGGATATCTTCATCCCCAAGATTATCCAGCAGGCGCGCGGAATTGACTTGTTCCGTTGCTAGCACGCGATCAACCTGGGCAAAAAACTCGTTGTGCGACAGGCCGCCGTTATGAAAGGTATGAATTGCTTGCGCAAGGCTAGCCATATGATTTCATATTGAATTCCAGAGTCATCTCCTGGCCAAGCTTTCAAGCACACCTCCCGGCCTGCTCAGCGTTCAATTCTTTACAGAGAAAGACAGGTACGTTGGCCGTTTTGGCAGTTCAGGAGCACCTAGCAAAATGTCTGTGGCTGCGCTGCTTACGCCGATTATCCGTTTACAAATCTTGTACACGCACCTTGTGAGTACGGCCAGGTTGTCTAGCTCGACGCATACCGCTTGCCATGGCGCCACCTGCGCTTAATCATTTTGTTAAATGCTCCAAGCAAAGTTTCTGCTTGTCGATTTGAGCAGCAATATTTGTACCCATCGTACGCTCGCGTTTATTCTGATCTATTGACCTTCAACAGAAGCATGATGCACTTTCTTGCCTGCTTGAATTACGCATGCCGGATCGACCAGCGCTGTCAATTGCTCTCCATGCTCCGGTGTTCACCTTCCATCTGATTTGCCTGCTACAGCCTGCTTGCACAAAAGACTACATCGATTCAGACAAATGCGGCTCTTGTAAATTCAAATTGACCTTATGCAGCTCGCAAATATTGCGGCACAGCCTGTATTGCAGCCGGCATTGCGTATCCGCAGCCATCCATGCATACATGGCTGCCGGCATGTGTTGCGATCGACCGAACAGCAGGCATTCATGCTGTTGGATGCAGCCCACCACTTCTCTTTTCAAGCGATCGCCCACCGCGCCGACCGCATCCTGCATCAAAAGACATTTATCCTTACATTTCAATGACTTGCAATATAAATCCTGCGTCATAGCCAGCGCTGGCACAGTCCCTGCTGTAGTCCCTGTGAGCGCAACAGATTGCCTCACTTTCCAACCCACAGACTGACTTCCTTTTAGGAGAAACACCATGAAATCCCTGATGATCAAAGACTTG
>JAKFFK010000161.1:0-4236 GCA_036675285.1 Paucimonas sp. | reverse complement strand
TCGGTATAGATACGGTCCACGCAAGCCATGCTGGTGACCGGATAGGTGCAGGCCTTGACGATCTTGCTCTCGCCCTGCTTGGTCAGATGGTCCATCATCACGAACACTTTCTTGGCGCCGATCGCCAGGTCCATTGCGCCGCCGACTGCCGGAATCGCATCCGGCGCGCCGGTATGCCAATTGGCCAGATCGCCCTGTTGCGACACCTGGAATGCACCCAGCACACAAAAGTCGAGATGGCCGCCGCGCATCATGCCGAACGAATCGGCATGATGGAAATAGGCGCCACCCGGCAACAGGGTCACGAATTGCTTGCCGGCGTTGATCAAGTCTTCGTCTTCGTTGTCCTTATCCGGCGCCGGTCCCATGCCGAGCACGCCATTTTCGCTGTGCAGAATGATTTCCCGGTCGCTGCCGATATGGTTGGCTACCAGCGTCGGCACGCCGATGCCAAGGTTGACATACGAACCTTCTGGAATGTCGCGGGCGACTTTTTGCGCCATTTCATCGCGGCTCAGGCGTTTCATCAATGGCTCTTTCAATTGTTCCATTACGCAGCCTCCTTGCGGGCGTCGGCACCGGTGGCGACCACGCGCTGCACGAATATCCCCGGCGTGACGATGGCTTCCGGGTCGAGTTCGCCCAGCGCCACCACGCGGCCGACCTGGACAATGGTGGTTTTCGCGGCGCTGGCCATGATCGGGCCGAAATTGCGCGCGGTCTTGCGGTACACCAGATTGCCCCAGCGATCGGCCATCAAAGCCTTGACCAGCGCAAAGTCGGCATGCAGCGGCAGCTCGAATACATACTGGCGGCCATCGATTTCACGGGTTTCCTTGCCATCGGCCAGCTGGGTGCCGAAGCCGGTTGGTGTATAAAAACCGCCGATGCCGGCACCGGCGGCGCGGATGCGTTCGGCAAGATTACCTTGCGGCACCAGCTCAAGTTCAATCTTGCCGGCGCGGTACAGTGCATCGAAGTGATGTGAATCTGCCTGGCGCGGGAATGAACAGACCATCTTGCGTACCCGCTGCGCTTTTAACAAGGCAGCCAGGCCAGTCTCGCCATTGCCGGCATTGTTGTTGATGATGGTCAGCTCGCGCGCGCCCTGGTCGATCAATGCATCGATCAGCTGGGAAGGCATGCCGGCTGTGCCAAAGCCGCCGATCATGATCGTGGCGCCGTCAGGGATATCGGCGACAGCGTCGACGAGGGAAGGAATGACTTTATTGATCATTTTTACAATGCCTTGATGAAGGTAGATGCAACACCATCAAGCCGGAAAATTGGCCGTATAATTGTTCGCATAACGAACATAAGTTCAAATAACGAACAACTTCCGGGATTCTAGGCGCGAAAAAATGGCGTGTCAAGGCATGTTGGACATTATGAAATTGGCATTGTTCGATACGTCGGCATGTAATATCGAGCGGCATTGCGCCGCAGCATGTGCCGCAATGCCCTGTACGGAAACGCTGCCGCGAGTTGGTATAATCCGCCCAGCGCAGCCCGGCACCGGCTTGAAAAGCGGCCCATGGTTTTGCCGCGCCAGCTATTTTTTCTTTGTGAAATAAATCGGTTCAACCATGCGCCAAGTTTCCCCAGACAGCACTGCACCGATGGACGAGCCGGCAGAACGGCCAGGTGATGCATTCGTACATTCATTTGCGCGTGGCCTGGCTGTCATCCGTTCCTTCGATGCCGCCCATCCGGCGCAAACCCTGACGGAAGTGGCAGGCGCCACCGGCCTGTCGCGTGCCGGCGCACGCCGCATCCTGCTGACCCTGCAAACGCTCGGCTACGTCGAGGCCGAAGGGCGGCTGTTCCGGCTGACCCCAAAAATCCTGGATCTGGGCTTTGCCTATCTGACCTCGATGCCGTTCTGGAATGGCGCCGAGCCGGTCATGGAAGAGTTGGTGGCGCAAGTCCATGAAAGCAGTTCAGCCGCAGTGCTCGACCGGACCGAGATCGTCTACGTGGTGCGGGTGCCGACCCACAAGATCATGGCAGTCAATCTGTCGATCGGCAGCCGCCTGCCGGCTTACTGCACGTCGATGGGGCGGGTATTGCTGTCGGGCCTGGAGGAAGCGCAACTTGAGGCCGCGCTGGCCGAGTCGGACCTGCATGCCTATACGCCACGCACGCTCACCGATCCGGCCGATTTGCGCCAGGCGATCGCGACAGTGCGCAAGCAAGGCTGGGCCGTGGTCGATCAGGAACTGGAAGCCGGCCTGATTTCCCTTTCCGCGCCGATTAAAAATCGCCAGGGGAAAATCATTGCCGCGATCAATATCAGCGGCAATGCGCAACGAAAATCCGCCCGGCAAATGGTCAAGGCCTTTCTTGAACCATTGCAGTTGTCTGCCCAGCGGATCTCGAATGTGGTGGCGTTGCACGGTTAGCTGCGTTCTGGCCAGAGCCAATCCAATCAATCCATTGCAAGCGTATCAGTGCGCTCGCAATGTCTGCCCAACCGGAGCCAGCATGACCATCAAGCTCATCAAATCGATTGCCGTATTGCTGCTGATGTACCTGTCGGCCGCCTGCAGCGAGGCACCCGCCTACCCGCCGCTAGCCGCAGACGCCGTAGTGCTGGCATTCGGCGACAGTGTCACCCACGGTACCGGTGCCGGGAAAGACGAGGATTATCCGAGCCGCCTGGCTGTGCGCAGCGGCTGGCAAGTCATCAATGCCGGCATTCCCGGCGACACGGCCGCCGCTGCGAGGTCGCGCATCGCGGCAGCGCTGGCGGAAAGCAATCCGGCACTGGTGATTATCGAATTGGGCGGCAATGATTTCCTGCGCCGGCGCACCGAAAGCGAGGTCAAGGAAGACTTGCGCACGATTGTGCAGACAGTGAAAAAATCCGGCGCCATGCCGGTACTGGTGGCGGTGCCGGCGTTTTCCCTGGTCAGCTGGGGCCTGACGGATGCAGCCATGTATGCGGTATTGGCCGAGGAAGAAAAAGTGCTGCTGATTGAAGATGTTTTTTCCAAAGTCTTGTCCGACCCGGACCTGCGTGCCGACCCTATCCATCCGAACGCTGCAGGCTACCGGGTGCTGGCCGATGGCGTCGGCGCCGCGCTGCAACAGGCCGGGCTGCTGGAAATGCGCTAATCAAACCGGATCTTCATGCGGCTTCACATATCACACGGTTGCGGCCAGCGATTTTTGCCTAATACAGCGCAGCGTCGGTGCGCCGCATCAAATCATGGAAAGCCTCGGCATCACGCAGCAGGGCCACGCCGATACTGACCGAAAACACGGGCACCCCGGCGGCGGCATAGACGCCGTTGGCAACTTCGTACGCAATCAAGGGCGGCAGTTCGCGCCCGAATGCATACAGAATGAATGCGCCGCATGCCAGCAAGTTGGCAATCGACCATTCCCGTACGCCGGCAATCCCGCTACGCAGAAACGAACGCAATACCAGCAACATCGTCACGCACAACAGTGCGGCAATCAGAAAAACAGTCAATGCGCTTGGCATCGGCGGGACAGATTCGGTTTTTCAGAGCTGCCAGTGTAAATCAAAGCCGCATCACAAGAGCCCTTATCCGATTAAATTGCGCCAGTGTGTTGTCGTGCGTTTACAGCCCGACACCATGGGTGTAACGGACTTTGGTTATCCTGCGCTAACCCGCGCGAGACCGCATGCCGGATCATCGCAAAACAGGCTTGCCGCTGATTTACAGCAACGAGCCTGCCGGCACGCCGGTAGCGACATCAATAGCGACGGGGGTTATTCGGACGGTTGTCGTAGCGATTAGGTACGCCGTCGCCGTCGCGATCGCGGTCGGCATAATTCGGCCTGCCGTCACGGTCGCTATCGCGATGGCCACGCCGCTCATGATCGCGCCAGCCACGATGATGGTGGCGTTGCACATACACCGGTTGCGGCTGCACGTGGTAATAGCGCCGGGATTCCGAGTACACCGGACGCGGCTGTACATAGACGGGGCGCGGCTGCACATACACCGGACGCGGCTGTACATAGACCGGGGCCGGCTGTACATACACGCCAGGCACGCCGATATGGATCTGCGCATTGACGCCGGCATGGGCCGCGCCCGCGCCCAGCATCAAGGTAGCGCCAATCAGGCCGGCTGCAATAGTAAGGATTCTTTTCATGATGATTCTCCGTGGTTGATGGCTTCATTAAACACTGGAGCAGCCGCGCGCAACAGGCTAATTCGGTAAGAAAAGTAAGCAAATGTATCTGTAAGGCGATCGACG
>JAKFFK010000151.1:0-23283 GCA_036675285.1 Paucimonas sp. | reverse complement strand
GCTCTTCCAAAACCAAAACAAACCATGTTATAATTTTTGTCTTACGCGGCTGTAGCTCAGCTGGATAGAGTACTTGGCTACGAACCAAGGGGTCGTGGGTTCGATTCCTGCCAGCCGCACCAGCATTACCGAGGGGTTACGTTCACAAGACGTAACCCCTTTCTCATTTCCGCTTCCTGAATCAATGTCCATGCCGCGTTATGCCTGCATAAATTTACCGGCGGTGGCTTGTCGGATACGGGAACATCAACATTGACTGAACGGCCAAACCCCAATATAGAAAAATAGTAAAATTTACAAGCGGGATTGGAAAAGCCGTATCACCCTCGTACACGAAATATTCCTTGGCATTTTATGCTTAGAGGATTACGTCGGCCACTATCCGGAGATTGTCAGGCTACCGTCACGATTTCAGCATTGCCGCTCTTGCGCACGACTTTGATGCCGACGTTGCTTGGATAGCGCTGCAGTGTCAAATCGACGCTCGAACCGCTCAGCACCAGGTTGGTGATTTCCACGGTATTGAGAAATGGCGGCAATTGCGGATGCCGGAACCGTATTTCCGGTTTGCCTGGATCAAAGGAAAGGCCCAGGCATGCCTGCAGCAATGAAAACACGCTGGCGGCGGCCCAAGCTTGCGGTGAGCATGCGACCGGGTACAACGTGGGCCCTTCATCCGAGCGCTTCGAAAAGCCGCAAAACAATTCGGGCATGCGGTGCTGGTCCATGTAAAGGCTTGCTGCACGCAAGCCGCTGAAAACCTTCATTGCCTTGTCGGTGAAACCGTAACGCGCCATGCCCTCCGCGATCAGCGCATTGTCGTGAGGCCAGACTGAACCGTTATGGTAGGCCATCGGGTTGTAGCGCACTTCCGTGCCGGGAATGGTGCGGATACCCCAGCCGCAAAAGAAATCATCATTCAACAACTGTTCGGCTACCCGCGCCGCATACTCTGGCGTGGCAATCCCTGACCATAATGCATGTCCGGCATTCGACGAGGGCACTGCGCATTGTTTCTTTTCCCCATCAAGTGCCAGCGCATAGGTGCCGATTTGTTCGCACCAAAACGCCTGGTTAAAGCGATCCTTGAGCTGCTGCGCGGCATTCTCTAGCTCGCCTGCCAACCCTGGCTCATCCAGCAGGCGGGCCAACTGCGCGGCGCGCAGCTTTGCTTCATAGACATATCCTTGGACCTCGCACAGCGCGATCGGCGCATCAGCAAGCCGGCCATCGCTGTGGAATACCGAATCATGGGAATCTTTCCAGCCCTGCTGCGCCAGGCCGGTCTCGCTGTAACGGGCATATTCGACAAAGCCGTCACCATCCTTGTCGCCGAACTGATCGATCCACTGCAATGCACGAAGGACATTGGGCCAGATGGAACGTATGAATTCGAGGTCGCCGGTGCGTTCATAATAAGCGCCGGCCAAGCCGACAAACAAGGGCGTTGCGTCCACGGTACCGTAGTAACGCCGGAACGGGATTTCATTCAGCACTGCCAGCTCGCCCTTGCGCGCCTCATGCAGGATCTTGCCCGGTTCTGCATCCCGTAGCGGATCATGTTCAGTTGCCTGCGCCGCCGCCAGAAACGACAGCACCCCTTTCGCCAGGCCGGGATCGACCCACAGATATTCATGCGCCGTCAGGATGCCGTCTCGACCAAAGGTCGTGGAATACCAGGGCAAGCCGGCAAAAGGATAATCTCCGTCCGGCAATGCCGTAGTCAGCATGATCAGGTCTGCAGTTGATCGGTCGAGCCAGCGATTAAATAGCGGATCCGATGTAACGATTTTGCAACGCTCATTCAAGCAATTGCCAACACTCTGGTTAAGGCTGCTGAATGCACTGAAGAAATCGACTGGCTGCGCTGCCGGTTCGCGTTCCAGTTCGCAACTGATCGCCAGATACAGATGGGCCTCGCCTTGCGGCTGCAGTGAAATCTGGAATTCGGCCCGATCTGCGGTAAGCAGCGTGGGTGCCGGGTCATAGCGTATGCGGGTGGTTCGGATACTTTGGTCCAGGCCCCGGTATCCGAGCAACAATTCCTTTTCATTGACCTGTGGCGGAAGGTCGGTGCCTCGCTGGCTCCGCTTGAATCCGCGTACTTCAAAAATATCCTTGTAATCTGAGCCGAATTCGATCGACAGCGTCACATCGATCGGTGCCAGGCCGAAATTGGTGACTCGCAGATGTTCATGGCAGGTGTTATCCCACAGCAGTTTGGCGCGGACAATATGCAAATCCCCCTTATGGATTGCTTGCTTTCCATCCGCATGGAGATCGGGATTCATCAACTCGATGATGAAAAGCCCGTTATCGTCTTTCACCGTCGAATTCAGGTACATCGGCCGCACACCGTCAATCAGCATTTCCTGATGTGAAAGAAAGCAGGTATCGCCCCGATAAATCCCCTCTTCTCCCAAGCCAATCGACTGGATGTCGCCAAAGCGATCGAAGAGCGCAAACATTTCATTGTGCTTGAGCACGCGGCGGCGCTCATCGCTCGGCGAGGAGGTGGCAAGGATATACCACTGTTCATTCAGCTGAATTTTATCGACCATGGATCCTCCGACAGTCAGGACATTTGGAACATTGGGCAAGGCATCTTTGGCTGGATTGCATCGACTTGCCTTGCGGCCCGCACAGTGAATCCAAGTCGAACTGAACTGCGCGCCATGCCAAGGCCTTCTACGCCGGCGTATCGCTCCTATTGCCTGGCACGCTTGCTATGCGATGCTCAAGCGTTCAAACTATTACGCTTGGTTTCCAGCCGTCCATCAACTTGCGATACAGACTTGCATAGTTGCTGGCCATATGGGTAACCGTAAAACGCCGATCGAAGGAATTCCTGCATTTTTTCCTGTCGATTTTCCCAATGTTGCGCGCCGCATAGACAGCCTGTTCTTGATCATTCACGATAAACCCGGTGATGCCTTCTTCCATGATCTCGGCAACTGAACCATGCCGGTATGCGATAACCGGCGTGCCACAGGAAAAAGATTCGATCATGACCAATCCGAATGGTTCGGGCCAGTCAATCGGGAATAGCAGCGCTTTTGCCTGCCCCAGTAGTTTGAGCTTTTCCTGATCGCTTAATTCACCGAGAAAATGAACCAGCGGA
Organism: Paucimonas sp.; assembly: GCA_036675285.1. Lineage (GTDB taxonomy): Bacteria > Pseudomonadota > Gammaproteobacteria > Burkholderiales > Burkholderiaceae_D > Paucimonas. The sequence continues at coordinate 20,162 of JAKFFK010000151.1, read as the reverse complement.
TGGTGCAATAGTGGCCGGACACATTGCTTATAATAATCTTCATCCTCCTTATCGATTTTGGCAGCGATATACAGCGGCACACCACATTGAACGGCAATCTCAATTGCGCGGTCCACCCTCTTTTCTGGCGAGATCCGGCCGATAAATGCAAAGTATTCCTGCGGATCACGCAAATACGATGAATCCGGCACCGGCAAGCCGTGATAGATGGTGCGGCACCAGTTTGCCCAAGGTAAAGGCGTACGCTGGCTATCCGAGATTGATACCAGCGGAATTTTGCGGTAATACTGGTAAAGCGGCACCAGCTCCGGCAAATCCAGGCGCCCATGCAAGGTGGTTAGATGCGGCACGCCAAGCTGCCTTGTTATCGGGAAATGGAAGTAATCGGTGTGAAAATGAATCAGATCGAAATCGGCTGCATGCTTGCCGACCATATCCATCTGAATCGTATGATAAGCCAGCCAAGAATGTTGCATACGCTCGTCGCGCAAGGCGTGATCAACCGCTGCGACCAGCCGGGCACGGGTCACTGAATCGCCGGTGGCAAAGAGCGTGACTTCATGCCCCTGTGTGATGAGTTCTTCCGTCAAAACCGCAATAACCCGCTCGGTGCCGCCGTATGCCTCAGGCGGCACTCTTTCAAACAGCGGAGCGACTTGCGCAATTCTCATGCCTTTCCCACGTTCTGGGCTCACAAACCCGGCCAAACAAGCTCGCATTACAAGCAAAACACGCACCAACACGCGCCATATGCCGATGTGCAAACGTTCAAAACGCAGCTATGCAGCCAATTCTGCACGCGGTCGCCATTACGATTATTAGTACTCCCTTGGGCTGTCTAATTTCTGGCGCACAAGAACATGGAAGTAAAAGAGTAAGGCTGTACCAGGAAATTTGGGTCGGGCTCTTATTGTGGTATGACAGGCGGCCGTTTATGTTGATCCTGATCTGCTCGTCAAGAATTGATTGAAACGGAACCAGCATTTTCCAGTCATTATTTGATGGTTGTGCAGACAGAATTTTCCAATCAGCCCAGGAGAGTTTTCATGAAAAATCATGAGCAAGGGCAAGTGCAACAACAGCCGCCCGCTCCAGAGCCGCTGACCCCGCCGCCGGAACCGCTTCTGCCACCTGCTGAACCACTTACTCCGCCCGCTGAACCGCTTGCGCATCCGGCGCCAGCAAAAACCAAAAAACCTGCGAAAGACTTTTCCGCACTATAAAACCGCATGAAATTATTTGCAGTTTCATTCATAGAAGGGTTTGACGCGTTCACGCAATATGACACTGACATTCATCGCGCATAAGATAGTCAGGAACAGCGCTGCAGATCGGAAGCCGGGCATTGCATTCCTGGAAGAATGCAATGCATGTGGAGGATTCGCCCAGAAGCGACGCGCACTAAAATGCCTGGCATGCATCAAGTAACCGCATTACTGATCGCCTGTTGTCATCGGCATGGACAAAAGGCTGGCGGCAAGAACCGCCACGAGCGTAATAAACAGATTAACAAAAGGCCGTCCATGCTGGTACGGCCTGTAAAATCAAATACTCATGATTGCATGATTATTGCACCGTCAGCTTTTTCGCCTGTGCCGATTGCTTCTTTGGCAAGCTCAGCATCAAGATGCCATTCTCAAGTTTGGCTTGAGCGCCAGCCTCATCGACTTCAGTCGGCAGCGTAAAGTTGCGTGCAAATTTTCTGATCGAACGCTCTGCATATACAACATTTCCACCTTCATTTTGCGCTGATTCGCGCTTTTCCTCGCCTTCGATCGACACCCGCCGATTGTCGATGGCAACCTTGATATTTTCCTTCTTCACACCAGGCAATTCTGCTTCCACTTCATAGGACTTTTCAGTTTCCACCACATTCAAGTGCGGGCTGAACACATCCGCATCATTGCGCCTGGACAAAGAAGAATACGGCGCGAATGGCGCAAAAAAATCTGCAAACATATTTTCAACCAGACGTCCGAACTGGTCGTCAATCGATGTCGGGCGATAGGTTGAAAGCGGTGAATTATCACGTCTGACGATATTCATCATTGCCTCCTATCATTGAATAAACAGCGTGGAGCTTCGCTCCCATTTAGAATGTAGGATATCCATACCCTGATTTCAAGACATGCCCGATAAACAATTTGATGCAACGGCAGCCCGGAAAAACATCAAAGCAATACGGTGAGGATGAACGCATGGATTATAAGTTCGGGGGCGCGGCTATTCGCAAGCGGCGCCGGATGCCAGAGATGACACAAACATAAAAAATGGGCTGACCATATTGGCCCACAGCCTTGCCAAGCCACGCTGCGCAATTTTTGCGTTCGCCGGAGCACGATTCAGGCACAATAACAAGATTACAATGTAATCATGCGTCTTTGCGCGCACAGATCAATGATAGATAAAAACAACGCCATGCCGCAGACCGATTGGCTGCCGGTGATCTTGCAGGGTTCATTCAGCGAGATTTATGCATTTGATTGCAGCAGCTTGCGCTTCCTGGAAGTCAATCAGGCGGCGCAAAGCAATCTCCAGTATTCGCCAGAGGAATTGATGGGCATGACGCCGATCGACTTGGCCGAGGATTTGACTGCCGATATCTTTGCCAAGATACTGCACCCGCTGCAAAAAGGTGAAGTTAGCCAGGCCAGCTTCACCACCATCCATGTGCGCCGCGATGGCTCAATTTACCCGATCGAATTTCGCTTGTTTCATGTGCCGTCCGCAACCAGACCGGCCATCATCGCGATCGGCAATGACCTGAGCGCACGTTATGAATCAGCGCAGGCTTTGCAACTCTCCGAATCACGCTATCACGCTATCGTCTCAAATACACCGGGCCTGGTATTTCAATGCCTGCTGAAAAAAGACGGCGGACTGACCTTCCCCTATCTGAGCGAGGGCTGCCAGGCACTGCTCGGCATCACGCCGCAGCAATTGCATGACAACCCGGCACTCTTTCTTGACCTGATCGTGCCGGAAGACCGCGCCTGGTATCTGGAGTCGATGGCAGCTTCGGCTGCCGGCATCAAGAGCTGGAACTGGGAAGGCCGGATCTGGATCGCGCAGTGGAACGACATCAAATGGATCAACTTGCGTTGCTCGCCGCGTGCCCTGATTGGTGAAGATATCCAGTGGGAAGGCATCATGACCAATATTACGCAGAGCAAGCTGGAGGAAAGCGAAATCAAGCGTTCACGGGAACAGCTGGCAGAGCTTTCGGCGCATGTCGAAAAGGTCAAGGAGCAGGAACGCACCCGCATTTCCCGGGAAATTCACGATGACCTGGGCGGCAACCTGACGGCCATCAAGATGGCGCTGGCGCTACTGGCAAAACGGCTGCCGCAAGACGATGCCGCGCTGATCGAGAAAACCCAATATGTCGATTCACTGGTGGATCGCACGATCGAATCGATACACCGCATTGCCGGCGACCTGCGCCCCGGGATACTCGATTTCGGCATTGTCGCGGCAATTGACTGGCAAGCGCGCGAATTCGAAAAACAGGTCGGCATCCCCTGTGTCGTGACATCCAACAAGAAGGAAATCGACTTGCACCTGGATCAGGCGACTGCGTTGTTTCGTATCTTTCAGGAAGCGCTGACCAATATCAGCAAGCATGCCGGTGCCAGCCGGGTAAAAGTGAATCTGTCACGCACCAACCGCAATATCCGGCTGGAGATCAGCGACGATGGCCGGGGAATGGCGGCAGAAGACCGGATCAAGCCAAAGTCGTTCGGTATTCGCGGCATGATCGAACGGGCCAATGCGCTGGGTGGCGAGCTGACGTTGCAAGCGTCGCCGACGGGTGGCTGTGTTGTAATGATCCGAATTCCGCTGGCAATTGCTTGACGTATGCTGCCAATCGGCAATAATGATTGCAATAAACAATAGCAATCATTGCCCATGGATCGATTGACATTTCATCAACAGTGAATTGCATGATCGAGGTGGCTGGCGACCGGATAATAAAATAGCAAATGAGTTCCAAGGACACCATCAAAATTCTGATTGCGGATGATCACGCAATCGTGCGCGAAGGCTTAAAGCAAATTCTCGCCGACACCAAGGATATCGTTGTGGCAGGCGAAGCGGAAAATGGTCTGGATGCGGTCAAGTTGGTGCGTCAGGGAATATGCGATGTATTGTTGCTAGATATATCCATGCCTGACCGAAACGGTATCGATGTCTTGAAACAGATCCGGAAGGAAGCGCCGAAACTGATCGTACTGATGCTGACCATGCATCGCGAAGATCAGTATGCAATCCGTTCCTTGAAAGCTGGAGCGGCCGGCTATCTGAATAAACAAAGTGCGCCGGCCGAACTGGTCAATGCGATCCGCCAGGTAGCCGCCGGACGCAAATACGTGAGTGCCACGCTAGCGCAGGAACTGGCGAACCAGATCGACGATGACCGGGAAATACCGCCGCATGAAACTCTGTCCGACCGTGAGTATCAGACGCTAACCATGATTGCCTCGGGCAAGACGGTCAGCGATATTGCCAGTGAACTGCTGCTGTCGGTCAAAACCATCAGCATGTATCGCGCCCGTTTATTGCAAAAAATGAAACTTCGGCACAATGCGGAATTGACGCATTACGCCATCAAAAACCATCTGGTGGAAGAATAGTTTTCCACTGCGCCGCAATACCTTCCTCTTCCCGCCCTCGTCGTCGATTTTTCCGATACTGCCTCCGGGCCCACTCCCTCCAGCACGCAGCGGCGTCTTGGCCATACATGGTTCAAACAGCGAATTGACACGACTTTGCCTGCTTTTTCGACCCACTACGGTGCTTGCAACGCACATATGATTGCGAAACTAGCCAGAAACCGATAAGCCCAGTAAAAAACAATGGCAACTCAATCCGACAAGCCAAAGGAACAAAATCCGGCGGATATTGCGCGCGAGGCGTTTCGACGTCTGGCGCTGCGCCGGATTGCACCGACACCGGATGCCTATCGCGAGATCTACGAAGAAATCACCGGCGTTATCAACGGCAGTCCAGGCAAATCGAATGCCGAATCGATACTGGTCGCGTTTGCCGATCGCCTGTTGAATGCACCGGTTGAACTGGCCGCTGCCGGCCATCACTTCAAGCAAGCGGCCAAGGCGCAGAACTGGGAAGAATACAGCCGACACTTGAGTCAGCTGATCGACAAGTATGCCAGCCTGACTGCTGCCGTTGCCACTGCAGTGCCGGTGCCGGTGGTTAAAAAATCTGCCAGAGTTGAAGAAGCCGAGCCGCAAGCCGATCTGCTGCGCGACCTGCTGTCGCGCATCCTGGTGTTTGCGGTTGTCACGCTGCTGCAGCATGTACCGCCATTGGCCAAGGAATCCGAATCGCTGGCCCAGTCGGTCAAGGATGCCACCACCGATCCGGCACTGGAAGAAGTCGCCGGCCGCTTGAAACAACTGTGCTTCAAGATTGAAATGTTAAGCGGCGACATGGGCGAACAGCAGGAACTGCTGCTGCGCCTGTTCAAGCTCTTGCTGGAAAATATCGGCGAACTATTGGAAGACGACAGCTGGCTGCGCGGCCAGATCGACAGCGTGCAAAACCTGTTGTCGGGACCGGTGGATTACGTGGTATTGCAGGACGCCACCCGCAGCATGAAGGAAGTGATCTATAAACAGGGCTTGCTCAAGCATAGCCTGGCAGAAGCTAAAAAAACGGTGAAAAACATGATGCTGACCTTTATTGACCGCCTCGGCGCCGTTGCCGCCAGCACCGGCGAGTATCACGAAAAAATGGATGGCTATTCGCGCAAGATCAGCCAGACGACCGACATCTTGACGCTCAATCAGCTGCTGGACGACGTGATGCGCGATACGCGCAACGCCCAGCTTGAGGCATTGCGCTCGCGTGATGACATGGTCGCCGCCAGGCAGGAAGTGCAGGAAGCGGAAAACCGCATCCACGCGCTCGAATCGCAACTGGAGCAGATGAGCGAACTGGTGCGCGAAGACCAGTTGACCGGCAGCCTGAACCGGCGCGGCCTGGACGACGTGTTCGAACGCGAGGCGGCACGCGCCGACCGGCGCAAGACGCCCTTGTGCATTGCACTACTCGACCTGGATGATTTCAAGCGTTTGAACGACACCTATGGCCACCTGGCCGGCGACGAAGTGCTGATCCATCTGGTACGGGTGATCAAGGAAACCTTGCGCACCATGGACGTCATCGCCCGCTTCGGCGGCGAGGAATTCCTGATCCTGCTGCCCGAGACCACACTGGAATCCGCCATGCAGACCGTCACCCGGCTGCAGCGTGAACTGACCAAGCGCATTTTCATGCACCGGCATGAGCGGCTGCTGATCACCTTCAGCGCCGGCGTGGCATTAAGACAGTCCGGCGAAGAGCAGACCGCGGTGATCAAGCGCGCCGATGACGCCTTGTACAAAGCCAAGCACGCCGGCAAGAACCGCGTGGTCGCGGCTGAATAGATCATATCGGCTGCACCAAGGTAGCGTGCGCTGCGCGTACCATCCTCCGTAAGCTTCCAAAGATCCGCCATCCGCCCCAGTTCCGTGCGCTCAGCGCACGCCGCCAATGCCTGCACACTGTTGATTTGACAACAATGACAGCAAGGACACCGAGTCCAGCGCTGCCGATTCTGGTCCGTCCAAGGACCCACAGCAGCCCCGATCAATCAAAAATCCTTCTTTCGAGAAGGTTTTTTGATGGTGAAATAATTATCTTTACCCCATCAAGCTTCTAGCGCGAGCGCCGCTCTTCACGGCTGGCTTTGGGAAAACTGAAGGGTGCTTTTTAGGAATATTTGTATCAAAAATCATGGAAATTACCTTAAAGAAATTCCAGGTAACGACCGACAAAGGTATGTCTGGCTCATGTATCGAGCGAGACTGGAAAAATAAAAGTTTCTTCAAGGCTAAACTTTTTCCAGTACCGCCCGATAAAGATAACAACACGGTTTGATTCGCAGCACGAAGCGCAGCAAACCAGGTTGACAGAACCTGAGCCGGAAACAACGGAACCTTAAAGGAGAATTAACATGGCTGCAATTATCAACACCAATATCGCTTCGCTGAATGCCCAGCGTAATCTGACGACTTCGCAATCCGCCCTGAACACTTCCCTGCAACGCCTGTCTTCCGGCATGCGCATCAACAGCGCCAAGGACGACGCTGCCGGCCTGGCGATTTCCGAGCGTTTCAGCACCCAGATCCGCGGCATGAATGTGGCTGTGCGTAATGCCAACGACGGCATCTCGCTGGCCCAGACCGCTGAAGGCGCAATGGGTGAAATAGGTAACAACTTGCAGCGTATCCGCGAACTGGCTGTGCAATCGGCCAATGCAACCAACTCCGCCAGCGACCGCGAAGCACTCAACGCCGAAGTCAAACAGCTGTACTCCGAAATCGACCGCGTTGCCAACCAGACCAACTTCAACGGCACCAAGATTCTGGACGGCAGCTTCTCCGGCGCATTGTTCCAAGTCGGCGCCGATGCCGGTCAAACGATCGGTGTCAACAAGATCGTCGACGCCAACGCCGCAGCTCTGGGTGGCGTGGTATTCGACAGCAACACCATTACCGCAGGCACCGCTGGTGGCACTGATGCCGATATCACCGTCACCGGCGCAACGATTACCGATGGCACCGGCACGGCGATTACAATTGCCGACATCGAGGTGAAGGCTACCGGCGTCGCCGCCGACACGCTTGCCGCTGCGAACAAGGCGATGGCTGCAGCAATCAATGACAAGATGGATCAGCATGGCGTCTACGCTGAAGTCCAGGCCGATGGCACCATCAAAACCACTGCGATCAAGGGACGCGTCGAAGACGACGGCACGTTCAACGCAATTACCTACGCTGCCGGCACCTGGGTTGGCGCTACAGCTGGTACCCTTGCAACGCCGACTGCTGCCGCGCCTGCAGCAAGTTTTGTCGACGATCTCGATATTTCTGACGTCGCTGGTGCGCAGCAGGCAATTAGCCTGGTTGACAAAGCGTTGACTTCTGTTACTTCGGCCCGTGCTGAGATGGGCGCCGTGCAAAATCGCTTCCAGTCCGTCATTACCAACCTGTCGACCAACTCGGAAAACCTGACCGCATCACGTTCGCGCATCATGGACGCCGATTTCGCGTCTGAAACAGCGAACCTGACCCGCGGCCAGATCCTGCAACAAGCCGGCACCGCGATGCTGGCCCAGGCAAATTCGCTGCCAAACGGCGTACTGGCCCTGCTGCGCGGTTAATCGACCGTAGTTCGACCGTAGCAACCCGGCCGGTACATCGGCCGGGTTTTTGCCCTTTAGGGAGGCAATCATGAATATTCAACCAACTGGCAGCGCCGCTCTGGCGGCCTTGGGACAGTTACCCAAAGGCGTCGCTGCAACCGGCACAGCGGCAACCGCATCAAGCATTACTCCTGAGCTGCCTGATACCCAGCAGCCGAGTGCAGCCCAACTGACGCAGGCAGTCGCCAGCATCAACCAAACCTTGCAGAAACTGGCACCGGGGCTGGAGTTCTCGATTGACCAGGAATCCAAGCGCACCATTGTCAAAGTTGTCGATCAACAAACGAAAGAGCTGATCCGGCAAATGCCATCGGCCGAAACGCTGGAGATTGCCAAGGCAATGGATCGAGTGCAAGGCCTCTTGATCAGCCTGCGTGCCTGAGTTCTTACTGATTGTTTCAATATGGAATTATCAATAGATTAGCTTTTAGTAAAAATATGGCAAGGAAGCCCTTGATTTCATGGGCTCTGTATTTCCTCTGTATTTCATCTCCTTACGAGCCCAACAATAGGCGCGAAATGGATCATCATGCCTGCACGTCGCCGCTCCCCCGCCATAAATCTGAAATAGCCAAGTAAAACCCTTCTAAAGTCTGGTTTGATTCTGCCGATAACGATATATATTAAGACTTTACGCAGGAGACATTTTGGCCATTTCCTCATCCGGTATCGGCAGCGGTCTCGACGTCAACAGCATCGTCCAGCAATTGATGCAGGCCGAAAGCAGGCCGCTGACCGTTCTTGCCAGTAAAGAATCGAGTTATCAATCCAAGCTCTCTGCTTATGGCAGTCTGAGCAGCGCGCTGTCGTCCTTTCAATCGACAATCGGCGGATTGAGCAGTCTGTCCAAATTCCAGCAGCTTGGCACCACCACGACCGATGCCACAATTGCGACAGCAACAGCCGGCAGCACTGCAGCGCCTGGCAAGTACGATATTGAAGTTATCCAGCGTGCGCAGGCGCAATCGATCTCTACTGCCGGCCAGGCAAGCACCAGCGGCGCAATCGGCGCCGGCGGCAGCACCACATTGAGCTTCCAATTCGGAACGATTGCCGGTGGCACGCTGGCCAACGGCCTATACAGTGCCGCAAGCTTCGAGCAGGATGCCATCCAGCCTACAGGCACGGTGACCATCGACAGCAGCAACAATTCACTGCAGGGTATCCGCGATGCCATCAACAAGGCTGGCATGGGCGTCACGGCCACCATCGTGTCCGACGGCAGCGCATCACCTAACCGGCTGGTATTGACATCGACCCAGACCGGCGCCACGTCAAGCATGAAGATTTCGGTGACTGGCGACGCGGCGCTGCAGGATCTGCTGGCCTATGACCCGGCGGGTGTGCAAAATCTCACGCAAAACACTGTCGGCCAGGATGCCCTGCTCAAGGTAAACGGCATCGACATAAAAAATGCGACCAATACCTTGAGCAGCACGATTGACGGCCTTACCCTGACGCTGGGCAAAGTCGGTAGCACCTCGATTTCGGTCACGCGCGATACTGCATCGATCGAGGCTGGGGTGAACGCCTTCATCAAGTCGTACAACGAACTGCACGGCACGCTCAAATATCAGACCGGATACAACGCCGCGACCAAGACCGGTGGCCCGCTGATTGGCGACGCGACCGCGCGCACGATCCAGAATGAAATGCGCCGCATGTTTTCGACCCAGCCGGAAGGACTGACCGGAGGGCTGGTCAATTTGTCGCAAGTCGGCATTTCGTTCCAGAAGGACGGCACCCTGGCGCTCGATTCGGCCAAGCTGAAATCGGCAATTGACAAAAATCCGGCAGATATCGGCAAACTGTTTGCGACCGCCGGCACGCCGACCGATAGCCTGGTCAGCTTTGTCAGTTCAAGCACAGCGACCAAGGCCGGCAATAACGCCCTGATTGTCACGACACTGGCAAGCAAGGGTCAGATTACCGGCTCGGCCGCGGCCAACACGACCATCGCAGCCGGTGTCAATGATGCGCTGAGCCTGACGATCGATGGCGTAAGCTCCACCATCAAGCTGGCCGCAGGAACCTATACCGCTGACGCATTGAGCAAGCATCTGCAATCGATGATCAACGGTGTTTCGGCATTTTCATCCGCAGGTGTTTCGGTCAGTGTGACACAAACCGGCGGCGTATTGAGTGTGACGTCCAATCGTTTCGGCTCTGCATCCAAGGTAACTATCAGCGGTGGCGGCGCCACCGATTTACTGGGAGCGAATCCAGCGGCCAGCGTCGGCGTTGATGTCGCCGGCACCATCAATGGCATCGTTGCGCTGGGATCAGGCCAGTTCCTGACGGGCGCCACCGGCAGCAGCGCGGAAGGTTTGAAAATCCAGATATCCGGCGGCGCCATCGGCGCACGCGGCAGCATCGATTTTTCAAACGGTTATGCGTCCCAGCTCAATACGCTGGTGGGCACCTTTCTCGGCACCAGCGGCCTGATATCGGGCCGCACCGATGGTCTCAACCGGACCATTAAGGATATCGATGCGCAACGCGAGGTGATCAACAAGCGATTGGTGAACATCGAAGCACGCTATCGCAAGCAATTCACCGCGCTGGACGTGATGCTGGCCAACATGGGAAACACCAGTTCATACCTGACACAACAGTTGGCTTCATTGTCCAACTTGAATAACCAATAATTGGAGACAGCACATGTTCGGAACTGCAAAATACGGCGCAAATGCTTATGCCAATGTTGGGGTAGAAACCGGTGTAGCAGCCGCGAGCCCACACAAATTGATTGTCATGCTGTTCGACGGCGCAATAGCCGCAATCAGCAACGCCCAACAGTATATGCAGAATGGCAACATCACTGAGAAGGGCAAAGCCATTTCCAAAGCCATCTCAATTATCGACAACGGCTTGCGTGCCAGCCTAGACAAAAAGGTTGGTGGCACGATCGCGCAAAACCTTGATGCACTGTATGAATACATGACACATCGGCTGCTGCTGGCAAACCTGAATAATCAGCCGGAAATGCTGAATGAAATTCATGGCTTGCTCAAGGAACTGAAGCAATCCTGGGAAACCATTGGCGAAGTACCGGCCGTGGCGCCTCTTGCATCAGCACCCCAGAGGCCAGTGCAAGACCCGTTGATGCCACAGACATCCCGATTGGTAAAGGCGTAATCCATGATGAATAGCCAAGAAGTCATTTCTCTGTACGAAACGGTCGCAACGATCACCGACCAGATGCTGGCCGCTGCGCGCAGCGGCGACTGGGATCAACTGGTGGCGCTGGAGTCACGCTGCGCAAGCCATGTCGAAATCCTGCGCAGCGGTGAACCACCGGTGCCGCTGAGCGGCGTGGTGCGTGCCAAGAAAGTCCAGATCATTCAGAAAATCCTGGCCGATGACCGCGAGATCCGCAACCTGACCCAGCCATGGATGGCGCAACTGTCCCAGCTCATTAACAGTACCGGTACCGAACGCAAGCTGTCAAAGGCCTACGGCGCTAGTCAGCCAGGCTGATCATGCTGCCGCGGGCCGATATCGCAGGGGTACGGGCCGTAGGCTATGTCGAGGCGCCCGCGCCGGTCAATCGCAGCGGCGATGCACGGCAAGAGGTCTACCACCGCCTGAACCAGATTGCGCTGGGTCAGCAGGTGCCGGCAAAAGTGATGGAACGCCTGACCGACGGCACCTTCCTGGTACGTCTGGCCAATACATCGGCCAAGATGTCGCTGCCGGTCGGCACCAAGGTCGGCGATGATCTCGCCATGACGCTGCTGGAGCGCCAGCCGCGCCCGACTTTTTTGCTGGGAGCAGCCGCCGATGCTCATTCCGGGGATGCCCCCGCCAACCTGAGTTCCGCCGCCCGCTTAATTGACCGGCTGCTGCAGTCAGCGCAGCAAAACGGCTCGTCCGCTGCCTTGGTCGGCCGCGTGCCGGTACTGCCCTCGCCTGCCGCCGGTTCGCCGCAGGTCGCCGCCGCACTGCAGGACGCGGTCGATGTCAGCGGCCTCTTTTATGAATCCCACCTGGCTCAATGGGCCGCCGGCAGCCGCTCGCTGGCAGCCTTGCTGCGTGAGCCGCAGGCACGCCAAGCAACCGGTGCATCGAACATGGCCGACCCGAGCCAGACCGAATCGGCACTGTTGCGCCACCTGGTCCAGCAATGGACCGGCAGCGGACGCTCGCTGACTGACTTGATGGCGGAATTGCAGGCGCGTACCGGTAATTTCCTGAAACCTGGGGCCGATGCACTGACGCAGCAACAGGCGGCCGAGGCGCATCTGAGCAGGCTGATGCAGGAAGTGATGCAAAAGTCGACCGCTGACCCGATGGCGCAAAACCTGAATTCACCCTCTTCGCAATTAATCAATGCCCAGTTGAATGCGCTGGAAACGCAGCGCTTCATGTGGCAAGGCGAATTATGGCCGGGCCAGAAAATGGAATGGGAAGTCAGCCGTAATGCGCCGGACGGCAAATCGGCGCAGCCTGAACAGCAGTCCTGGCAAAGTGCAGTGAAATTCGAATTGCCGAGCCTGGGCCAGGTCTCTGCCACCATTCACCTGGTCGGTGAGCGTGTCAGCATCCTGGTACGCACCGCTTCGCCGGAAAGTGCATCGGTATTGCGCGCACATGGCGGCGAACTGGCCGAGGCGCTCGCCGCAGCCGGTTCGCCGCTGGAGGCACTGATCGTGAATCAAGATGGAAAAGCCTGATTATTCCCTGCAAAATGCCGTGGCGATTGCCTATTTGAGCGGCGACACGGCGCCCAAGATCGTGGCCAAGGGCCGTGGCATGATCGCCGAGGAAATCATCGCGCGCGCCCGGCAAAATGGCGTTTTTGTGCACGAATCGAAGGAATTGGTGGCGCTATTGATGCAAGTTGACCTGGACCAGCATATTCCAGCGGCCCTGTATCGCGCCGTGGCGGAACTGCTGGCGTGGTTATATCATCTTGAATCTGGGCAACAGGACGGCGACAAGGTATGATACCTAGTTAATTCCTTAGCAGCTGTTGAACTCCCACCCATTTGCACAGAATAAGATGCGAACAATCATCAATCCGGATCACGTCAAAACGCAGGAATTGAGCCCTTACCAGATTCATTCGCGCCGGGAAATCATTGCCTTGCTGCGTTCGCTCCAGGAACAGCGCCAGATGCTCACGATGTTGATCAACGGCAGCCCGGAAGCGGTGGTTACCTCGGTGCTTGACATTGATGAGGAATCCAACCTCCTGCTGATCGATTCGGCGCCCCATCCGGCAATGAACCGGCGGATTGTCGAAAGCGATAACATTTCCTTTGAAACGGTGCTGGATCATATCCGCATCCTGTTTTTTGCAGCAGACGTTCAGGAATGCATGTATGAGGACCGGGCCGCTTTGCAAATGCCGATTCCGGCAAGTCTCATCCGTTTGCAGCGGCGCGAATTCTATCGGGTACAGACATCGATCAGCAACCCGGTGCGCTGCACCATACCGGTACAACATGAACTCGGCATCGAAACCGTTACGCTGACCTTGCAAAACGTCAGCGGCGGCGGCATCGCGCTCATCGATGACCAGAAAAGCCTGGACAATACCACTGGCCAGATCTACAAGGATTGCCGGATTCATTTGCCCGGCAATACCGTGGTCGTGACGGCGCTGCAGGTCCGCAATTCTCAGGATATAACACTACCCACCGGCAAAATCGTGCGCCGTATCGGCTGCCTGTTCATTGAATTGCCGCCGGCGATGCTGGCAGCGATCCAGCGCTATATCACCAAGCTGGAACGTGAACAAAATGCCAAGGCCGGCGGCATGATCAAGTAAGCTGCGCACTGGCGATGTGCGTCCAGCATCGATCTGCTGCTGCCAGAATGGCCCATTTACCCATTTCGACGGCATGACTGGCGAGCCCGGGCAACTTTTTCGTGACAGGGATACAAACTGATAGCGTTGAGCCAGGCACCTGCTGAAACGTGTTCCCGCCCAGCGCAAGCAATTAAAAACAAATGTTTTAGGTCACACTTGCATGTTCATGATGTCGTGATAGGCCGACACCAACTTGTTGCGCACCTGGACAGTGGCCTGGAATGAAATATTCGCCTTTTGCATCGAGATCATCACATCCGACAAGCTCACCTTGTCATCTCCCATCACAAAGGCCTGGCCCAGCTGTTCCGATTTTTGCTGCGTCTGGTTGACCTGGTCCAGCGATGCCTTCAATGCATCGCCAAAACCAGCCTTTTTGACGGCGGCCGCACCGGCATCGGGCGCCAGCGCATTGATGCCGCCCTGCGGCCGCGCGGCTGCCGCCTTCAGCTGTGCCATCATCGCTTCAATCCGGCTGCTATCGATCATCGTGGTCTTCATCGCAACTCCATCCAGTCAGTACAGGCATGACGCCTTTTCACAGCGCTACCTTAGCATCCGCACAAAAACCCGGCGCTCTGATAAGCTAGGAAAATATTGCTCTATTCCAAGGATTGAAATTCATTCCAGCGCCGACAATATGCTAAAACCCGCAAAGGGTAAGTGCATTTGGAGAATCCAGTGAATCGAATCATTCTTGATAGCAGCCACCAGGGAGACACATCATGGCAGTAGCAGCCGAAGGCGCCCTGACACCGAATGTGATCGGGTTTGCGCAATCACCAGCCGGACGCAATGTGGTCCTGATGGTCGGCGCCGCGCTCGTGGTTGCGATCATGGCGGGCGTATGGATGTGGAGCCAGCAACCGGACTACCGCGTCCTGTTTTCCAATTTTTCCGACCGTGACGGCGGCGCCATCGTCGCCTCCCTGCAACAGATGAACGTGCCGTACAAATTCGCTGAAGGCGGTGGCGCCATTCTGGTGCCGGCAACCCAGGTACACGATGCGCGTCTGAAAATTGCGGCGCAAGGTTTGCCCAAGGGCGGCAACGTCGGTTTCGAATTGATGGAAAACCAGAAGCTGGGCGTGTCGCAATTCCTCGAACAAGTCAATTTCCAGCGCGCGCTGGAAGGCGAACTGGCCCGTTCGATCCAGGCCATCGGCGCGGTCGCCGCCGCACGCGTGCATCTGGCGCTGCCAAAAGCGTCGGTATTCGTGCGCGACCAGCAGAAGCCGACCGCATCGGTCTTGATCAATCTGCATCAGGGGCGCACGCTCGACCAGCAGCAAGTCAGTGCCGTGGTCCATCTTGTGGCCAGCAGCGTGCCGGATTTGCCGCCCAAAAATGTCAGCGTGATCGACCAGAACGGCAACCTGCTGTCGCAATCGGACAAGCAGCCCGGCGCCAATGGGCTTGATCCGTCGCAGCTGAAATATGTGCAGGAGCTGCAGCAAAGCATCGTCAGGCGGGTCGAATCGATCATCACGCCGATTGTCGGCGCCAACAACGTGCGCGCCGAAGCCACCGCCGATGTCGACTTCACCCACAGCGAACAGGCTGCCGAAATCTACAAGCCGAATCAGGGACCGAATGCCGGATCGGTGCGCAGCCAGCAATCCAGCGAAACATCGAATGGGGCCAATGCCAAAGCTTCGGGCGTGCCGGGCGCACTGACCAACCAGCCGCCGACACCCGCCACCGCGCCGCTCACCACCCCGGATACGGCTGCCACCGGCACGGCAGCCGGCGCGCCCGGCAGCAGCCTGCACAAGGACATGACAGTCAATTACGAAGTCGACAAAACGATCCGCTACGTGCAGCAGCCGATGGGCGGCCTGAAACGCCTGTCGGTGGCGGTCGTGGTCAACTACAAGCGCGAAGTCGACAGCAAGACCGGCAAAGTCACTGCCAGGGCGCTCACCGAGGCTGAAAAGAATCAGATCACCGATCTGGTCAAGGAAGCCATGGGTTACAACAAGGACCGCGGCGATACGCTCAATGTCGTCAACAGTCCGTTTGCCGGCATGGACAAGGAAAAGGTCGAATCGATTCCGCTCTGGAAGCAGCCGGAAAGCTGGCAGATGGCCAAGGAAATCGGCCGTTGGCTGGGCGCTCTTGTCGTACTGCTGTTCCTTTATTTCAAACTATTAAAGCCCATGCTCGCGCGCATTTCCGACAACCTGAAACCGCCGCCGCCATTAACGCACGAAGTCGATGAAGAAGTCGATGATCAGCCAGAATTCCTACCGCGCAATTATGAACATAACCTGAACCGGGCCAAGCAATTGGCGCGCGACGATCCGAAACTGGTGGCGAATGTGGTCAAGTCATGGGTAGGCACAAATGAGTGATTCAGGCATAGAAAAAGGCGCGATTTTGATGCTGGCGCTGGGCGAGGACGAGGCTGCGGAAGTGATGAAATACCTCGGCCCGCGCGAAGTGCAAAAGCTCGGCGCAGCCATGTCCAGCATGAAATCCGTGCCAAACCACCGGCTGGAAGCGGTGCTGGATGATTTTCGTACCGAAACCGAGCAAAGTTCGGCGCTCGGTGTGGATTCGGATGAATACATCCGCCAGGTATTGACCAAGGCGCTGGGCGACGACAAGGCCGCTTCCCTGCTCAACCGCATCCTCGGCACCCGCGATTCGAGCGGCATCGAAAGCCTGAAGTGGATGGATGCGCAATCAGTGTCGGAGTTGATCCGCAACGAGCATCCGCAAATCATCGCCACCATCATGGTGCATCTGGAACGCTACCATGCCTGCGAGGTGCTGGACCACTTTACCGAACGCCTGCGCAACGACGTGGTACTGCGCATTGCCACGCTGGATGGCGTGCAGCCGGCGGCGCTGCGCGAATTGAACGAGGTGCTGACCAAGCTCTTGTCGGGCAATGAAAACATCAAGAAAAAGCCAATGGGCGGCGTGCGCACCGCGGCCGAGATCCTCAACTTCCTGTCCAGCGAAACCGAGCAGTCGGTGCTGTCGAACTTGAAGAATTACGACAGCGACATGGCGCAAAAGATCATGGATGAGATGTTCGTGTTCGACAACATCATGGATATCGAAGACCGCGGCATCCAGATACTGTTGCGCGAAGTCCAGTCCGAATCGCTGATCGTGGCGCTCAAGGGCGCCAATGAAGAGTTGCGTGAAAAGTTCTTCAAGAACATGTCGCAGCGCGCCGCCGAGATGATGCGCGAAGACCTCGAATCCAAGGGGCCGGTGCGGCTGTCGGAAGTCGAGACGCAGCAGAAGGAAATCCTGCAAATCATCCGCCGCCTGGCCGATGAAGGCCAGATCATCCTGGGCGCGAAGGGAGAAGACGCCTATGTCTAATATCCTGCCGAAAGAACAGCAATCGCCCTTCCAGCGCTGGGAAATGAATTCCTTTGGCGACAATCGTCCAAGCGCCCGACCAGCGCCGGCCGCTGCTGTCACGCCCAAGGTATCGATCGAAGAAATCGCCACGATCCGCGAAGAGGCCCGCATCAAGGGTCACGCCGAGGGTTTGGCGGATGGCCGTGCCGAAGGCCTGGCCCAGGGCCGCGCCGAAGGTGCGGCAGAAATAGAAAAGCTGCGGCAAATTGCTGAACAGATGGGCGAAGAAGTCTTGCGTGCCGACGAAGTGATCGCCAAGGATGTGCTGAACCTGGCGCTCGACCTGGCCAAGGCCATGCTGAAAACCGCACTGGCGGTGCGTCCTGAACTGGTGATCCCGATCGTCAGCGAAGCGATCCGCTATCTGCCGAGCCTGCAGCAGCCGGCATTGCTGTTTTTGCATCCGCTGGACGCCGCCATCGTCAAGACGCAAATGCATGACGAATTGAGCAAGGCAGGCTGGCGCATCGTTGAGGATAACCAGGTACAGCGCGGCGGTTGCCGCATTGAAACCGCCAGTAACCAGATTGATGCCGCAATGGATACCCGCTGGCAGCGTCTGGCCGAAGCGTTGGGCAAGGATTCGGGGTGGCTGGAATGATGCTGCCGTCCCGCAGCGCGCGCTGGCAGTCCTATCTGAGCGATTGCAGCGCACTGGTGTCGATTGCCGAACCAATGCAGGTGTCGGGGCGGGTAACCCGGGTAGCCGGACTGGTGATGGAAGCGGTCGGCCTGAAACTGGCAGTGGGCAGCGCCTGCACCATTCCGCTGCCGAACGGCGCGCGCATTGAAGCCGAAGTGGTTGGTTTCAATGACGATAAACTGTTTTTGATGCCGCAAAGCGATGTCGAAGGCATCGTCCCCGGCACCCGCGTATTTCCGGTCGAAGTGGTGCAATCGCTGCCACGCCCCGGCGCTGTGACGCACCCACGGCGTCGCCCGAGCGATCGCGGCCGCCATCTGCCGGTGGGTTTCGAATTGCTGGGCCGGGTGCTGGATGGCGCCGGGCGCCCGCTCGACAACCTCGGCCCTCTGAACGCACACCATGCGGCGCCGCTGAACGTGCGCGCCGCCAATCCATTGGGGCGCGAGCCGATCTCGCAGATTCTGGATGTCGGCGTACGCGCCATCAACAGCATGCTGACGGTCGGACGCGGCCAGCGCATGGGCCTGTTTGCCGGCTCCGGCGTTGGTAAAAGCGTATTACTGGGCATGATGGCGCGTTATACCAGCGCCGACGTGATCGTGGTTGGCTTGATCGGCGAACGGGGCCGCGAAGTCAAGGAATTCATTGAACAGATCCTCGGCGCAGTTGGTCTGGCGCGCTCGGTGGTAGTGGCAGCGCCCGCCGACACGCCGCCGCTGATGCGGCTGCAAGGCGCCGCCTATGCCACTGCAATTGCCGAACACTTCCGCGATGAAGGCCAGCATGTGTTGCTGATCATGGATTCGCTGACTCGCTATGCGATGGCGCAGCGTGAAATCGCGCTGGCGATTGGCGAGCCGCCGGCCACCAAAGGCTATCCGCCTTCGGTATTCGCCAAGCTGCCGGCGCTGGTGGAACGGGCCGGCAATGGCAAGCCGGGCGGTGGTTCGATCACCGCTTTCTATACGGTGTTGACCGAAGGCGACGACCAGCAGGATCCGATTGCCGATGCGGCGCGCGCCATCCTGGACGGTCATATCGTGTTGAACCGTGAACTGGCCGAAGCCGGACATTATCCGGCCATCGATATTGAACAGTCGATCAGCCGTGCCATGCACAATATTACCGATCCCGGGCACCAGCAACTGACGCGCCGGCTCAAGCAACTGACTTCGCGCTACCAGCGCAACCGCGACCTGATTAGCGTGGGCGCCTATAGCCACGGCTCCGACCCGGTGCTGGACCAGGCGATTGCGCTATTTCCTAAAATCGAGAAATTTCTGCAACAGGATATTAATGAGCAGGCCGGCATAACCGAGAGTTTGAGCCAACTTACCGCTCTATTCCCGTAATTAACGATATGCCATTGCTCGTAGAATGTGAATCATGGCCAATCTTTCAGCACTTAACACCCTGATCGAACTCGCAGTCAAGGATAGCGATGAAGCAGCGAAAAAGCTTGGCGAGGCAATTCGTGCCGCGGAAGAAACCGAAAAGAAACTGACTTTGCTGTTGGGTTACCGGGACGAATACGCAGTCCGTTTTCAAAACAGCCAGGCAACCGGATTGACGGCAATGGATTACCGCAATTTTCAGCTGTTCATTGAAAAACTCGATACCGCGATCACCGGCCAGCAGGCGGTGGTGCAAGATGCCAAACGGCGCATCGATATTGAACGCAAGCTATGGCAGGATTGTGAACGCAAGCGGATGTCTTACGATACGCTGGCGACCCGCGCCGAGAAGGAAAAGCTGCACAAGGAAAACAAGCGCGACCAGAAGCAGACGGATGAACATGCCGCGCGCAGCAGGCTTTACAAGCGATAACCGATCATTGCCCACCCATTGGTGACACCATGCCGACCCCAGCGATATTCAATACCAGCAGTGTTGTGCCAGGCCAGAAACCGGGCGCAAAACAGTCCAGCAGCGCCGCGCCGGATGGCGCATTCAATCAGATGCTGTCGCAGCAGCTGGCCGACCGCCGGTCCGCCAGCAATGCCGAACAGGCACGCGCGGCAAACAAGCCGAATGAAGCCAGCAAG
>JAKFFK010000240.1:0-23315 GCA_036675285.1 Paucimonas sp. | reverse complement strand
AGTGGAAGAAGCCTATGCCGGTGATATCATCGGCTTGCCGAACCACGGCAACATGCAGATTGGCGATAGTTTTTCCGAAGGGGAATTATTGCAATTTACCGGTATTCCTTATTTTGCCCCGGACTTTTTCCGTTCAGTCAGAATTCGCAACCCGCTGAAGATCAAGCAATTGCATAAAGGGTTGCAGCAATTGGGCGAAGAAGGTGCAGTGCAGGTGTTCAAGCCGGTACATAGTGGTGACTTGGTACTGGGCGCAGTCGGTGTGCTGCAATTTGAAGTGGTGGCCAGCCGCCTGCTGAATGAATATGGCGTTGATGCGGTATTCGAAGGCACCAGTATCAGCAGCGCACGCTGGGTGACCAGTGATGACAAGCGGGCAATTGCAGATTTTGAAAAATCGGTTGCCGGCAACAATGTCGCATATGATGCAGCCGGCAACATGGCTTATTTGGCAACTTCCAACGTCAATCTACGGCACACACAGGAACGCTGGCCGCTATTGACCTTCCATTCAACGCGTGAACACGCGGTCAAACTCGAATAATTTCGTCACCGCACGGAACCCATTCCATTTCAAGATAACTAATATTGGCGCATTTAAATGATGGGCCAATAGTAGTTTTTACCTTCCTGCTTGATTGCCTGGAAGGCGAGAGCGTGTAATTTTTTCAAACGTGAATGGAGCTTATTTGCCTGTGTTGAGCAATCTCAAACAACTTTTTGGAAGTTATTTCTATACTTCTTACACGGCTAATCACTAAGTCGATCCTTATCTAAATTCAATAATAAGAGACAAAGGCAATGAAATTTTTCATTGCCTTCAATAATTACAATGAGAGAAAGTGGAAAAGGTTATATGACATGTTGATGACTACTTATTCCCTTGCGGCATTATCTGTAGAGCAAAAAAATGCCCGTAATATTTTGTCCAATCTGCAAATGCAAATTCAGGAAATTTTGCGCGATTTGCAAAGCATCAATCAGCATTGCGTGGAAAACGCGTTGATGAAACTGGAACAGTTCGAAGAGTATTGCCATAAACGGAAAGTGGAAATTTACCTGATTCCTGCGCTGCGTAAAGTCACGCGTGAAGCAGACACGATCCTGGCAGAACTTGAATCCCTGAGTTCACGCGGCATGCATATCCTGCATTCCTTGCATGAACAGTTGCGTGCGGCATTTGATCAGGGGCTATCCGAAGTGCGGAAGGTGTGTTCTGCAATGGAATTGTATTGTCACAACCTTCTCAAGCGCCTCAGCAAGGAAGAAGACGAACTGTTGCCGATCTCCAGAGGTTTGCTGCCGACGGAAGAGTGGTTTGATATCGCAGCCAAGCTATTGTCGGAAGATACCAAAAAACAGCAAAAAAAATCCTCGTAGCCCGAGGTGCGCGCATGCTTTTGCCGCGGTGCAGCTGTCCGGAATATTCGCTGGGGTGACATGGTCACCCCATTTTTTTGTGCCGGCGAACCGAATGGCTGCTGCAGGCATGGCACTGCATGGCGCTGAAGCGGGCATGCGGCTCGGCAGTGCGCCGTTGATTGATTGTTTTCCAATACGAAATCTTTCTTGCGCAACGATCCGTTTCTTGGCATGGTGTCGGCACTGCATCAATTCTTTCAGCCATGCCGAAAATTTTTAAATTTACCGAGTTTTCCTTTCGTGATTTGATCATCACGGCCGGCCCCGTGACGGTGCTGATTATCACAGTCTGCCTGCTTGCCTACTGGATGATCGATCCATCCCCGCCCAAAAAAGTCGTGATTTCAACCGGCCAGGAAAATAGCGCCTATGAAGAGTTCGGCAAAAAGTATGCTGCTGCACTGGCAAAACACAAGATCACAGTGGTGTTGCAGCCGTCACTCGGTTCACAGCAAAACCTGGCGCGCCTGAACGACCGCGCATCCGGTGTCGATCTCGCTTTTGTACAAAGTGGATCGACTGCGCAAGATGAAGCTGAACGGCAAGGGCTGATTTCGCTGGGCAGCTTGTTTACCGAGCCGGTCTGGATATTTTTGCGCGCAGGCCGGCAGATTACCGAATTAAAGCAACTGAAAGGATTGGCAATCAATGTCGGGCCGGAAGGCACCGGGGTGCCACGCTTGTTCAAGCAGCTGCTGGAAGTCAATAATGTCGAGCCGGACGAATTGACACTCGGGGCACTGGAAAACACACCGGCCACCGTAGCGCTTCTGGAAGGGAAAATCGATGGGCTGGTATTCAGTTCAGCGCCGGATGCGTCATTGGTCCAGATGCTGTTGCAAACTCCGGGCATCGAACTGTTCGATTTTACCCAGGCTGAAGCGTATACCCGGCGCTTTCCATTCCTGTCGCATGTGGTGCTGCCGCGCGGCATCGTCGATCTTGGGAAGAATCTGCCGTCCAAGGATTATCATCTGATTGCGCCGACCGCGACCTTGGTGGCGCGTGCCGACCTGCATCCGGCCTTGATTGATTTATTCGTGCAGGCAGCGGCCGGCATCCACGGCAAGGCCGGCTGGTTCCAGCGCCAAAAGGAGTTCCCGACCGCCAGCTATACTGAAATCCCGGTGGCGCGCGACGCGGAAAAATTCTACAAGACCGGGCCCTCCTTTTTGCAGCATTACCTGCCATTCTGGCTGGCGAATTTTTTCGAGCGTATGTGGGTTGTGATTGTCGCGGTCGGCGCGTTGGCGCTACCCTTGTCGCGCATCGTGCCGCCGCTGTATGTGTGGAAGGTGCGTTCGCGGGTCTATCGCTGGTATGGCAAATTGCGGGCAGTCGAGCAAGCCATCGAAGATGTGCCGGCTGACCAGCGTTCAGCCGTGTATCAACAGCAGTTGACCCAATTGAATGAAATCGAGGAAAAGGCGAATCATATTTCGCTCCCGCTTTCATTTGCCGAAGAGCTGTACCGGCTGCGCAGCCATATCAACTTTGTGCGCAAGCGCATCCTGTGGTTGCAGGCGCAATAAGGCATTCAATGCGGCAGTCGCTGCAGTGATTCAGGCGCCTGCCCACGGCAGACCGGCCTTGCACCATCCTGTCAGGGTCTTGCGATGGCCAGCGCCATCCTTGTCGCCCTCAAAGCCTTCCAGAATGTCGAAGCAATGCTGATAGCCGTTTTCCGTGGCCAACTTGGCGGCGTGCCGGGAACGTACGCCGGAGCGACACAGGAAAAGCAGGGTCGCTTCCTTGCCTGCGGTGTGCGCCAATTGTTCAAGAAAAGCCGGATTGGGCGTGCCGCCGGGATAGAGGTTCCATTGAATCGCCGCATGCTGGGTTTCGGCAATGGCTACCCGGCCGACCCAGTCGCGTTCGGCATTAGTGCGCACATCCACCAGTATGATTTTCGGGTCGGCTTGCAATAGTGCATGCGCTTCCAGTGGTGTGACTGCGCCGGCATACGGTAAACTGGCGCCTTGCGCACGCTGCCGGGCAATCGAAAGTATGTCAGGTGCCGGATGCATCGTTTATCCCATTAAAAGTAGTTATAAAAATAATTATAACGATGTTCAAGCAAGATGCTTGATGCGCGCAATTTTGCATATGCGACACGATTCACTTAATTGGTGCATTTATTGGGTGGAAATTATTTAATTCACAAAAATGGTGCGTTAAGTCGTTTATGCATTAGTTTGGTGCGTTTGTTGTGCTCGCAGCAGACCGCTTCGTAAGTGTCGAAAGCAGGTAAAAACCAAGTGCCCGAAGGCAATCAGGCAGCGTTGGGTTAGATCGGGCTTGTGGCATGGAATCTGCTATCATTTTGGACTGAGTTTTTGATCTTGCTCAAGCTTGTCAGTATTCATGATTTATGCGTACCCAGTTGGTTCAAAATCAATTCAAAAATTTCGTATTACTCGTATTACTTCCGCTTATTTTAGGAGATTCGCATGGCAATGACGGCAGCAGAGGTCTTGAAGATGGCGAAAGACAACGAAGTCAAATTCGTTGATTTTCGCTTTGCTGATACCAGGGGCAAGGAACAGCATGTCACCGTGCCTGTTTCGCATTTTGACATCGACAAATTCGAATCCGGCCATGCATTTGACGGTTCGTCGATTGCCGGTTGGAAAGGTATCGAAGCATCTGACATGTTGTTGATGCCGGATCCAAATACGGCCAATATCGACCCGTTCATGGAAGAGACCACGCTGTTCATGCAATGCGACGTAATTGAGCCATCCGATGGCAAAGGCTATGATCGTGATCCACGTTCCATCGCCAAGCGCGCCGAAGCCTACCTGAAATCGTCCGGCCTGGGCGACACCGCTTACTTTGGCCCTGAGCCGGAGTTCTTCATTTTCGATAACGTGCGCTGGAAGATCGACATGTCCGGCTGTTTCGTCAAGATCGGATCGGAAGAGGGCTCCTGGAGCACCGGCCGTGAAATCGAAGGCGGCAATACCGGCCATCGCCCGACCATCAAGGGCGGCTATTTTCCAGTGCCACCGGTCGACAGCTTCCAGGACATGCGCTCGGAAATGAGCCTGATCCTCGAAGCCATGGGCATCCCGGTCGAAGTGCATCACCATGAAGTGGCAGGCGCCGGCCAGAACGAACTCGGCACCAAGTTTTCCACGTTGGTCGAGCGCGCCGACTGGACCCAGAATCTGAAATACGTGGTCTGGAACGTCGCACACACCTATGGCAAGACCGCCACTTTCATGCCGAAGCCGATCGTTGGCGACAATGGTTCGGGCATGCACGTGCACCAGTCGGTCTGGAAAGATGGCAAGAATTTGTTCGCCGGCGACGGCTATGCCGGTCTGTCCGAATTCGCGCTGTTCTACATCGGCGGCATCATCAAGCATGCGCGCGCACTGAACGCGATCACCAATCCGGGCACCAACTCGTACAAGCGTCTGGTGCCGCATTACGAAGCACCGGTCAAGCTGGCTTACTCGGCAAAGAATCGTTCGGCATCGATCCGTATTCCGCACGTAGCCAATCCAAAGGGCCGCCGTGTCGAAGCACGCTTCCCGGATCCGCTGATGAACCCGTACCTCGGCTTTGCAGCCTTGCTGATGGCAGGCCTGGACGGCGTGCAAAACAAGATCCATCCGGGTGAAGCTGCGTCGAAAGACCTGTACCATCTGCCGCCGGAAGAAGACAAGCTGATTCCGACAGTGTGCACGTCGCTTGAAGAGGCGCTGGAGCATCTGGACAAAGACCGCGAGTTCCTGACCCGTGGCGGCGTATTCAGCGACACCATGATCGATGCCTACATCGAATTGAAGATGCAAGAAGTTACCCGCATCCGCATGACGACCCACCCGGTCGAGTTCGACATGTACTATTCGCTGTAATCGTCACTGCGTGACGTTTTAGCCGAGAAAGGGCGGGGAAACCCGCCCTTTTGTATTTTTGGATAACGTTGTATCTGAGTAAAATTGTAAAGGAACAATTGTAATCCGTTGATTCTTATCCTAAACTAATAATCCGGATAGATAGTTTCACAAAAGAAATATTATGAAATTTGCAATATCATGCACCATACTGCTAACAGCGCTGACCGGGGTCGCGCATGCACAATCCGAAGTGTATCTGTGCGTCGACGAGCGCGGTAACAAGGAATACAAAAATACCGGCGGCACCAAAGGCTGCAAGCGCGTCGAGCTGCCAGGCATTACCACCATCGAGGCACCGAAAGCGCGTCCGGCTGCGGCGCAGCAGACGGTTGCCGCCAAGTCGCCGGCTCCCGAGGGTTTTCCGAAAGCCGATGGCAATGCGCAAAAAACGCGGGACAATGACCGCCGGCAGATCCTGCAGGATGAATTGGAGGCCGAAGAGAAAAAACTCGGCGCATTGCAAAAAGAATTCAATAATGGCGAACCGGAGCGCCAGGGTGGTGAACGCAATTATGCGAAATACCAGGAACGCACGGCACTGATGAAGGAAAATCTGAGCCGTACTGAAAAAAATGTCGAGGCGCTGAAACGCGAAATCGCCAACCTGAAGTAGGTACAAGCTTTGCATATACCAGGCCGCGTCATGCGGCCTTTTTATTTTTTAACTCATTGCGGTACAGCGTTCCGGCTGTTGCGAGATTGAGCTGATGCAGTCTTGGCTTGCTCCCGGTATTTCAACCAGGTACGCCATCCGCGGCAAACACACATGCTGAAAACACCCCCCACTTCGTTGGATGGCCTGGATTTGCTGGCATCAGCCGTGCTGATTCTTGATGCAAGCGACCGGATCACGTATGTCAATCCGGCCGCCGAGCATTTGCTGGAGAGTTCATTCAAGGTGCTGGCGCAGCACAAATTCACTGAAATTTTTCTGAACGGTGATCAATTGACCGCGGTATTCCGGCAGGCAGCTGCGCATCACTTTGCCGACAAGCGGCAAGATCTGACGCTGGAGCGTTCCGGCCGCGAGCCTTTGCATGTGCATGTGATCGTCACCGCGCTTGATCGGCCGGACATGCCGATCCTGATCGAGTTGCGGGAAAACGTGCAGCAGCTGAAGCTCGACCGCGAAGAGCGTCTGCTCGACCAGAGCCAGGCTAACAAGGAACTGATCCGCAATCTGGCGCATGAAATCAAGAATCCGCTGGGCGGCATTCGTGGCGCGGCGCAGTTGCTGGAGCTGGAGCTGCCCGAGCGCCATTTGAAGGAGCTTGGTGAATACACCCAGGTGATCATCAAGGAAGCCGACCGCCTGCAAACGCTGGTGGATCGCTTGCTGGCACCACACCGTCGCCCGCATATCGTGGGCGATGTCAATATCCATGAAGTCTGCGAACGGGTGCGCAGCCTGATCATGGCGGAATTTCCGAACGGTTTGACGATCAAGCGGGATTACGACTTATCGGTGCCGGAATTCCGCGGCGACAAGGAGCAACTGATCCAGGCAGTATTGAACATCGCGCATAACGCCGCACAGGCACTGAAATCACAGATCCAGATGGGTGACGCGCAATTGACCCTGCAAACCCGGATTGCCCGGCAAGTGACCCTGGCCAAGGTTCGTTATCGATTGGCATTAGACTTGCATATCATCGACAATGGACCGGGTATTCCGTCTGAAATCCAGGATCGTATCTTTTATCCATTGGTTTCGGGGCGGGATGGCGGCAGCGGGCTGGGGCTGACCCTGGCGCAGACCTTCGTGCAGCAGCATATGGGCGTGATCGAGTGCGAGAGTCGGCCCGGATGCACGGATTTCAGGATTTTGATCCCGCTGCCCTGATCCGGTCGAACGCTCACACATGGGGAACACTGGGGAAATATGAAACCGATCTGGATTGTTGACGACGACGAATCGATTCGCTGGGTGCTGGAAAAGGCGCTGGCACGCGAAAACCTGGCGACCAAAAGCTTTTCCAATGCGCGCGAGGCGATGGATGCGCTGCAAACCCGCACACCGCAGGTTCTGGTATCCGATATCCGCATGCCGGGCGAATCGGGCCTGGCGCTGCTGCAGGCGGTCAAGGCCAAGCATCCGGGTCTGCCGGTTATCATCATCACCGCATTTTCCGATCTCGATTCGGCAGTGGCGGCGTTTCAGGGCGGCGCCTTCGAATATCTGGCCAAGCCATTCGATGTCGACAAGGCTGTCGAACTGATTCGGCGCGCGCTGGAAGAAAGTCTGCGTGAAACCAGTGTCGAGCAAGTCCTGGCAGAGACGCCGGAAATTCTCGGCCAGGCGCCGGCCATGCAGGATGTGTTTCGGGCCATTGGCCGACTGTCGCAATCGAATGTCACGGTGCTGATCACCGGCGAATCCGGCTCCGGCAAGGAGTTGGTGGCGCGTGCATTACACAAGCACAGTCCGCGCGCCGCCCAGCCATTCATCGCCTTGAATACGGCTGCGATCCCGAAGGATTTGCTGGAGTCGGAATTGTTTGGCCACGAGCGCGGTGCCTTCACCGGCGCCCAAGTCACGCGGCGCGGCCGCTTCGAACAGGCAGAAAACGGCACCCTGTTCCTGGACGAGATCGGTGACATGCCGTTCGATCTGCAAACGCGCTTGCTGCGGGTGCTATCCGATGGCCATTTCTATCGTGTCGGCGGCCATCAGCCGCTGAAAGCCAATGTGCGGGTGATAGCGGCTACTCACCAGAACCTGGAACACCGGGTCAAGGATGGCCTGTTTCGCGAAGACTTGTTTCATCGTTTGAATGTGATTCGCCTGCGCTTGCCCAGTTTGCGCGAGCGGCGCGAAGATATTCCGCTGCTGACGCGTTTTTTTCTAACGCAAAGCGCCAAGCAGCTCGGCGTGGAAGCCAAGCGCATGTCCGAGAGTGCGATGCAGTTCCTGTCGGGACTGGATTTGCCGGGCAATGTGCGCCAGCTGGAAAATCTGTGCAACTGGATCACTGTGATGGCGCCGGGACAGACGGTCGAAATCAAGGATTTGCCGCAGGATTTGCTCGATGAACAAAATGCGACGCAATTGTCGCCATCGGCACCGTTGCCTGTGCAAGCGCAATATGGTGCATTGCCGGCATCCGATGCACTCAATGGGGGCGCGTATCTGAATGGCGCGCCCCATTCTGTTGCAGCCGTCGGCTCTGGCTTGAACCATGGCGCGACTGACAAGCATAGCTGGATTTCGCTGCTCGAGTCCGAAGCAGCACAAATGTTGTCAGCCGGTCAGCCGGAAGTCATGGATGCGTTGGGGCGCCAGTTCGAGTCGACCTTGATCAAAGCGGCGTTAAAGCATACCCATGGCCGCAAGAACGATGCTGCGGTACGCCTTGGTATTGGCCGCAATACCATTACCCGTAAAATTCAGGAGCTGGGCATTGCCGGCGCCAAGGATGAATGAACCGCAGGTATAGTCAAGCACCAGCCAAAGAAAGCCCTAGGCAGGCATTTCCTTGATACTAAGGATGCTCATGCCGTGATAGCCGATTGTCAATCGGTGCCGCTGGCGGCGTTGCCGCCGGAATTCCCTTCACTGCGGCTGCCGGACATAACGCGCGCCAGCTCGTCGGCAGTGCGCATTGAAGGCTGCTGCTCGTCCCGCTCCAGGTTTTGAATGCCTTGCGCGTCGCCGATCAGGGTTTTGCCGCCATTACGGCGAATGATGATGCCGTGTCCTGGCGGCGGTAATGCGTCAGCGGCACTCGCCGCATCCTCGGATACGCCATCCAGTTGGGCGACCCAGCCATGCGGTGGCACTTGTGTTTCCTGGTCGCGGTTGACCATCAGTGGCACGCGCGCCGGACGGGGAAATTCCGCCTTGATGTCGATGCGCCGCTTTCTTAGCGCATCCCGGAAAAAATCTCCGACCAGCAAGATCGCATTATGCCCGCCTTGTCCCCAGTAACTGCTGCGCATGGTGACGCGCTGATCGTTGAAGCCGACCCAGGCGCCGGCCACCAGGTTCGGGTGCATCAGGATAAACCAGCCATCGGTATTGTTTTGCGTGGTGCCGGTTTTGCCGGCAATATCGGCCACGATGCCGAATTGCTGCTTTACCTTTTGTCCTGTGCCCTGGTTGACCACGCCGCGCATCATGTCGATCAGCTCCACCGACGACTGTCTTGACATCACCCGTTCGCCGGGCTGCTCGCCAAATTCGGCGATCACTTTTCCATTGCGGTCGGTGATGCGTTTGACGGCGATTGGCGGCCGATATTCTCCTGCCATGGCAATGGTCGAATACGACGACACCATTTCCAGCAGCGTGACGGGACTGGTCCCCAGCGCAATTGACACGACCGGATCCAGCTTGCTTTGCCGCACGCCCATCGCTTGCGCCAGATCCACCACGTCCGGCACGCCGACATCCTGCATCACCTGTGCGGTAATCGTGTTCTTGGACTGGATCAAGCCTTCACGCAGTGTCATTGGGCCATCGACCACATCCATGTCAGTGGGGCGCCAGATGTGGCCATTGGTCAAGACAATTTCAACCGGGCCGCCGTGATAGGTATGCTGCGGGCTAATGCCTCGTTCCAGCGCCGCGCCATAGACAAACGGTTTGAAGGTCGAGCCCGGCTGACGCGCGGCCTGCGCCACATGATCAAACTGGTCGCGTCCGAAATCGCGGCTGCCAACCCATGCCTTGATATCGCCGGAGTCAGGGTCCATGGCGACAAAGCCGGCTTCCAGCCGGGATTTATCTGTAAGCAGCTGCTGCATGAATTTCTTGTCGGCTTTGAATGCGGCCAGTACGCTGGCCGGGTCGCCGGCTGAAGCCGCTTTTTTATAGGCCGGGGTCTCGCGTATAAAGGCATCCACCAGATCCGGGCGAGACTTCCATAGATGGCGAAACGGTTCTACTTGCGCATGCAGCTGCGCATAAAAGCCGGGATTGAGCGCGGTACGCGGCGTGCTTTTGCTCCATTCGACATCGGCGATCTGCTGCAAAGCCTGCATTTGCCGTTCGACTGCGCGCTCTGCAGCCTCCTGCAGTGGTAAATCCAGCGTGGTTTGCACCACCAGGCCGTCCGCATACAGGTCGACATCGTGGCGCTCGGCCCATTCGCTCAGCCAGCGGCGCACATAGCCGGAAAAATGCGGCGCAAGGCTAACAGACTCGGTTTGCCGATACAGCCCGGCTTCGATCGGTTGCAGGCTGAGCTTTTCAAACGCTGCTTGCGGCAAATGTCCATGCCGAACCAATTGGCGCAATACGACATTGCGTCGCTTTAATGCCCGTTCCGGGTTCCTGACCGGATTGTAGTATTGCGTGCCTTTGAGCATGCCGACCAGCGTAGCGCTTTCCAGCAAATCGAGCTCGGCTGCAGACTTGTCGAAATAAGTGCGGGCCGCCATTTCAATGCCGAAAACGTTATACAGGAATGGCACGGTATTCAGGTAGGTTTCCAGGATTTCCCGTTTGGTATAGGCGCGCTCAATCTTGATCGCGGTAATCATTTCCTTGGCCTTGCGATGTATGGTGCGCGCGCGGCCAATTTCTTCCGGGAAAAGATTGCGGGCCAATTGCTGGGTAATGGTCGAGCCGCCTTGTCCATCGCCACCCAGCGTCTGCGCGATAGCCGAGACAGTGCGACGAATATCGATGCCGCGATGGGTATAAAACCGCTGGTCTTCAGTCGCAATCAAGGCTTGCACGATATACGGCGCAATCTGATCCAGCGTGACATGCTCCTGATGCACGCGCCGAAACTCGATCAGCTGCGTGCGATCGGCAGCCAGCACAATGCTGGGCTGCGCATTATTGATTTTTTCCAGATGCGCTACATCAGGCAGACTGGGTAATAACCAAGCCAGGTAAGTCAATGCCGAAAGAAATGAAATGCTGGTGATAACACCGATTGCGGTCAAGCTGAAGCGCAACATGCGGGGCCAGCGTGGGGTGATTGCTGCATCGCTTTGATTCTTTTGATTCACAAAAGATAATCCTCTGGCATGATTTTTTGCACAAACAGTATTGCCTGCCGTTTACAGCACTTGTTATCAAGGTGTTGTGAAGGCGTTGTGATTACGTTAAGAATAATCGCGAGGAAGTAAAATGCGGGGAAAAACTGGTTGGTAAAGCGACCTACCTCTCATTGAGATTTCCAAAAAGAAAAATCAATGATTTTAAATATGAGGCTTATCAAGAAAATGTGCATTTACGACATAAATGGCCGCACGCTGCATGACTATGTCAGGTCGCAAAATGAGCCCGATTGACGGTGATTTGCATGGGCGTGATGGTCGGTCAAACGCAAACCTGTAATACCTGGTGCGTTTGGCTTCAGTCCATGATCTTTTCAATCAAATATTGTCAGCATCCCGCAGGCTGCGTCGCATGATTTTGCCGGTGATGGTCGCAGGCAACTCGTCCAGAAAACTAATTTCGCGTGGATATTCATGTGCCGCAAGCTGGTGACGAACATAATCCTGAATTTCGGCAACCAGTTCTGCAGATGGCTTGTAAGCGCTTGCAAGCACGATAAATGCCTTAACGATTTCGGTTCTGTGCGCATCTTTCTTGCCGACGACTGCCGCCATTTTGACTGCAGGGTGTTTCATCAGGCATTCCTCGATCGGACCCGGCCCGATGCGATATCCAGAGCTGGTGATGACATCGTCATCCCGACCGACATAGCGAAAATAACCTTCGCTGTCGCACTCGCCTAAATCGCCTGTCAACAGATATTCACCGATGAATTTTTCGGCGCTTGCGGTCGGGTTGTTCCAGTAGCCGAGAAACATGACCGGATCCGGCGCCTTGATTGCGATATTGCCGGTGACGCCTGGTCCCACGGGGGTGCCTTGTTCATCCACAATCGTCACCGTATGGCCCGGCACCGCACGCCCCATCGTGCCCGGCTTGCGGGGAAACAGGGTAGCGCAGCTGGAAACGACAATATTACATTCGGTCTGACCATAGAATTCATTGACAGTAACACCAAGGGCTTTTTGACCCCAGTGAATCAGTTCATCACTCAGAGATTCGCCGCCACTTGCAACCGAACGTAACGCAAACGTCCATTGCTGTTTCGGATCGGGAACCGATCGGAGCATTTTTAATGCGGTTGGCGGGAAAAAAATATTCCGGATTTTGTGTTTGGCGATTAATTCAAACACCGCCGCCGGGTCGAATTTTTCAAAGCGCCTGGCCAACACGGGTATGCCATGGTAAAGGGCAGGCAGCAGCACATCCAGCAAACCGCCAATCCAGGCCCAGTCTGCCGGCGTCCACATAAAATCTTCCGGTTGCGGGAAAAAATCATGAGAAATCTCGACTCCAGGCAAATGGCCCAGCAATACGCGATGTGCATGCAGGGCGCCTTTGGGTTTACCGGTTGTGCCGGAGGTATAAATAATCAGAGCAGGGTCATCGGCCAGCGTCTTCACTGGATCAAAATCTTTCGACATTTTGTTGATGCAATGCCAAAAAGATTGGCAGCTTTCTGGATAATTTTCAGACTGATTTTCAATGCAATAAACAGCCTCAAGACCAGGCAGTTCACGCCTGATGTCTTGAATTTTCTTTTCCCCTTCGAAATCCGTGATCAGGATTTTCGCGCCACTGTCGCTCAAACGAAATTGCAGGGCGTCCGGGCCGAATAGATAAAATAATGGCAGCGCTATCGCGCCTATTTTGTAAGCAGCCAGATGGGCAATGGCGGTTTCAACGCATTGCGGGAGAAAAATGCCGATTCTATCGCCGCACTTGATACCGGCTTGGGTCCACAGATTGGCTGTTTGATTCGACAGCGCTTTTAGCTGGTCGAAACTGTAAGTGGTAACCAGGCCATTCTTGTCTTCGAAGACAATCGCACGGCGACCGGATCCGTTGGCCCACTTGTCACATGTTTCCACGCCAATATTGAAATACTCAGGGACATGCCAGCTAAAATTCTTTTGTTGCTCGGCATATGAGTTTTCTTTCTTAATCATTTGAAAGTCTCGCAATCAGATAATGAGTAATCATTATGGCTCACAAAAGTGAGTGGGGAATCCATGTATGAGGCGAATGTTCCGCAGGCTATTCATTATTGACGATCTGGATTGGGCGCGCATTGCATACTGTAATCCGTCAACCGACGCATCGCAGCAGCAATTTTTATATGCAACCTACCTACCATATTTGGCGCCAGATTAGCCGGCTCGAATGTGCTCCAGATCAACGCTGTCACTTGAAGTACAGCAAAGACGCAGTATGAATCGGTGCGCTATCGAATCGAGCGACAAATCAGGTGCAATGCATCCATCAATTTCGCCTTGATCAAAACAGTTGTTAAATAAAATTCCCCATCCCATCCTGTTAAATACTTGCCCGACTACATGTCTTGCCGTGAACCTGGTTCTGCCAGCGCAACGGCAAGCTTGCTCAGCGTCCATGCAAACATAACTTTTGAGAAATAATCAGTAAGCTATTTTTCTGAGCTGTACTCAAAATAAATATGTGCTAATCTTAGCATGCAACGTATTAATATTGAAAATTCAGTTCTTTTATTGTGAGTTTTACTCACAAAAACAATCGAGAAATTTCCGCTTGGCCTGCAGGTTTGAATCATCTTTGATGTTTCATAAACGAATTCCGCAAAGACCAAATAATCTGTGTCTTTAGGGGCGTTGAAGGCAATGGAAAAACCGCACTGAGATGCGTAAATCTTTATGGAGTATTTCAGTCGACTGGAATTGTCTGACCATGCATTTCGTGGTCTGCGAGGTGTGTTCTGCGTAATGGTGCACGGGTTTTGTGGTAAGTGGCTTTAATAATATTGGAGACAAAAAATGAACTTGAAACTCAAGCATATGGCGGCGGCTGTTTCTGCCGCGGCTGCGTTCGGCTTTGCCGGACACGCCTCAGCACAGATCTCGGATGATGTGGTCAAAATCGGTTTGATCACCGATATGTCAGGAGTGTATTCCGACATTTCCGGGAAAGGGCACGTAGAAGCCATCAAAATGGCGATTGCGGATTTTGGCGGCACCTTGAACGGCAAAAAAATTGAGGTGATTTTTGCCGACCACTTCAATAAGGCGGACATCGCCTCGGCCAAGGCACGCGAATGGATTGATCGGGAAGGCGTTGATGTGCTCATGTCGGGCGCCAGCTCTGCAGCCGATTTGGCCATAGCGAAAGTGGCCGAGGAAAAGAAAAAACTTTTCGTCGTGATCGCCACCGGCTCGGCACGCTTGACCAATGAAGACTGTAATCCTTACAGCGTGCACTATGGGTACGATACGGTGGCCATGGCCAAAGCCACTGGTTCGGCCGTTGTCAAGCAGGGCGGAAAGTCCTGGTTTTTCCTGACAGCTGACTATGCATTCGGCCACTCGCTGGAGCAAGACACAAGCAAAGTGATCAAGGAAGCCGGCGGCACTGTGCTCGGCTCTATCAAGCATCCTTTGGGCGCTTCGGATTTTTCATCCTTTGTTACTCAGGCACAGGCATCGAAGGCGCAGATTCTTGGTTTGGCCAATGCGACTGCCGACACCATGAATGCGATCAAGGCCGCCAATTCATTCGGCCTGACAAAGACGATGAAGTTGGCCGGGCTGGTGATGTTCGTAACAGATATCCATTCATTAGGCCTGGATCTTACCAAGGGCATGTACCTGAGCGACAACTGGTACTGGGATCAGGATCCGGAATCACGCAAATGGTCGCGTCGCTATTTCGAGATCATGAAAAAAATGCCTACAGGTAATCAAGCCGCCGGCTATTCTGCAACGATGCATTATCTGAATTCGGCCAAGGTGGTTGGCACCGATGTGGCAGATAAAGTGATTCCGCAAATGAAAAAGGACAAGATCAATGACATGTATTTAAAAAATGCATATATCCGTGACGATGGCCGCGTGATGTATGACATGTTCCTGATGCAGGTGAAAACACCTGCCGAGTCCAAGTACCCCTGGGATTATGTGAAAATCGTCGAAAAAGTCCCTGCTGAGCAGGCCTTCACCACGAAAGCCGAATCGAAGTGTGCTCTTTGGAAGTAGCACTGGAATAGTTGTTCCATCTCGGCTGCTTCTGGTTGGTGGCTGAGATGACGACATTCGATTGGCGTGCAAGCATTAGCAAGAAAATGCATCGCTATCAAAGGGCGCCAACGCGCGCTCTGCAAAATCTGGCCGGATCAGAATGAAGTCGCGGTCCAAGGCGTGCATTTCATCGGATAAGACAAGCCCGATGAAATCGGCGCGACTGTCGCAGATTCCGAACGCGATGTGCGCGGCGCTTTACGTTCTCATTAAACCATCGGCCATGATGCCATGGCAATTGGCCCTCCACCCTGGAGTTTGTTGACATGATCGTTTTGTACCACTGCATGAGCGCGCGCTCGTTTCGTCCATTATGGATGCTGGAAGAACTCGGTTTGCCGTATGCGCTGAAAATGCTGCCGTTTCCACCGCGCGTGATGGATAAATCCTACCTTGCCGTAAATCCTCTTGGCACGGTGCCAGCCCTGGCCGATGGCGACACATGGATGACAGAGTCGGCAGCAATGTGCCAGTACCTGGCGGTACGTGCCGGTCCCACACCGCTGAACGTCGAGGCCAGTGAGCCTGGATTTGGCGCTTACCTGAATTATCTGCACTTCGGCGAAGCCACGCTGACATTCCCGCAAACACTGGTGCTGCGCTATGCACGTTTTGAGCCCGAAGCGCGGCGTTCGCCGCAAGTCGCCGAAGACTATGCCAAATGGTTTCTGGCCCGCCTGCGCACGCTGGAGCCTTTGCTTTCGCAGCATGATTACCTGGTCGCGGATCGCTTCACCGCCGCCGACGTGTCAGTCGGCTATGCACTATTGCTGGCCGAGCATCTGGGCCTGAAGCCACGCTTTACGCCGTCAGTCCTGGCTTACTGGGAAAGGCTGCGCCAACGCGACGGCTTCTTGAGGGCGATGGCTGCGCAACAGAAGGCTGCTGCCGAGCAGGGAGTGCCATCGATACCGGCACCCGATGTGCAACCGCTGGCTTGAGATGTTTCTGGCGCATGATGCGGGCACAAGCCGATTCAGCCATCAAGGCACATCAAGGCATCCGCGCTACAAGCACGCTGATGCAGGATGAGGTCGTTATAGCCGTCCCAGGTGTTCATACAAGTCCTAGGCGTGCAGTTACGTGCACTCTTACGGGCGACCAATCAGTGCTACCGAAATCGAGGTCGCCGCCAAGGCCTGCCTGATGACGATTTGTTCGCGTCTTTGCGCTGAGTACGTCATATTCAAGCGGCTCCTTACTGAAATTGGTTTTGCATCGCTGAAAGGAAAAATGCAAAAGCTATTTGCTATTTGAAGGATTTTATTCTAAATGATAATAATTAGCATTTGCAATTGGCGTTTGGATTTCTTATAATTCTTTGACACTAACTTAATTAAATGCAAGTTTGCCATTAAAAACATCACTAAATATTGCTGGTAAAACTGATGATTTCCGTGTAACTCGAACAAAGTGGCATGCCCAATCAGCATGAGCGAATTGAAGTGATTTGCAATTGAATTTCAAAACTCTTGCACATTGCAAGTGCGCATTACGTATTTATTAAAAAATTAATAGGGATCAAATGAAGCCTCGTTTAACTTGTATAGCACATGCGCTGATACTTACATTTCCTTTCTCCTATGCAAGCGCGCAAACTGTTGCAGCAAGTAAGCCGGCCCAGGAACTGACTACTGTAACGGTGGTTGGTGAGCGTACCGACAGCTTCAAATCGAACAGTGTCCAAGTGGGCACTTTCAGGGATATGAACCCGCTTGACATTCCTCAAACCAGCAACGTGGTGACACGCGAAGTGCTGGATGCGCAAGCGACCAACAACTTGTTTGGCGCGTTGCGCAACACCGCCGGCGTGACACGGTCGCAATTGAATGGCTCGACCTATGACAACATTGCCATTCGCGGCATTCTGGTTGAAAACCGCGGCAACTATCGCCTCAACGGCTCGCTGCCCATCATTAACCTGATCGACATACCACTGGAAAACAAGGAGCGGGTGGAAGTGTTGAAAGGGGCATCTTCTCTGTACTATGGTTTTGTTCCGCCATCCGGCATTGTCAACCTCGTCACCAAACGCGCAGGGAAAGACCCCGTCACGGATTTCGCCGTGACGGCGAATCAATTTGGTGGCGCAAGTGTGCATGCCGACATCGGCCGCCGTTTTGGAGAACAGCAACAATTCGGCGCCCGCATCAACCTTCTGGAAGGCCGGGAAGACATTGGCGTGGACAATTATTCCGGTGACCGGCAACTGGCCACCGCCGCGCTCGATTTCCGCGCGACCCGGGACCTTTCCTTCAAACTGGACTTGGAACACTACCGAAAGGATGTGTCGGAGCAGGCAGCAATTAGGCTGCCAACAGCGGTTGGCGGCAGAATCACCCTGCCCAACGTGCCGGACGCGAAACAAAACCTGGCATCCGAATGGCACAAGTATGATGCCAAGGCAACCAACATCTTGTTCCGTACCGACTATCTGTTAAGCGATAACTGGTCGGTACTGCTGGAAGCCGGCAAGGCGCGTACGGTACGCAATCGCCACTTCTCGGAATTTCGGGACTATAACCTCGCGTCGGGCGACGGCACCCTGCGGACTTTTTTCGGCCGCGATCAGAGTTTTGATAATGAAAATTATCGCGCCGAGTTGCTAGGTCGCATACCGGGGAACTCGGTCACCCATGAACTCACGCTCGGGTATACCGCCAACCAGCGCAGTTCCGGATCGGGGACATCAGCGCCGACTATCGACAGACCGCAAAACCTGTATAACCCAAACCCGATTGCGCCGCTGTCGCC
The DNA here is from genome assembly GCA_036675285.1 of Paucimonas sp. Lineage (GTDB taxonomy): Bacteria > Pseudomonadota > Gammaproteobacteria > Burkholderiales > Burkholderiaceae_D > Paucimonas. The sequence continues at coordinate 5,172 of JAKFFK010000240.1, read as the reverse complement.
GGCATTCACCAATCCTTCGGTGCCGTCCACGATCAAGGACAACGGCTGGTATTTGTCTGACCGGGTATTGCTAGGTGAAAAATGGCAGGCAATGCTGGGAGTGCGCAGCAGCCGCTACGAAAGTAAAACCACGACTACCCGATACGAAGCAGACGAACTCAATCCATCCGCCTCACTGATGTATAAGCCGACATCGAAATTGTCGGTGTATGCAAGCTATATCGAAGGCGCCGAGGAAAGCGGGCAGGCGCCGTTGAACCGGGCTAATGCTGGTGAATGGCTGCCGGCCGCAGTGGCGAAACAAAAGGAAATCGGTGTCAAAGCCGAGGTGGCCCAAGGGGTATTGTTACAGGCAGCGTATTTCGACATCAAGCGTCCATCAACCACGGTGGATGCAGCCAATCGCTTTGTTCTGAATGGACTGGCGCAATACCAAGGCTTGGAACTGGCGGCATCCGGCGAAGTGAGCAAGCAGCTGTCCGTCATCGCTTCTGCCCAGTTCCTCGACGCCAAGCAGCTCAACCAAGCCAACACGGCGACCTACAACAAGACGCCGGAAAACACCCCGAAGCATACTGCCAGTCTGTTTGCGGAATATCGCCTGCAGGGCGTGCCGGGACTGGCCTTGAACGGCGGATTGTTTTTTGTTGGCGAGCGTCCGGTCAACAACGAGAACCAGGCAGACGTCGGCGGCTACACCACCTTGTCTCTGGGTGCGCGCTATACCACCAAGATCAGCGGTCGACGCACGATTTTCCAGGCGGTGCTGGACAATGCGACCGACAAGCAATACTGGAGCGCCGCTGGCAACGGTTACCTGGGTGTCGGGGCGCCACGCACCTTGAAAGTCATGGCAAAAATGTCGTTCTGATGCTGCTCGACACACAGCTTGTGCTGTGACCGATAACCATGTTGGTCACAGCACAATGGCAGCGGAGCTGCATAGCCGATCGCAATGATGCAAACAGTTTAGAAGCAGACAGATAAGCATGCGAAAAATTGCGGCGTGGCTCCATCGTTATTTGGGACTGGCACTAGGCAGCCTGCTGCTGATCAGCGGCCTGACCGGCAGTGCAATCGTTTTCAAAACGCCGATCGATGCCTGGCTCAATCCCGAACTGATTCAAGTCACGCCACAGCCAGGCCGCGTAGCGCTGGACCAGGTATTGCACCAAGTGCGGCAGGCGCTGCCGGGCGAGCAAGCCAGCGTCGTATTCCTCCCCGCTTCGCCGACCCAGGCACTGGAAATCTGGTTCAAAGGCAGCGACCTGCGCGCCTATGTCGATCCTTACAGCGGCGCGCTACTTGGTGCGCGTCACGCCACCGATTCCCTGATGGGATTCCTGGTCGACCTACATATTCATTTGCTTTCAGGAGAAACCGGCGAACAGGTAATCGGCTGGTCCGGACTCGGCGCCATCGTGCTGTCCTTGATCGGCGTGTGGCTGTGGTGGCCGAAGAAAGGACGCTGGAAACAGGCGTTTGCGATAAAGTGGCAGGCGGCGCCGGTCCGGATATGGCTGGATATTCACAAGACGGCTGGCGTCATCATATGCGCCTTCCTGATCCTGACCGCTGCCACCGGCGCATCGCTGGCGCTCTACGAGATCATCACCGAGCCCACGCTGATTGCCATCACCGGTGAAGGCACGCGCCGCGAGCCGCCCGTGTCGCGCGAGACAGCAGGCATTGCAGCGCCGTTGGCGCCCATGCTCGCGCATGCGTCATCTCTATTTCCGGACGGCCAAATTACCCGTGTGTCGTTGCCGGCAAAACCGGGGGCCGCCGTGATGGTGCGCATGCGGCTGGACGGCGAAATTCATCAGTTCGGACGGACCTTTGTATGGTTTGATCAATATGATGGTGCCGTACTGCGTGTGGAGAACGCTCTGCTGGCCAACCGCGCGACGCGGATTCAAAGTTGGCTTTACCCGCTGCATACGGGCGTTTATGGCGGCATTCTCAGTCGGTGGCTGCAGGTTGTGGTGGGGTTGTCGTTGTCGCTACTGACTCTATCGGGCGCTTGGCTGTGGTTCAAAGCTTCCCGGGCACGTGTAGCCGCGACCAAACGGCAACACGTCTTTCGCGCGGAGAGTGCTAAACGTTAGCATGCTGTTAAAAACCATGGGCTGATCCATGATTTTTAACAGAGTTTGGTTCGTCATCAATCTGACACGGTTAGTTAGGGCAAATCTGCGCGTTTACAGCGCATCGCATCCGGCATCTGCACCGGATCAGGCGCTGCTGGTCAGGCCCGGGATGCGGGCATGCAGTAGATGCGCATGGCTAGCTGGTGACGCTTACGCCGCCACTTCGACTCTGGCAGGGCCTGCCGCCATGTCGCCAATCACTGCTGCATCGGCAAATCCCTCGCGCCTGAATAATTCAAGTACCTGCTCCACCGCATCGGCTGCGCACGACACCAGCAGGCCGCCCGAGGTTTGCGGGTCGGTCAGCAATGCCTGCTGCACCGGCGTAATGCCGTCTGACAGCGCAACGTCATGACCGTAGCCGCCCCAGTTGCGTCCGGATGCGCCGGTGATGAAGCCGCGTTCGGCCAGTTGCGCGACCTGCGGCAGCAGCGGAATGCGGGCCATGTCGAGGCGGGCAGTCAAGCCGGCGCCGCGCGCCAGTTCCAGCAAGTGTCCCAGCAAGCCGAATCCGGTGACATCGGTCAGCGCATGCACGCCGGCCAGTTCGGACAGGGCGCGGCCCGGCTTGTTGAGTTTGGTGGTGTTGGCAATCATGGCGGCGTAGCCGTCGGCATCCAGCGCTTCTTTCTTCAGCGCCGCCGACAGGATGCCCACGCCGAGCGGCTTGCCGAGAATAATTTTGTCGCCGGCCCGGGCATCGGCATTGCGCTTGACGCGCGATGGGTGCACCAGTCCCAGCACCACCAGGCCGTAAATCGGCTCGACCGAATCGATGGTATGGCCGCCGGCAATCGGGATACCGGCTTCCGCACAAATCGATTCGCCGCCCTGGATGATCTTGCCGATGACTTCGAGCGGCAACTGGTTGATCGGCATGCCGACCAGTGCCAGCGCCATGATCGGCGTGCCGCCCATCGCATACACGTCGGAAATTGCATTGGTGGCGGCAATGCGGCCAAAGTCGAACGGGTCGTCAACGATGGGCATGAAAAAATCGGTGGTGGCAATCAATGCCTGTTCGTCATTCAAGCGGTAGACAGCGGCATCGTCTGCGGTTTCGATGCCAACCATCAATTCCTTGGGCACCGGAAAGCCGCTCGATTTTTTCAGGATTTCGGCCAGCACGCCAGGTGCGATCTTGCAGCCGCAGCCGCCGCCATGTGAAAACGAAGTCAGTTTGATAGTGGAGTTAATTGGAGCATTCATTGTGGCGTTTTCCCTGTGGTGTCTGTGCATTGCAGCGTATTATCCACCAACTGCAATACGGCTGCCTGTTCCCGTTCCGGCGCAAACAGCGGCGCGCGTGCCTGGCATTGCCGTTCGAGCAGCGCGTAGAATGCCGCATCGGTGGCTGCCTGTTCAATCAGGCGCGCCAGCGCTGCACTGTCGCCCAATGGGAAGTAACCGGCATAATCATTGCCTAGCATGCCGCGGTTGCCGGAAATATCGCTGGCCAGGACCGGTACGCCCGAGGTCAGTGCCTCGATGATCACGTTGGCGCCGCCTTCCATTTTCGAGGCGATCACCATCAGATGACTGCGTTTCAGGCGTTGGCGCGTGTCTGCATGCGGCAAAGCACCCAGCCAGCGGTAACTGGCATGGGTTTCTTGCGTGGTTTGCGCTAGTTGTGCCAGCGCCGGGTCAAGCGCGTCGCCGATATGGGTGCAGCGGATGCGAGGTGAAGCAATCTGTGCGGCGGCCTGCATGAAGGTGGCAGGGTCCTTTTCCTCGCGCAAGTGACCGATCATGCAGGCCTCAAACTGACGCATGCGGCTTTTGCAGCCGGCACCGACCGGTTTCAGTGGCGCTGCCGATTGATGGATCACGCAAGTTTTTGCCTGCAATCCGGGCGCCAGCTCTTGCAGACCGGCTTGCTGCAACACGACCAGCCGGGTGGCTTGCAGCAATGCATGCTGCGCGGCAGGGTCGATGCGGATGTCGCGATACAGGTCAGTGCCTGTCAGCACCACGATCGATGGCGTCTGCGGGTACTGCCTGGCCAGCGCCGCCAGCAGATTGGCGGAACGGCGCGCATGCAGTGCGATCATCAAGTCCGGCTTGCTGGCCGCCGGTGCCGGACCGGCACTGGGAACAATGCTGACCCGGTAGCGATTGCGCAGCATGTGCGCCCAGCGGCTGGCGGTTTGCCAGTTGCCGTTGTTGGCATTTGCCAAAGCGGGGCTGATAATGACAATATGTTGTTTCACAAGAAGCTGCTTCCTTCGCACCATTCATCCATGCCGGATTTTATGCCATCCATAAACACTTCTTTCAGAAAGGCGGCGCCAAACGAACTGGCGCGCGCCTTGCAGGATGCGCGCGATTATACGCTGGCGCTGTTCGACGCCTTCATGGCCGCAGGCCTGGATGCGCCGGCCAGGGTGCCGATGCTCTCCATCGTCAATCCGCCGCTGTGGGAGCTCGGACACATTGCCTGGTTTGCCGAATGGTACATTTTGCGCGAAGCTGACTCCAGCGATCCGTCTGCCGCCATTCGCACTTCATTGCTGACCAAGGGCGATGACTGGTTTGATTCGAATACGGTGGCGCATCGGGCGCGCTGGTCGCTGGATTTGCCCAGCCCCGGTGCGCTGAAAACCTATTGCCATGAAGTGCTGGACCGGGTGCTCGACAAATTGTCGCGGGTGGAAAACCGGCCTCAGGACCTGTATCCGTACCGGCTGGCGCTGGCGCATGAAGACATGCACGGCGAAGCCCTTGCCTATACCTTGCAAACCCTGGGCGTCGCATTGCCGCAGCCCTTGGCCAAGCCGGTAGCTGGCACGGCAGCGCAAGCGGAAATCCGTTTTCCGGGCGGCACTATCCGCATCGGCAGTGCACCGGATGACGGTTTCGTTTTCGATAATGAAAAGTGGGCCCACCCGTGTTACGTGCCGCCGTTTGCGATGGATGCGACACTGGTGTCGAATGCGCAGTTTGCCGAATTCGTGGCCGACGGCGGTTATCAGGACCCGCAGTTCTGGAGCGCAGCCGGTAAAAACTGGCTGATGCAGCAGGA
>JAKFFK010000018.1:0-4328 GCA_036675285.1 Paucimonas sp. | reverse complement strand
CCTTATGATGAACAAAGATTTTGCACATACTGCGGCGCACACTCGGAGAATGCCGTTCAGGCCACCTCAGAAAAGCAAGCCGGAGCAAAGCGTGAATGTCCTGCCGATCGGGACATACCTGGGTGAATTCGAAATTATCGATTTGATCGGCGAAGGCGGATTCGGGATTGTCTACCTGGCATATGACCATTCGCTGGAACGCCAAGTAGCATTGAAGGAATACATGCCGTCCGGATTTGCGACGCGCACCCACCAGATGAGCGTGACTGTACGCTCGCAGCACAATCGCGAAACCTTCACCGCCGGGCTGAAAAGCTTTATCAACGAAGCCAGGATGCTGGCCCAGTTCGATTCACCGGCACTGGTGAAGGTACATCTTTTCTGGGAAGGCAATGGCACCGCTTACATGGTCATGCCTTTCTACGAAGGCGTGACCTTGAAGCAGGCATTGAAGGAACACCGGATCAAGCCGACCGAAGCCTGGATCAGGCTGCTGCTGGCCGATTTGTTCGACGCCATCGACATCATTCACCGCATGCAATGCCTGCACCGCGATATCGCACCGGACAATATCCTGTTGCTCAAGGATGGCCGGCCGCTGCTGCTCGATTTCGGCGCTGCACGGCGCGTTATCGGTGACCTGACCCAATGCCTGACGGCGATCCTGAAGCCAGGTTTTGCGCCGATCGAGCAGTATGCGGATATTGCCGGCCTGCGCCAAGGTGCATGGACCGACATTTATGCGCTGGCTGCGGTGGTGTATTACTTAATAACCGGCAAGGCGCCGCCGCCGGCAGTAGCGCGCCTGGTGCACGATGAACTGGTGCCGGCACGCGAAGCCGGCAAAGGCCGGTATAGCGACACCTTCCTGGCCACACTGGACAAGGCACTGGCAGTCAAGCCGGAACAACGCTTCCAGTCGATTGCCGAGTTGCGTCGGGCGCTCGATATCACGGAAACCGTGCCGCGCACGTTGCCGCAATCGGCCGCTGACTGGTCCACCACGGTAGTGCGCACCACGCCCCTGGCAGAGGAAAACCCGCAAGTTGCGCCGATGCCATCCGAAACGCCGGATACGGCGCCGGAGGCAGCGCCGCCAGTCAAGCCCTACCTCAAGCCGGAGCTCAGGCCGGCGGCCAGGGCGGAACCAAAACCCGAAATAAAAACCAATGCGCGGCCGGATAGCAAATCCGAGATCAAGCCGACCGCAAGACCGAAAATGAAGCCGGAAGCAAGGCCCCGCATCGAGCCGCATCTCGCGCCGGACCCGGAACCCGGCATGCGATCGGCGACCCAGATGGCCGGCAACTGGAAGCTGCCGGATGGCCTGGAAAAATCTGCTGCAGTCGGCCCAAAGCGCGACAAGATGGGATGGCTGATCCTGTCACTGCTGCTGACTGCCGGAATTGCCTCGGGCATCTACCTGGGATCGAATCGTACCTGGGATGGCTTGAGTGGCCAATCGGTCACTACTGCCGGCGGCATCGCTAGCCGGCCGGCACCGAACGCCGCCAACGTAGCTCGCTCTGCCGTTGAACCAGGGTCTGCCGTTGAACCAGGGTCTGCTGTTGAACCAGGGTCTGCAGGCGAATCAACGTCTGCCAGCGCATCCGGCGCTGGTGAAACCGCGGTGCCGCAATTGCAGCAACAAGCCGGGACGCCGGTTGCGCCAGCGACCACGGAAGCACCCGCTGCTGACATGGCCGCTGCGGCGCCGCCTGTGAATGATGCAGCCAAACCGGTGCCAGGCAGCGAACCAGTGGCCTCTGCGGCACCGGACCTGCCTTCGGAAATCGAACTATGGCAAACAGCCAGCACCAGCAACCAGCCCGTCGCTTACGAAAACTATCTCACGCAATATCCGAAAGGCCGTTACGCGGTCATCGCCAAGCTTCGGCTTGAACGTCTGCAAGCCAAGACGGCAAAACTTGCCCAGTCCGACAAGACGCAAGCTGCAGCGCCGCAGGCGCCAAAGCCCAAGGCTGCGGCGCCTGCGGCCGTACCAAAAGCAAGCACGGTCTTGACCGAAGATGCGTCATGGACACGCGCCAGCACCATCAACAATGTGCCTGCCTACGAAGCCCACCTTCAACAATTTCCTTACGGCGGCTATGCAGCGCTCGCCAAGGATCGGTTGGCCAGCCTCAAGCAACAGGAACCGGTTCCTCAGCCAGAAATCCGGCTGTCCCCGCAAACACCTGTGGCACCCCGGCCTGAACCCAGTTCACAGGACGAAGTGGGCAAGCCAGTCAGCATCAAGCCATCCGAAACCGATGCTCCGACGCCGTCAAGGCAAGCAGTTGCGCCTGAGCCTCATGCAGCCGAAGGGGCGAGCCAGCAAGCCAGCCTCAAATTAGCGGAGCCAAGTGCGCCGGCAGTATCCGGAAAGTTGCCGGAGGCAATACCGAAACCGGCGGCCCCGCTTGCCGCCGGCAAAAACTCGATCACGCTGAATGACCAGACCATGTCGGGCGATTTTTCGGTGGACCAGAAAACCGGACGCGTTTCCGGCTCGGTCAAAATTGTCTGGACCAATGGCGATCGATTCGAAGGAACGCTGGTGCAAGGCTTAAAAGAAGGAAAAGGCAAATTCATCTGGAATAACGGTCAGCGCTATAGCGGGGACTGGGATCGGGATATGCCAAACGGTAAAGGCACGATCGTTTTCACCGACGGCAGCCGCTATGAAGGAGAGGTGAAAGACGGTGTGCCTCATGGCAAAGGCACGACGCGTTTCAAGAGCGGCGACGCTTATAGCGGCGACTGGATCAAGGGAAAGAGCCACGGACAGGGCCGCTATGTATGGACCAATGGCAGTTATTGGGAAGGCGAATTCATCAACGACAAACGTACTGACAATGGCAAACTGGTCATGCCGGATGGCAGCGTGCGGACATTGGCAAGTGACACGCCATCCAAGACGGGTGACGTAAAAAATGTGGAAGCGCGGGCGACCAGCCAAGGAGCCGGCCAGAAATAAACCGTTACTCTGATTTCATTTTTTGGGCTCCATTGCCGAGTCGAGAGCGGGTTCGGTGATGTGTCGGTATAGTTGGGTTTGCTTTGGCAACAGCGGGTTTTTCAGCCGTATCAGTTTTCTGTTTTTGATTCCGGCCATTCTGATGTATTCACCGTAGTATTGCGTGAATAATTTATCGAAACTGCCATCTTTTATGGCGATGCGCAATCCCTTTTCAAGCGTATCCGCAAGCACCTTGTTTTTTTTGTTCACAAAAAAATATTCTGCCGCCGGGTATCTCAACAGGATGGATGGCTCGATCACGAGTTCCATGTCCGGGTGAGCTTTCACTTCATCCCAGACTTCCTTGATCGAGCGCGGAAAATAATCAAAGCGGCCGGATTCCAGCATCTTGAACAAATTTTCATGGGACGACGCGCCATAAACGTTCAGACCGTTTGCCTTCATTATTTGGGTGTCGGGCCAATGCAGCCCCTGGCCGGCATCAAATGCGCGCAACTGAACAAGCGTGCTTACCTGGGCGAACTTCGAGACGTTTTCCTGCTTGACCAGAAATATCCGATAACCAATCAAGCCTTTATCGATCGAAAGACGTATCGGCCGCAATCTGCGTTCGCGATCCCGAGATGTCATCGACCAGGCGACATCAATATCCTGTCCCTCTTCCAGTTGCTGCAACATACGCCCCTGCTCCATATTGAGCTTGCTTGGCCGCATTTCGTAAACACTACCCGATTTTTTCAGCACCAGTCGCAGCAATGCGATCTGGTAGTCGTAGCGTGCATTGTTGAGGGCTGGCCTGTCTGGATGGATGACCACCAATGGCCGACCCGCCATGACAGGAAGTGCAATCCCTACTAGCAAGCCGATAAAAACAGCAAGACGAAGATTTTTCATGCGAAACAATGTTCCATCCAGTCAGGGCGAATCAGACGTACAAATCCGGGAAATCCAGAACAGTCGACGCTGCTGCCTGTCAGTTGCCAAAGGCGGTGACAGCCTAACGCATGCCTGATACAAATCATCCGGTTGCAGCAATTATATCTGTACAGAAAATCTGGATGCAGACGTAATCTTGCCAGCTGTACGCGGGGCACCCTGCTGCAGCTTGCCGGCATGTGTTGCGATCGACCGAACAGCAGGCATTCATGCTGTTGGATGCGGCCCACCACTTCTCTTTTCAAGCGATCGCCCACCGCGCCGGCCGCATCCTGCATAAAAAGGAATTTATCCTTATTTTTCAATGACTTGCAAGATAAATCCTGCGTCATGGCCAGCGCTGGCACAGTCCCTGCTGTAGTCCCTGTGAGCGCAACAGATTGCCTCACTTTCCAACCCACAGACTGAC
>JAKFFK010000056.1:0-4369 GCA_036675285.1 Paucimonas sp. | reverse complement strand
AATACCACGAAGGTATTGACCACGCCCTGGATCAGCATCATGGTCACCATGTCGCCATTGGCCACGTGCGCGACTTCATGGCCGAGCACCGCCTCCACCTCTTCCTTGGTCATCGACTCGAGCAATCCGGTCGAGACTGCGACCAGCGCGGAATTCTTGAACGCGCCGGTGGCAAATGCATTCGGTTCACCCTGATAAATCGCCACTTCCGGCATCGCAATGCCGGCCTTCTGCGCCAGTTTGGCAACGGTGTCGATCAGCCAGAACTCAGTCGAATTGGACGGTGCACTGATCACTTGCGCACCGGTCGACCATTTCGCCATCGGCTTGCTGATCAATAGCGAAATGATGGAACCGGTGAAGCCGACCACCAGCGAAAAAACCATCAGCATGGGCAAGTTCAAGCCATTGGCAGTCAAGAACTGATTGACCCCCAACATCGACAACACCACAGTCATGACCGCGATCACCGCGATATTGGTGGCAACAAACAGGAAAATTCGTTTCATGCAAAAAGCCCCTTTAAAGAAACCATTATTTAAGTATGGATTTTTTCACAGATTTCAAGGAACCAAAATAGCTTGGCCTCAGATTTTTACGAAACAACCATGAGATTTTAAAGTTTCCAGTTATGCCAGACTGGAGTCACCGAGCGCGGCAGATGCGGTAGTGCGCCCAACTCGATATGCGATTCTTGCGGGCCATGGAAATCGGAACCCCGCGATGCCAGCAATCCATACGCACTTGCCACCTGAGCATATTCTGCATACTGGTCGACGGTGTGACTGCCGGTCATCACCTCGATACCGACGCCGCCGGCCTGTTTAAACTCGGTCAGCAAAGCATGCTGCTGCAAGTCATTGAACTTGTAGCGTCCCGGGTGCGCGACAATGGCCATGCCGCCCGCCGCGCGGATCCAATGTACCGCATCCGTCAACGATGCCCAGCGATGCGGCACATACCCCGGTTTGCCCTCGGTCAAATAATTCCGAAATACTTCACGGATATCGGCACAAATGCCTATTTCAATCAGGTAACGGGCGAAATGGGTCCGCGAAATCAAATCCGGATTACCGACGAATTTCAATGCGCCGTCAAACGCATGCGGAATGCCGACCGCTGCCAATTGGTCTGCCATTTCCTGCGCGCGCATGGCGCGCCCGCCGCGCGTGGCGGCCAATCCCTGCAGCAACTCAGGGTGGGTTTCATCAATTTGCAGGCCGACAATATGCACCGTCTGATTCGCCCAGGTGACCGATATTTCCACCCCCGGCACATAGTGCAGGTCCAGTGCGGCGGCAGCTTCCCGTGCTTCGGCAATGCCGCCGACCTCGTCATGATCGGTCAGCGCCCAGACATCCACACCATGCGCCTTGGCGCGCGCCGCCACCGCTGACGGCGTCAAGACACCGTCAGACACATTGGAATGGCAGTGAAGGTCAATATTCAGCATGACTGCAGAGCAAAATTAACATCTCCACATTGTACGCGGCTTGGGCCACACCTGCTGCTGCAGTAAGGGTCCAACCTCAGCGCCGGCTTATGCGCTTGCCAGGAAACGCTCGATTTTTTCGGCGACCAGCTGCGGCTGGTCATGGTGCAGCATATGGCCGGCATCCGGAATGGAAACCGCGCTGACCTGCGGAATACAGGCCATGCGCCGATCAATTTCCGCGCGCGCCTGCTGTTTCGGCCCGATCCAGCGCCAGATATCGGTTTCGGCAGCCTCGACCCATAATACCGGTGCGGCAATTGCCTGCCAGCAGGCCAATACCTCATCGACGTGATACAGCAAGGGACTGACTTGCTTGTGCGCCGGATCGCCCTGCACTTCCCAGCGGCCATCCGCCGCCGGGGCTGCCCAGTGTACCGATAGAAATGCCGCACGTTCATCCGTCAGGCGCGGATTGGTTTTCTGCAGCCGTGCCATGACTTCTTCCTGGGATGCGTACGGACGCATTGCCGGGCGCTCGCGCAATTCGTCGAGCCATCTGGCATAACGCACCGGCGCCTGTTGCGGCTGGCTGGGCGGCATGCCGAAGCCTTCCAGATTGATCAATTTCGCAATTTTCTCCGGCCGCACGCCGGCGTACATGCAGGCGACATTGCCACCCATGCTATGACCGAGCAGATTGACCGCTTCGCCAGGCGCGTAATGATCAAGAATCACATCCAGATCGCCCAGGTAATCGGCAAACCAGTAACTGTCGCTGCCGGAACGCTGCGTCTGGCCATAGCCGCGCCAGTCGGGTGCAATCACGTGCCACTCCTGCTGCAGGCAATCGACCACGAATTGAAACGATGCCGACACATCCATCCAGCCATGCAGCATGAACAACTTGGGCGCATTTTCGTCGCCCCATTGACGAATATGATAACGAAGGCCGCGCACCGTGATAAATTCTGAACGAGATGTTTTCATGTACCTTAGCCTGAAATGAAGCGCCGCAAATAAAAGCAACTCTGGCCAACTTGACAAGTGAGGCCTGCTTTTCCAATTAATAGAACGATCGTACTATTATATAGGAGCTTGCATGTCATCCGCTACTGCCGTTTCGTCCAACGGCGATTATCAAGCGCTGTACGACACGTTTCACTGGCAAGTGCCGGACCAGTTCAATATCGCGCATGCTTGTTGCGGACGCTGGGCTCAGCAGGCATCTCGTGTTGCAATTCAGTATGAAGATGAATCCGGCAATCTCGGCAGCCTGACTTACCAGGCATTGCAGGATGGCGCCAACCGCCTGTCGCATGTGTTGCAGGCGCTGGGCGTGTCACGCGGCGAGCGGGTGGCCGTGATCTTGCCGCAGCGCCCGGAAACAGCGATCGTCCATATTGCCTGCCATCAGTTGGGCGCCATTGCTGTGCCACTGTCGACGCTGTTCGGGCCGGACGCGCTTGAATACCGGTTGCAGGATAGCGAAGCAATGCTGGCCATTGTCGACCAGGCCGGACTTGCCAGCCTGAGCGCCATTCGTGCCAATTGCCCAGCGCTCCAGCAAGTCATTGCCGTCGATTGCAGCGGGCCGGATTTACTTGACTGGCACACCGCCATGGCGACTGCGGAGACGACCTTCACCCCGGCGACAACCCGTGCCTACGATCCGGCCATCCTGCTCTATACCAGCGGCACCACCGGCGCACCCAAGGGTGTATTGTTGCCGCATTGCACGCTCATCGGCAACCTGCCAGGCTTCGTCGCCTCGCAAAACTGGTTTCCGCAAGACGGCGATGTATTCTGGTCGCCGGCCGACTGGGCAGAGACTGGCGGTTTGATGGATGCTCTGCTGCCGACCCTGTATTTCGGCAAGCCGATCATCGGCTATCGCGGTTGTTTTTCAGCGGAGACGGCTTTTTATCTGCTGGAGAAATATCGCGTTACCAATACTTTCCTGCTACCCAATGCGCTCAAGATGATGATGCAGGCCGTGCCCAAGCCGCGCGACAAATACGCACTCAAGTTGCGGGCAATCATGAGCAGCGACGAAGCGGTCGGCGAAACCGTCCAAGACTGGGGGCAATCAGCACTGGGCATCATCATCAATGACATGTTTGGTCAGACCGAGATGAACCACCTGGTCGGCAACAGCAGCCAACGCTGGCCGGCAAAACCGGGCAGCATGGGACGGCCCTATCCCGGCCATCGGGTGGCACTGATCGACGATGCGGGCGTGCCCGTCAAGACCGGCGAAATCGGCGAAGTGGCACTTCACCGCACCGATATTCATGGCGATCCCGACCCGATTCTTTTTCTCGGCTACTGGAACAATCCCCAGGCCACCCAAGACAAATATCGCGGCAACTGGTGCCGCACCGGCGACCTGGCATTGATGGATGAAGATGGCTATCTGTGGTATCAGGGCCGCGTCGACGACATGTTCCAGGCAGCCGGCTACCGGATCGGCCCGACGGCAATCGAAAACTGTCTGGTCAGGCATCGCGCCGTCGCCAATGCGGCGGTGGTGCCGAAACCCGATGCCGAACACTGCAATATCGTCAAAGCGTATATCGTGCTCACGTCGGGCACCAAGCGCAGCCGCTCGGCCGACGATAAGCTGATGACAGAATTGCAGACGCATGTGCGCCGCCAGCTGGCGCCCTGCGAATATCCCAAAGAAATCGAATTCATCGATGAATTGCCGATGACCACCACCGGCAAGGTGCAACACCAGGTGTTGCGTCTGCTCGAAGAAGAACGATTCCAGCAGACGCAAGCGCCGCCAAGTGAGCCTTAGTAGGCCGTCCTGCTAATTTCAATGGGTATAAATTGCGGCTTTCCCCGCCTGACTTCGTTGCTCCCCTTCGCGCTGGCAGGCGCTCGGGCGTTTGCAGCGCGCCGCATGCGGCGCGAATTCCTGCCAACGTTGCA
>JAKFFK010000050.1:0-4539 GCA_036675285.1 Paucimonas sp. | reverse complement strand
GCGTATGCCAAGCCTTGTTGCCGGATTATTCATTCACGCTGGGCTGGGATAGCCGCAATGGCCCGGCGCCTGCGACGCTGCCGGTAATTCCGGTGCGGCGTGGTGTGCCCGAATACAATGGACCGGCCTTGCCGTGGCCGCCCGGCTGGGCGCGACTGTGGAGCGGATCGACCGCCCTGACCAGTACGCAAACCAGGATTGTTCGAGTCGGCGCGCCGTTCGATACCACGCGTTGAGTATGCTGCTGGCTGAAGCTTTGGATTTTTCTGCTGCCAAGCTATCCTCCATACGCGCGCTCGATTGATTGCTGCCGCATTGCTACTGCAATGCTTCCTGACGCCGGCTCAGCAATTGCTGCAACTGGTCGAACGGTACCGCCTGGCAAAAATAATTTCCCTGTATTTCATCGCATGCATGCTGGCGCAGGAAGGCCAATTGCTGTTTGCTGCATACGCCTTCGGCGGCCACCTTTAAATTCAGGCTGTGGGCGAGCGCAATGATGGCCTGCGTGATGGCTGCATCGTTGGCATCGTCCGCCAGCCGCTGCACAAACGATTGATCGATCTTCAACTGGTCGACCGGGAAACGCTGCAAATAATTCAGGCTCGAATAGCCGCAGCCGAAATCGTCAATTGTCAGGTGCACACCGATGCGCTTTAATTGCTGCAGCATGTCTTCCGCTTCGTCTGGGCGCTCCATCACGATTCTTTCGCTGACTTCCAGCTTCAGGGAGCCGGGCGCCATGCCGGAGCGCTTGAGCGCGGATTGAATCGATGGCGCCAGTGCATTCGGCGAGAACTGGTGCGAAGACAGATTGACCGATACTGAAAGACCGTCAAAGCCGGCATCCTGCAATTGTTTGTTGTGCATGCAGGCCTGCTCCAGCACCCACTGGCCGATCGGCACGATCAGGCCGGATTCCTCGGCCGCCGCCATGAATTTTGCCGGCGGCTGCAGACCGTGTTCCGGATCCATCCAGCGGATCAGCGCTTCGGCGCCGACCACTTCATCGCTCGCCAGGTCGACCTGCGGCTGGTAATACAGCAGGAATTCCTCGCGCTCGATCGCACGGCGCAGCTTGTCCTGCAGCGTCAGGCGTTCGCGGATGCGCTGGTTCATGCGAGGGATGAAAAACTGGAACTGCTTGCCTCCTGCCGCCTTGGCCTGGTTCATGGCCAGGCCGGCATGCTGCAACAGTGTGGGCACATCGTTGCCATCGCGTGGATACATGCTGATGCCAATGCTGCAGGCGATGAACAATTCGTGTCCGGACACGACAAATGCTTGCGCGATGCGCTCAGCCAGCCGGCCGATCCATGCTGCGATCGCTTCGTCGTCATGCTGGTCATACAACACCAGCACGAATGCATCACCGCCATGGCGAGCCACCGTGTCGCCGTTGCGCACGCAGCTTGTCAGGCGCCGGGCAAGCTGAACCAGGAGTTGATCGCCGATCTCGTGTCCGTGCGTGTCATTGAACAGTTTGAAATTGTCCAGATCGATCACGACAACGATGCTCATTGTCTGACTGCGATCGGCGTAAGCGATTGCCTGCTGGATGCGGTCGTTTAACAAATCCCGGCTGGCCAGTTGGGTCAGTTCATCAAAGCCGGCCTGGCTGCCGAGCGCTTCCTTGTAGCGCCGGAATCCGGTAATGCCGATACCGGACAGGCAAGTCTTTCCATCAATTTGCACGCGTACTGCATTGAGCAGGTACGGCGTTCTTTCACCATGCCGGTCGCGCAATGCAACTTCGGTCAGCATGTGTCCATCGATAAACGCTTGATGAATTTTTGCGGCAATCAAGGGCTGGTCTTGGACGCTGGCGAAAAAATCCTGGACTTGCGCCTGCGCTGCTTCATCGTGGCTATAACCAGTCGCCTGCAGAAAATTGTCATTCCAGCGCAACAGATGGCCGTCTTGATCAAATACATAATAAATACCGGGCAAACGATTGATCACGTCATCGGTTGGCGGCAATGCTTGCTCGGCAGATAATTTGGGATCCATAAATGACAATCTGCATGCACCGGCAGCTGGAATGCCTATTTGACCACTGGATAGATGGCGATGTTCCTGAATGGTGGAACGGGTAATGCAGTCACGTCAAAGCAGTCGCGTGCAAGGAACAGGAGGTGGCAGGCAGCTCAAAACAAATCGCGCTGGCGGCCGCGATAGCGCTGCTCATTGATCTTGGTAATCGACACGGCGCGCGTGCCTGCGCTCAGTATGATCGGGTCACCCTGCTGCAGTGTGCCGGTTTGAATTACCCGCAGATAAAAGCCGCTCAAGCCGCTTTGCACCATCATCTTGACTGCATGGGAAAAGCCCATTTTGGCATTGAACTTGAAGCAGGGCGAACGCGGTTCGGTGACTGCCAGCACGACGCTGCCGATTTGCAGTCGGTCGCCGACCCAGACATCCTGTTCCAGCAAACCTTCGATGCTCAGGTTTTCTCCCATCGAGCCAAACGGCAACGGCAAGTCGCGTTTCAATGCAGTCCGCCGCTGCGCCGCCCAGAATGGATAATGCTCGATCGGGTACGCATACACCGCCTTGTGCAAGCCGCCATGTGACGACAGGTCGGCCTGTTCATCGCCGGCCAGTCCGAGCCGGTTGACTTGCACGCTGCCCGGCACCGGGGTTTTATGGATGCCGGTGGCAATTCGGGGCATGGTGCCGTGCTGCTCGATGAACAGCGGGCCGACGCACGCGCAATTGACACTGATGACTTTCATGCTGGCTCACCTGCGACTGGACGCTGTGCCATGCCGGTGGCGAGTTGCGACATGATGATGGCGACGCCGACGAACCCGGCGCCGACCATCGACAGGCGCATGCTGCTGCCCGCTGCAATCATCAGCCCGCCGATAAAAGCGCCGAGCGCCTGGCCGAGATACATCGCTGATGAATTCATGGCCACCGAGGCTGACGCCAGCGCCGGCGCCAGATCGACCAGGCGCGCCTGCTGCGCGCTATTGATGGCAAAGCAGCCCAGGCCCCACAGCAGGGTCAGCAGAATGGTGGCTGCCAGCGACTGGTAGGTCAGCGGCCACAGCAAGAGCGCAATGCCTACTGCCGCCATCGCCATCAGCGCCACGCGCGCGGTGCCGAGCCGGTCCATCAAGTGCGCGCCGAGGATGTTGCCGAGCATGCCGGCGACGCCGAAACAGGCAAACAGCGCGCTGATGACCAGCGGCGACGCCTGGATCGATTCTTTCCAGACCAGCACCAGATAAGAAAACACGACAAATTGTCCGGCACCCTGCAAGGCGGTGACCGCCACCACCAGCAGCAAGGGCGTGTTGGCGAACAGGGTTTTCCAGGCGGCGCGATCCATCGGCGTGACAAACAGCCGCGATGGGATTTGCCGCCACAGCCAGGCGGCGCATACCGCCGCCAGCAAACCTTCAGCCGCCATGGTTGCGCGCCAGCCAAACGTGGCGCCCAGATAGCTGCCGGCCGGCATGCCGACCACGCTGGCGATCGACCAGCCAAGCGCAGCCAGGCCGATGGCGCGACCGCGTTCCTGTGGTGGCACCAGCAAGCCGGCGGTGGCCACCGCCTGCGCGGTGAAGACGGCGGCGCCAAGCGCAGTGACCATGCGGATGGCAAGCAGGCTGGCATAGTTCGGCGCCAACGCCGACAGCAAGTGGGTAAGCGCATACAAAGCCAGCGCTGCAGTCAGCAGTCTGCGCCGGTCGAGCATGCTGGTCCAGCCCGCCAGCAGCGGCCCGGTAATGCAGATGACCAGCGCGAATACGGATATCAGCATGCCGATTTGCGCCGGCGTGCTGGCCAGGCCAAGCGCCAATTCATTTAGCATGCCCGGCATGATCAACACGCCGGTGCCAATCGCAAAATTACCCAGCGTGAGAGACCACAGCCTGGAACGCATCGTTACTCCATGTTGAAAGCTGACGCCAGTGTAAACAAAGTGGCGACATCCTGCTGTTGATGGCGCCGTCAACAGAAGCCGGTGCAGTTCAACCTGGCGGCGTTGCGGGCAGGCGGCCGGACGCGTGCCATGCGCCTGCATGCAAATACCCGGCATAGTCGACAATTTTGCGCTGTGCTGCCAGGATCAGCGTCCAACTCAATTCCGCCGCCGCGACCGGATCGCTGCCGCAAACCTTGACGACAATTCCGCGTTCGGCTGAGGCAGCCGCATCAATCGAGGGCACGCTCCCGCCGATGCATGTCAGGAATTTCCAAATTCGGCAATGTATTGATCAATTGCCGGGAAACAGGCATGTGATCACCAATCAATATCAATGCGTCAAATGTGGTCAGACGAATACTGAGCTGTCCCAAGCCGCGTGCAGAATTCGTGAACACTTTGACTTGATCGCCCTCCAACAAAGGGAAGCAGTCAAGCTGGCAGATGCAATCCTGATAATTCCTGATAGTCATCAAAATGGCAATTTTCATGGAAATTAACAAAAGTTATTGAATTTTCGTAACAAAATAACGTGTCTGGTGGAAATGCGAATAGTTGACTACAAAACTCAACTAATTTTTACTACATTTTTGACTCAA
>JAKFFK010000203.1:0-4546 GCA_036675285.1 Paucimonas sp. | reverse complement strand
TCCTGGCCGGCGTGGCCGAATGGCGTATGCCCCAGATCGTGGGCCAGTGAAATCGCCTCCACCAGGTCTTCGTTCAAATGCAGGTTGCGAGCAATCGACCGGGCAATCTGCGCCACCTCGATACTGTGCGTCAAGCGCGTGCGGAACAGATCCCCCTCATGATTGACGAAGACTTGTGTCTTGTATTCGAGTCGGCGAAATGCCGTTGAGTGGACGATCCGGTCACGGTCGCGCTGAAATTCGGTACGCGAGGTGGTCGGCGGCTCGTTGAAACGCCGACCTCGCGACGCCGCCGAGTGTGCCGCATAGGGAGCGAGATCAGCTTCCAGGTTCATGTCAGGCGACGCAGGCGTTCAATGTCTGTGCCAGCGTTTCCGCAGGTACTGTCGTAATGACCGATGCGCCCAGCGGCTTTAACAGGATAAACTTGATCTGGCCGGCCTCATTTTTCTTATCCACCTGCATCAATTCGAGCCAGCGTGAAATGCCCAGATCGGGCGCGATGGTCGGCAAGCCGGCCGCCCGCACCAGGGCAGCAATGCGCTGCTTGGCCTCGGTATCGATATAGCCCAGGCGATGCGACAAGTCCGCCGCCATCACCATGCCACAACCGACCGCCTCGCCATGCAGCCATTCGCCATAGCCCAGCCCGGCCTCGATGGCATGGCCAAAGGTATGTCCGAAATTGAGAATCGCGCGCAAGCCGCCTTCACGCTCATCCTGGCGTACCACGTCCGCCTTGATCTCGCATGAACGCTGGATGGCATACGCCAACGCCTGCGGATCGCTGGCAAGCAGTTTGCCGACATTGGCTTCGAGCCAATCGAAAAAGGCTGCATCGATGATGGCGCCGTGCTTGATCACTTCGGCCAAGCCGGCGGACAACTGGCGCGCCGGCAAGCTCAGCAAGGTAGCGGTATCGGCGATGACCGCCTGCGGCTGATAAAAGGCACCGATCATGTTTTTGCCGAGCGGATGATTGATGCCGGTCTTGCCGCCGACCGATGAATCTACCTGCGCCAGCAAAGTGGTCGGCACCTGGATGAAGGGTACGCCGCGCATATATGTCGCGGCGGCAAATCCAGTCATGTCGCCGATGACGCCACCGCCCAATGCAAACAGCGTGGTCTTGCGATCGCATTTTTCGCGCAGCAAGACATCGAAAATGCGCATCAGGTTTTCCCAATTTTTTTCTTCTTCACCATCCGGCAGCACGATAGGCGTCACCTGCTTGCCGGCGGCTTGCAAGGATGCGGCAAGCTGCTCCAGATACAGTGGTGCCACGATGGTGTTGGTCACGATCGCCACGCGCTGGCCGGCGACATGGCGGGACACCAGTTCAGTATCGGACAATAGGGATTGACCGATGGCGATCGGGTAAGTACGCTCGCCCAAATCGACTTGCAGGTCGATTCGGGCAAAAGATGGAATAGACATGGATTACTCTACCGGTTGCGGGCAAGTCAAATGCTCGGGTCGGCGAGATCCTTATCCGGCCCACCGTGCTGTTCGAGCTGCGTTAATATCGTTTGCACCAGTAATTGTACGTTAGGTCGGCCGGTTTCAATGATGAAATCGGCCACTTCGCAATACAAAGGCTCACGTGCCCGGGCCAGCTCTTCGATGCGCTTGCGAGGATCGGGGGTTTGCAGCAGTGGCCGGTTCTTGTCGTGCGCGGTGCGCTGCAAGATACTGCTGACGCTGGCACGCAAGTAAATGACCACGCCGCGCGACCTCAGGCATTCCCGGTTTTCCTGCCGCAGAATGGCACCGCCGCCGGTGGCCAGCACGATGTCTTGCCGCGCCGTCAGATCTCGGATCACTTCCGCTTCGCGCTGGCGAAAGCCTTCCTCACCTTCAATTTCAAAAATCAAAGGAATCGAGGCGCCGGTGCGCAGCTCGATTTCATGATCGGAATCGATGAATTGCTTGTCGAGTTTTTTTGCCAGGGCGCGGCCGACAGTGGTCTTGCCTGCTCCCATCAAGCCGACGAGGAATATATTCCCGGAGGTTGTAGTCAATTTTTTATTATGTTTTGCACAGACAAAACATGAAAGCAGCTAAACAGGGGTCATATACCATTGCGTCTTATATAAATGGGGGATTGACTTTTAAGCGGCAGTTATAAAGTTAAGCATGCTGGTATTACACATGCCAGTGAATATAAACTAGGCCAACAAAATGCATTTGGTATCTATAAGCAGTTATACCCTACGGTATTTAGCCGTAGGGTATAACATTGTTATTTAACGTGCTGAGAGACGTTCAGCAACAATTTTTGGCGTAATAAAGATCAACAGCTCTCTTTTTTCAGTAGATCGGTTAGTTGTCTTGAAAAGATGGCCTAAAACCGGGATATCGCCTAATAAAGGCACTTTCTCAGAAGAATTATTTTCCGACATAGTATAAATGCCTCCAAGCACGACTGTCCCGCCATTTTCTACCATTACTTGAGATTTAACATGTTTGGTATCAATCGTAATATTTCCTGATATAACTTGCCCAACGCTATCTTTATTAACATCAACGTCCAGAATAATATTGCCATCTGGAGTAATTTGCGGAGTGACATCAAGCTTAAGAGAAGCTTTCCGGAATGCTACCGATGTTGCTCCACTACTCGTAGCCTGTTGATAAGGAATTTCTGTTCCTTGTTCAATGGTTGCTTTTAACTGATCCGCAGTAACGACTCGAGGACTAGAAACAATTTTCCCTTTACCATCTGCTTCCAATGCGGAAATTTCCAGATTCAGGAAGCGATTGGCTGCTGCAGAAAAAATACTGATGCCAAGACTTGCGGCATTGCGTCCATTAAGTCCAGAGGCCGGCAGATCGACAAATTGCGTATTCGGCATATAGGACCCATCCGTCAATTCTGCCTGACCGGTATGTTCTCCAACGCCCAGCATATTGCCGCCAATCGCGAGCCGGTTGTTCCGATTCAGCCCCCATCCCGCTCGCCCGCCAGCTAAAGCCGAATGATCATGAAAACCGAGTCTTGCACCCAAGTTTCTTCCAAAAGTGTCAGTTGCTTCTACAATACGCGCCTCAATTAGCACTTGCCTGGACGCGACATCAGTTTTTTGAACTAACTTCCGAACTTCATCCAGCTTTGACGGAATATCCGTTACAAACAATTGATTGGTACGCGGATCAATTACTGCACTTCCACGCTTTGACAAAATACGGTTATTACCACCGCCCGCACCATCCAGTGCAAAAACCTGCTTAAATGACTCGGCTTTTTGATAATTTAATTGGAAAATTTCTGTTTTCACGGGTTCCAGCTCGGAAATTTGCGCCCTTTGTTCCAGCTCCAGTTTTTCTTTGGTCAGCAATTCATCTTTCGGTGCAATCCATAACACGGATCCATTCTTGCGCATGTCCAGGCCTTTTGCCTGCATCACAATATCTAGCGCCTGATCCCAGGGAACATCTTTAAGACGAAGCGTCAAATTGCCGCTGACCGTATCACTGGTAATAATATTCAAGCCGGTAAAGTCTGCAATCACTTGCAGCACCGCGCGCACTTCCACATTCTGGAAATTCAGGGATAAGCGTTCGCCGCGATAGCCCTGCGTACCTTGCGTGAGCTTGTTCGGCTCTTCCTTAACCGGTTTTACTTCAATCACCAGTTGGGAATCGCTTTGATAGGCGCTATGTTCCCACAAGCCTTTTGGCTCGATCACCATGTGCACATTGTCGCCTTGCCGTGTCGTGGTAACGGTTTGTACCGGCGTGCCAAAATCGGTTACATCCAGGCGCCTGCGCAAAACTTCTGGCAGGGCAGTTTTGGAAAAATCGACAATGATGGATTGCCCTTGCTGACGCACATCCACGCCAACCTGATTATTCGGCAAGTTGACGACCACCCGACCTTCGCCAGTTGCGCCGCGGCGGAAATCGATATCGCGCAGGGCCGGCTTGTCGGTGCTTGCGGCGGCGGTAGAAACCGGCAGGCCCGTAGAATTGACCGCGGTAGCGACGCCGCCCGAGGCATCGATCGTTACCACCACGGCATTGCCTTCAATTGCAGTGGCATAATTCAATGGACGCGACAGATTAAACACCAGCCGCGAACGCTCACCTGCCTGCACCACATTCACATTGCGCACGTCGCCCAGGTTGATATTTTGCGTATTGCTTCCGGTGCCATTGGTCGTTGCCGGAAAATCCAGTGCAATGCGGGCCGGGTTGGTAATCGTGAAACCTATCGGCGGCTTGATGACCGGATTTTTGAGCGCCACCTTGACGATCACGTTACTGCCCTGCTGATTTGCCGTGATCGACTCAATCGCATTTTCCTGCGCGCTTGCAAATGTGCAAACGCTTCCAAGAAGTGCCACAGTCAAAATTTGCCATGCCTTACGCGTCATTGCGTCCGCATTCTTACATTGGTTTTTAAACGCAATCATTTTTTGGTCTCCTGCAACTCTAACTTGGCTTGACGTTCGACCCATTCGCCGGACGCATCTTGGACAATTTCTTTTAATTCCACTTCAGTTTCACTGATATTGGTAATCATGCCGAAATTCTGGCCGACATA
>JAKFFK010000126.1:0-4551 GCA_036675285.1 Paucimonas sp. | reverse complement strand
GATCCAGAATGCTGGCCGTCAAGATCAGCTTTTCCCATGCGATATCGAGTGGATGGTCGGTTTGCTGGCAAGCGATTGAATCGGCTGCAGCCAGATCGGCCAGCAATGCATCGTCCGGTGCTGCCATCAGCAGACGGGCGGTCAGGGCATACAAGTCGGCGCGCGCCTGATCTTCCTGCGATAAAGGCATAGGTACAGCGATGCTCTGAGACATTGCTTCAATGATGTCTTCTGCGTTATGTGCTTGCATCCTGGCTCCGCCGTCTCTCCAAGGCCCGCTTGAAAGTCTAGGCGCAAATACCTGTGATTGGCAGGCAATGCTGCACTCGAATTCGACCTGGATCAAACCTTGAATGAAAAGATGGCGGTAAGACAGCCGAAACCACAACAGATAAAGCCAGTACGGCAGAAAACACTGCTGGTGCCAGCCACAGGACTCGACAGTGGCAGCCACGAAGTCTCGACTCGGCGGATGGGAACCGTCGCAGCAAAGCGTCCTCTATACTGTCAGGGCGCAGTACACCAGGAGTGTTGCAATGTAAAAAGCTATGGGAGATATAAAAACGATCAAATTTCAAACGCCATACAAAACTTCTATTATCTTTATCCTCTATCCAAGCTGAATTGCTATTGCAACTGAAAGGCATGCCATGAGTGACAAGCGCCCCACCCTTACCACCCGACAGGGACATCCGGTCAGAGACAATCAATCGTTGCGTTCAGTTGGTGAACGCGGCCCGGCCACACTGGAAAATTACCAGTTCATTGAAAAGATCACGCACTTCGACCGCGAACGCATTCCTGAACGCGTTGTCCATGCGCGCGGCACCGGCGCCCACGGTTATTTCGAAGCGTATGGCAAGGTCGGCAACGAGCCTGCCGGGAAATACACCCGTGCCAAAGTCTTGAACCAAACCGGTGTACGCACACCGGTTTTCATCCGCTTCTCGACCGTGATCGGCTCCAAAGATTCGCCTGAAACTGCGCGCGACCCGCGCGGCTTTGCGGTCAAGTTGAAAACCATCGACGGCAATTGGGATCTGGTTGGCAATAACCTGAAAGTTTTTTTCATTCGCGATGCAATCAAGTTTCCCGACATGATCCATGCCTTCAAGCCGGATCCGGTCAGCAATCGCCAGGAGCCATGGCGTTTCTACGATTTCGTTTCGCAATCGCCGGAATCGCTGCACATGGTGACTTGGGTCAAGAGTCCATGGGGTATACCGGCCAACTATCGTGAAATGGAAGGCTCCGGCGTCAATACCTACAAACTAGTCAACGACCAGGGTGTGGCGCACCTGGTCAAGTTCCATTGGCAACCTAAGCAAGGTGTGCGCAACCTGACCAGCGCACAGGCCGCCGAAATCCAGGCACAAGATATCGGCCATGCCACCAAGGATCTGTACGAAGCGATCGAGCGCGGCGACTTTCCCGAATGGGAGTTTTGTGTGCAAATCATGTCAGACGGCGAGCATCCAGAACTCGACTTTGATCCGCTCGACGACACCAAACGCTGGCCTGAAGACCAGTTCCCGTTACTGCCGGTCGGCCGCATGGTGCTTGACCGGAATCCGGATAATTTCTTTGCCGAGACAGAACAGGCGGCCTTCGGCACCGGCGTACTGGTTGACGGCATCGACTTTTCGGACGACAAGATGCTACAGGGACGCACGCTGTCGTATTCAGATACGCAACGCTATCGGGTTGGGCCGAATTACCTGCAGTTACCAATCAATGCGCCGCAGGAAAAGGCGCGCGCCCATACCAATCAGCGCGATGGTCAGATGACCTATTATGTTGATGGTAGCGAAAACAAGCATATCAACTATGAACCCAGCGGACTGGGTGGTTTGCAGGAAGCGCCCAAGTCGGCCAACAAGGACCACCATCAATGGGTGGAAGGCCATTTGGGACGCTATGAAACCACGCGCACCATCGACGATTACAAGCAAGCTGGTGACCGCTATCGCAGCTTTCAGGACTGGGAACGCGACGATCTAATCAACAATATCGGTGGCGACCTGAAGCAATGTCCGGAACCGATCCAACTGCGCATGGTGTGGCATCTGTGGCATTGCGATCAGGACTATGGCCGCCGCGTTGCCCAAACCGCCGGCATCGACATTGAGAAAGCCAAGGCTCTACCGCCCTTACCCGGAAAACCGGCACCGCATCAACAGCGTTCGGCGCCGACTTATACCAGCGGTCAGAAGGAAGAACACGCCAATCAGGAAACTGCCGGCGCGAAATAATCTGAGGCAAGACGGCAATGCACAACAGGAAATGATGCATCGCCGGGTGCTGGATGATTTATTTCCATACCTGTGGCCGCCCGTACCCGAGGCGGTCGCGGGCCATATGAATAGCATCGACTATGGGGCACATCATGCAAGACACTACGAACCAAGTGCCACAGCCATCCACCAAGGTACTGGATCAGGAAACCCTGGAGTTTGCGCAAAGGATATTCGAGTTCGTCCGAAGTGGCGATGCAGCAAGGCTGGGCCCCTTACTGGACCAGGGACTCCCGGCCAACCTTTGCAACCAGAAGGGTGACAACTTGTTGATGCTGGCAAGTTATCACGGCCATGTAGACACTGCCAAATTGCTGCTGCAACACGGTGCCGATCCCGAAATGTACAACGACCATGGACAAACCCCGATCGCTGGCGCAGCCTACAAGGGCGATCTCAGGATGGTTGAATTGTTGCTGAATCATGGCGCCAATGTGGAAGGCGCCGCCCCTGGCAGAAAAACCGCCTTGATGCTGGCCGCCATGTTCAACCGTACCGCAATCGTTGACCTGTTGCTAGCCCGTGGCGCCAATATCGATGCCCGAGATGCCAACGGCTTATCCGCGCTGGACGCAGCCAGGATCATGGGGGCACCAGATACACCGACACAGCTCGCAAGGATAGGTCATTAAGCCACCTTGCAGGCTTTTAAGTGTGCGCGCCCACCCTTCGATGCATGCAATTGTTGTGAACCACGATAGATTGGCGCACAGCAAACCCGCGTAATTCGAAGCAGACGTTTGTTACGGTTGTGCCTCAGGCGGTCGTTTGACCCATCTCGTTCGCTGTCGCAAACCGGCGCTAAATCAAGCCTTCGAACAGCAGCACATCGACCAATTCGCCGGCTTTCACGCTATCCTGATCATGCGGCAATATCACCATGCAGTTAGCTTCTGACATGGATCGCAAAATGCCAGAACCTTGCGAACCGGTAATGCGCACTTCCTGGTGTCCTAGCTGGTTCAGCGACACGATGCCGCGCTGATATTCGGTGCGTCCCGGCTTTTTCCGGATAGCCGATTGCGACATTACCCGAAGCAAGGGCAGCGGCTGGCTATCGGCGCCCATCATGTGCAGCAAAGCCGAGCGCGCAAAGAAATAAAAGGTCACCATGACGGCGACTGGATTACCCGGCAAGCCGAATAGATAGGCGCTTTTGCCGCCGGAAGAAATTTTGCCAAAAGCCATCGGGCGGCCCGGCCGCATCGCGATTTTCCAGAACAGCACCTCGCCCAGCTGCGCCATGATGGTCCGAGTGTAATCGGCTTCCCCGACCGAGACGCCGCCGGAGGTCAGCACCACATCGGCATTTTCACAGGCGGAACGAAACGCCGCTTCCAGCATGGCCGGATCATCCTTGACCACGCCCATATCCAGAATTTCGCAGCCGAGGCGCGTCAGCATCCCGTATAGCGTATACCGGTTGCTGTCATAGATACAGCCCGGATCGAGCGGCTCGCCGAGCGAGCGCAGTTCATCGCCGGTGGAAAAAAACGCCACCCGCAGCCGGCGCTGCACCGGCACTTCGGCAATGCCAAGCGATGCAATCAAGCCCAGGTCGGCCGGCCGCAAGACCCTGCCGCGCAACAAGGCCGGGGTACCGGCCTGCAAATCCTCGCCCTGCAAGCGGCGGTTATCGCCGGCTTTCACTGCGCCGGCGGGCAGCGTGATTGCCGTAGCCGTGAAGGATTGCACGAATTCCTGCGGCACCACCGTATCGCACCCTCCCGGCATTGGCGCACCGGTCATGATACGCACGCAGCAGCCGGCTTCCACGCCGACTGCATAACCGGCGCCGGCCAATGCCGTGCCGACAAGCTGCAGACGTACTGGCCGGGCCGGATCAAGATCGGCGCCGCGCAGTGCGTAACCATCCATCGCTGAATTGTCATGTGCCGGCACATTGATTGGCGACATGATCTCTTCAGCCAGCACCCGCCCGAGCGCGCTGCGCAGCGCAATTTTTTCAACTGCCTGCAGCGGCGCCACGAATTGCTGCACGATGTGCTGCGCTTGGTCCACCGTCAAGGCTTCCGGGTCATAGGCGGACAGGCAGCTGACTAAGTCAGACAGGCTGGAATGCGGCATCTTTTTATCTTCTCCTGGTTCGTGCAGGCAGTTGTGACGCAGCGTCATTTCGTTTCATATTGTCGCAGTTCTTCCAGGGTATTGATATTGCGAAACGCCGCTTCCTCCGGAAAATTCACCTCGGCCACCTTCAGCGCCTTGAACCATGCATCGACCTTGCGCCCGCCCG
>JAKFFK010000012.1:0-24558 GCA_036675285.1 Paucimonas sp. | reverse complement strand
AGTTTCGACGACTGCGCATGCGTTATGAGCGGCTGCCTTCGATGCATGAGGCGCTCCTTCGGCTTGGATGTGCCCTCATATGCTGGCATACTTTGAAAAAATCATTTTGTTAGACGCTCTAAGTCGAACTGCCCGGAAAAGGCCCGAAAGGGCGGAAAATAATGGAATGAACTCGTCCGATTTACCCTAAGCGGTGCCTTGTGCCGCCGATCAGTCAAAAATCAGAGGGTAGTTCAGCGTAACCATAAAGCAGACACTGTTATGTTGGGTCATCACATAGCGCCGCTAATTGATATTCGACTGTTCGACACCATGGATAAGACGAGAGACTGCGGACACGAGATCTGAAACGATTAACGGTTTCGCGACATGCGTCTGAAATCCTGCAACAAGCGCCCTTGCGCGGTCTGCGGAGCTTGCGAAAGCGGTTAGCGCAATGGCTGGCAACTTATCTTTTGTCAGCCCTCGCGAACGGATTTTCTTGATTAATTCATACCCGTCCATTTCGGGCATACCTATATCGCTGATCAATATGTCGGGTATCGCATTATCTAATGCACGCAATGCTGCTACGGCGGATTCAACAGCAATCACCTCGGCGCCATGCGCCTGAAGAACGTCGATTACAAGGGATCGCGCATCAGGAACATCCTCAACAACTAGAATACGGCAGTTGCGCAATACGCCGGAATTATCCGGCCTGCTTTCCCTAGAGGGAATCAAAGGCTTTTCGGTCTCACCTGACGAAGTAAGAATGGGGAACGAAACGGTAAAACGCGCACCAAGATCTCGCCCGGGACTGGTAGCGCGAATCACACCACCGTGCAGATCAACAAGCTGTTTTACAATCGACAAACCTAATCCTAAACCACCATGTCGGCGGGTGATTGTCGCGTCTTCTTGTCCAAATCTCTCGAATACCAGTGGCAGGAAGTCTGGACTGATTCCACAGCCATTGTCCTGCACCGTAATGTCGAAATTGGCTTCAATAACTGTGGTATCTACTTGAACCTGCCCGCCTTCCGGGGTGAACTTGATCGCATTAGTAAGCAGATTGTACAAAATCTGTTGCAATCTATATGGATCGCCGTGGATAATTTTGTCAGAAACATGCAGCGGCTCTATGAGCCAGATTTTTTTGTTTTCCGCTAAATGTTTTACCGACTCGATTGCTGCGAAAATTATTTTTGCAATCGAGACTGGTTGCATATCCAGCTGCAATTTGCCGGTAATGATCGAGGAAACGTCCAGCAGATCCTCAATCAACTTGGCTTGAAGCTGGGCATTGCGTTCGATAACAGTCAAGGAAGATAACAGGTCTGGAGCGGTTCGATGCTGCATTTTCAAGAGTTGAGTTCGGCCAATTACCGCACTCAACGGTGTTCGTAATTCATGCGAGAGAAGCGCCAGGAACTCGTCCTTCAGTCGGCTCATGCGTTCCGCATCTTGCCTTGCGGTGCGCTCCATTTCCAGCATTTTTTGTTGTTCTGAAACGTCTCGAACGACAATGGAAATACCTATGAATCCGTTGTTTTCGTCATGTACCCTTGAAAACGAAACTTCTAAATAAACCTCACGCTCTGCAAGTAAGCATTTCACGTCTGTCTTAACAGACCGGGTTCCAGCATGAATTTGCGCCAAATAAGGATCGAGCGTCGCGGACCAAAATGGTAGATTGCTTACTGGCTGGGTTTGCGCTGTCGCCGCACTTAAGCTGAACATGCGCTCTGCACCGGTGCTCCAGTAAAGGACCGTATTGCGAGGATCCAGCGAAACGATGGCTTCCAGCGACTGCTGAAGCAGACTTGCCAAATAATGCTCTGAGATCACCGAGCGCCGGTATTCGAGACTGTCGAGCGGCTTTGGGGCGTTTAATCTGATGTTCGCTTTATCCAATGTTGTGCGCAGCCGCACACGCTGCAGA
The DNA here is from genome assembly GCA_036675285.1 of Paucimonas sp. Classification (GTDB taxonomy): domain Bacteria; phylum Pseudomonadota; class Gammaproteobacteria; order Burkholderiales; family Burkholderiaceae_D; genus Paucimonas. The sequence continues at coordinate 22,634 of JAKFFK010000012.1, read as the reverse complement.
CTCGAATTGACAGCACGTTGGACTCTCTGAACGAAGCTTGGATCTTCCAGCTCAAGCAGCGACCAGTTGGGGCCGATCATCGGAGCATGGCGCAAATCCTGTTGCACCTTTCCGAACAAAACATGGCCCGGCATAAATAGCATTTGGCCCGTTGGCCAAACCGCCCGCACGCTACGCGCGACTGTAACGGCATGGGAAATACCTGGCCCGATGATGACTACTGCAGGCTCTTGACCAGAACTAGCTAAATCTTTAAGTCGTTCCACAGCGTTTATATCTTCTTGACAAGCGACCTCCAAGCCACTGGCACGAATATGGTGTGCGATGGCCTGACTTTCGGCTATGTCCTGCGCGGTATGTGGAACAATGATTAAAACAAGCTTGTAATTCACGTCTTGCCTTAGAGCAATGGAAGGCCTAATAAGGCTCTACCAGCCCAAGTTTTCAGCATGTCGGTAGTGGGAGCCATGACATGCCCAGCTCTAGCGTCCCGTAGCATCTGGCTGATTCGGCTATTTTCTCTATATGCACTGCCACCGCAGAGCGTCATCGCTTCATTGGCGGCCGAAACAGCCGTCTCAGCTGCATCGGCTTTGCAAGACAGAATAAAAGGTAAGGCTTCCGGATCACCCCGATCCCCACGCTGCGCCGCTTCGTAGATGAGATTCCTGGTTTTCTCGACAGCGATCCACATGTCCGCATATTTAAGTTGCAGCAAATCGATGTGACGCAGGGATTCCCCTGTATGACTATATCGTCGGGTACGCAAATGCTCACCGGCGGCATCAAGTGCAGATTGTGCAATGCCTAAATAGGTTCCCGCCATCGCCATTAAGAAATACGGCGCAATAACTTCAAAGACATACCAGACTTGATCCCCTTCTTCGCCGAGCAAATTTTGCCGGGAAATCTTGGCATCGTCTAAACGCAAACCGCGCGAAGAATTGCCACGCATGCCGAAGCCATGCCACGCTTCCAGCCATTCCATGCATGGCGTATCCCGCTCCACGATGAGGCAGCTAAAGTCGCCGCCTTCATTTGCATGAGGATTTGCCGCTGAAATAACATAAGAATCCGCATGGCCGCCATTTGTTACGAACTGCTTTGTTCCATTGACGAGAAAATGGTCACCATCTGGCGTAAGCGTGGTGTCCGACAGATAAAAATTCGCCCCGGTCCCGGCTTCCGAAAGAGCCAAGGTTGTGATGTGCTCGCCGCGCGCTATTTTGCGGAGAAAGTGATCCGTTTGAAAATTAGTTGCTTTGGCCGCGATCACGGCAGTGCCGACACAATGCATGCCAAAACATAGAGCGGACGACGGACAGGCCTTACCGATTGTTTCAGTCAATACACTGAGCGCTAACAAACCCTGCCCATGTCCACCCAATGATTCGGGTACCTGCAGGCTTAGAAGCCCGGCGGCGGCAAGTGCCTTCATTGCGTGCGCTGGCCAGGTGCAATCGCGGTCCACTTGCCCAGCCAAAGGTGCGATCTCGATCGCAATCGACTCTGCGCTCTTCTTTAACTCAGAAAGTTTAGTGGAGAGCATTCAGAAACTTTCTTAAAAATTAGACCAAACATTAAATAGTGAACGCCAGAAAAAAACCTTATGTGATGAAAATCAAGAAGCTTTTTACTTTTATCAGTCTACACCTTTATGGGTACACATCATGGGCTTCGGCATCCAGAATTTGAATGTCTGCTTTTTGCCGGCTCTATGAAAATAGTCGCTTCAAGATAAGGCGAATTCATTCCAATGGTAAAGATATTGGTTTTTTGACAGAAGCTTGCCATGATGACCCCCAAGCAACGAAAAGACAGTATTTTATTTTCGTAAATCTCGATGAGTACCTTCCCGAAGATTATCTTTTACGTGCCGTGGATCACTTCCTTGTTCTCAGCGAATTCCGACAGCATATGGCGGGCTTTATAGCCACACCGATCACCCCTCGATTGATCCCAAATTAATCATTCGCATGCTCGTCATTGACTACTGTTACGGCATCCGTTCCGAGCGCTGTCACCCCTTGACAGCCTCCTTCTCATCATTTAATGTTTAACTAATTCGTTAATGTTTAAATGATCTCATGCAGCTCGACAAGATATTCGAAGCCCTGGCATCCCGCCCGCGCCGGGAAATTCTGGCCTATCTGTCAGAGGCGGAACTGACCACCTCCGACCTGACGGCGCGCTTTGCCATGAGTGCGCCGGCCATTTCCCGCCATCTGTCGGTGCTGGAAAATGCCGGTCTGGTCACCAGCGAGCGCCAGGGCCAGCGCGTACTGTATCGGCTCAATCGCGACAACCTGGTCAATACGCTGACCGGCTTTGCCTTCGAGGTATGCCCGGTCGGCCGGCCCTTGAAGCGCGAGTCACGCGCACTGCACAAGCAGCAAAAGAAAACCTAGCCGCATCCCCGTCAAGAAGGGTTTTGCCATGGAAAAAATCAAGGTCTACTACAACAGCGCCTGTCCGGTATGCGACGCCGGCATCCGGGATCAACAATGCCGGATGGATGCGCAGGCCGTTGCGCAAGTCGAATGGCTCGACGTGCACGCACACCCGGAATTGGCCGACGAGCTTGGCATCGATCTGGAAACCGTCAGGGAACGGCTGCATGTGAAAAATGCCGATGGCGCGCTGCAAGTCGGCACCGATGCCTTTGCGGTGCTGCTGCAAAAGACCCGCGGGCAACAGTGGCTGGGAAAACTGCTGCTGCTTCCCGTGATCCGCCAGTTGGGCCAATTTGCCTATAACGGTTTTGCACGCATCCTTTACAAGCGCAATCGCGCCAGGGGCCGATGGTAGATGGCGCGTGCAATGCGCAAGGGTATTCAGAATAAAACTTACCAGGGGGAGATCATGGCAATGGCTATCGAACAGAAGAATCTGGGGCAGGCGGCTTTCACGAAAAACGCGCTGGCGTTTTATGACTGGTTTGTGCTGAAGATGACATGTCGTTATGTCTGGCGCTGCCCTAACGAAGACGTGTTGGCGTTTTATCAGCAGCACCTGACCGGCAATCACCTCGAAGTGGGTGTCGGCACCGGTTATTTTCTGGACCACAGTGTTTTTCCGGTCAGCCGGCCCAGGGTGGGGTTGCTGGATCTGAATGCGAATTGCCTGGAGCGCACCGCTACGCGCATTGCCCGCCATACGCCAGAAATCTACCAGGCCAGTGTGCTGGACCCGATCGAACTCAATGCACCCCGCTTCGATTCCATTGGCTTGAACTACGTGCTGCATTGCCTGCCTGGCGCCTTCCCGGAAAAAGGCATCGTGTTTGCCCACTTGAAGGCCTTGCTGAACCCGGGCGGCGTCATTTTCGGCTCGACCGTCTTGGGTGGCGGCATCCAGACCAATCCGCTTGCCAGTGTCTTCCTGCGTTTTTTCAATGCGCGGCAAATTCTTTGCAATCAAGAAGACGTTCATATTGGCCTAGTACTGGCGCTGGAACAGCACTTGAAAGACGTGCGCGTCGAGATGCGAGGTGCTGTTGCGCTGTTTTCCGGACGGGTTTAGCGCGAATGCGCAAGCCAGCAGCCATGTCCACCGCCTACAGCTATCGGCAAGACCCGCGCGTACCAAACTTCCCGGACGACCGGCCTGTGGTGGTGTTTGACGGACATTGCGCGTTCTGTTCGGGATGGGCCAAGTTCATGCTGCGGTGGGATCGTGCTGGGCGTTATCGTTTGCTGGCGGCCCAATCGCCGCTCGGCCATGCGCTTTATGAACATTACGGCCTTGATCCGGAAAACTATGCCACCAACATGCTGATCGTCGATGGCGTGGCCTGGTTCAAGTCCGAGGGCTCGATCATGATGGCCGAGGGCCTGGGGTTGCCATGGTCGCTGGCCGCTGTCTTGCGCCTGATTCCGCTGCGCCTGCGGGATGCCGGCTACGAATTCATTGCGCGCAACAGGATGCGCATTGCCGGGCGACGCGACAGCTGCTATCTGCCGCCGCCGCACTACCGGGATCGTTTTCTGGGATAAGAAAGAACAATATGAAAATCCTGATTTTGGGCGGCTATGGCACCTTTGGCGGCCGGCTCGCGCAACTGCTGGTCGATGAGAAGAGGCTGACGCTGATGATTGCCGGGCGGTCGGCGCAGAAAGCGCAGGATTTCTGCGCCGACCTGCCGCCTGGCGCTACTCGCATCGCTTTGCGTTTCGACCGTGACGGCGATGTCGAGCAGCAGATCCGGGATTGCCGGCCGGCGCTGGTGGTCGATGCGACCGGGCCATTCCAGGATTATGGCGACGATCCCTATCGGGTCGTGAAAGCCTGTCTTGCCACCGGCACGCATTACATGGACTTGGCCGATGGCTCCGGTTTTGTGAAGGGCATCGGCCAGTTCGACGAAGTGGCCCGTGCCAGGAATATCTTTATTCTGGCCGGCGTCAGCAGTTTTCCGGTGCTAACCGCCGCCGTCATCCGCCACCTGTCAGGCGGGTTCGCGCGGATTACCAAGGTCACCGGCGGCATTGCACCGTCGCCGTATGCCGGCGTCGGGCCGAATGTGATTCGCGCGATCGCCAGTTATGCCGGCAAGCGCGTGGCACTGGTGCGCAACGGCCAGCCGGCGCATGGCCATGCATTGACTGAATCGATGCGCTATACGATCGCGCCGCCCGGTCGTCTGCCGCTTGGAAATATCCGCTTTTCATTGGTCGACGTGCCGGATCTCGGCTTGCTGCCCGGCTTGTTGCCGCAGCTTGATGCGATCTGGATCGGCGCCGGCCCGGCGCCTGCCATCCTGCACCGCATGTTGAATAGCCTGGCCTGGCTGGTGCGGCTGCGCGTGCTGCCGTCATTGCTGCCGTTTGCGTCGATTTTTCATTTCGTCACCAACCGGGTGCGCTGGGGCGAGCATCGTGGCGGCATGTTCGTTGCAATCGCAGGGCACGACAGCGACGACAAACTGATTGAGCGGTCCTGGCATTTGCTGGCCGAAGGCGCCGATGGACCTTTTATTCCTTCGATGGCGGTTGAGGCGATTGTTCGCCGCTGCCTGACAGGGCTTCCCCCCGTGCCGGGCGCCAGAGCTGCCATGCAGGAACTGGAACTGGCCGACTATGCGGCGCTGTTCCGCAACAAAAACATCCATACCGGCTGCCGCGAACCGGCCACGCTCACCAGCCCATTGCCGCTGTATCAAAGATTACTTGGTGATGCCTGGAGCGCGCTGCCTGCGCCATTACAACTGATGCATGACAGCACGCAAGCGTTAAAGGCCGCGGGCGTTGCGGTGGTCGAGCGCGGCAGCAGCGTCTTGTCCCGGATTGTTGGGTGGATGTTCAACTTTCCTGCACAAGGCAAAGACATACCGATTCAAGTCTTGTTTCAAGCCAAGGCCGGCAGCGAATGTTGGCAACGCAATTTTGGCGGCAAGTCATTTTCAAGCTGGCAGTCGGAAGGACGGGGACGCTCGGAAAGATTGCTGGCAGAACGCTTCGGCCCGTTTACGTTTGCCATGGCCTTGGTGCTTAGTGATAACCGCTTGAGCTTGGTGGTGCGGCACTGGTATTTTCTAGGCATACCGCTGCCCCGCTCATGGGCGCCCGGCGGCGATTCCTATGAGACCGTCACTGACGGCCGTTTCTGTTTCAATGTCGAGATCAGCCATGCGCTGACCGGGCTCATCGTGCGCTATCGCGGCTGGCTGGTGCCTGTTGCGTGATATGGCATAAAAGTTCACCAACTTATCAGGCTGGTTCAGCGCCAACAATCTTATGTTGTCGCAATAGTAGACCTGGTGCATTTGCCCTCTGCTTGCAAGAAACGAGGGAAGACGGATCTTTAGCTGAGTGAAAAGTATTGGGACCAAACTACAATTCTCACCACCTGATAATAAAGATGCTGCCTTTTTGTTGCAAATAGGAAATTTTACGCGCAAACTACCAATAGTATCTACCTGCCTGATTGACTGACCGAAAGTTGATGATCAGGAAGGCCATGCTGCCACAACTTGGACATGCGGGAACACAAAATTCAAGGGTAGGCGATCAAAATTCTCATGTCTTTTTATTGCTTCGAACATTACATAAAATAATTAAGATTCTGCAATATGTAAGGCATCCAGTTAATGAAGAACGCTCCTCGAACGTATCCCGACAGCACGGCAACTAGGATTTCAGATGCTGTCTATCTTGAGCAGGTACGTCTGCTCTACGATCAGGGCTTGGGCGCCATCGCGGCGGCGGTGATCGGCGCCGCACTGATGGTCCTTCTGCTGTGGGAAGTCATCGAACAGAGGCGCGCGTTGCTGTGGCTGGCACTAGTGTGCGTCGTTTCGTTCTGGCGTGCCGGGCAGCAGCTTCGCTATCGTCGTGGCAACAGCATCGGCGACCCAAAACGCTGGGCGCGACCGTACTTGGCGGGCACCTTCCTCGCTGGTTGCTACTGGGGATTGGGCTTCATCTGGCTATTTCCGGCAGATCCGGATTATCAGCTGTTGCTGACATTCGCCTACTGCATGCTGATTTCGACCATGGTGTTTTCCTTCTCGCCATTGAAGACAGCCTTCCTGGCTGTCAGCCTGCCGATCATGGCGCCGATGGTCGTTGTCAACGCTACGCAAGCGGCCAGTTTGGGCGGTTGGACGGCTGTAGGGGTCGGCATGTTCTGCGTCGTGCTCACGCTTTATATGCTGCGCCTTCATCGACTGATCCGTGAAACTCTCACGCTTCGCTACGACAATCTCGAATTGATCAATCACCTGAACGCAAGCAAGAGCGCGGCCGAAGCCGCCGGCCAGCGTCTGCTCGAATCACAATCGCTGCTGGAAGCAGCGCTGGAAGCGTCCGGCGAAGCAATCGCCTACTTTGACAAGGCCGGCCGGCCCCTCATGCATAACCTGAAGTTTCTCTCCATGTGGGGCCTGGACCGAGCCGATGTGGAAAATCTGGCGCCCGCCATCCTTCTGCAAAACATGGCCGCTCGGGTTATGCTGCCGGCCGACTTCGAGCGGAGGTTTCTCGCAGAGATGGGGACCAGCGGTGCAATAAAATATGTGCTTGAAATGGATGATCACCGGGTCTACGAAGTGCACAGCGAACCGCAGCACATCGACGGGCGAATCGTTGGCCGGGTGTGTGGTTTTCATGACGTGACCGAGCGGCACAACGCCGAGGCCCGCTTTGCCCACCTGGCCCATCACGACGCCCTCACCGGCCTGCCGAATCGTATTCTTCTGCATGACCGACTCGCGCAATCCATCCAGCATGCCGACCGTAAGAATCAGATGTTTGCCTTGCTTTTCCTTGATCTCGACGGTTTCAAGGCAATCAACGACCGCCTCGGTCACGAAGCCGGTGACGAGTTGCTGCGCGCAGTAGCGAAACGGCTGGGAGAATGCGTGCGCGGCAGCGACTCGGTGGCGCGTTTCGGCGGCGACGAGTTCGTTGTCGTTCTCGAGCAAGTGAGCCATCCTGCCGATGCGAGCCACGTGGCACAGAAAATCATCGATGAGCTGGCGCGTCCCATACAGTTGGGTCGTGACGAACAGTGTATCGGCGTAAGTATCGGTATTGCGCTCTATCCCGACGACGCCATCACACCGGACACGCTGCTCAATCGCGCCGATGCCGCGATGTATGCAGCGAAGAGTGGGCAGCGCAATACCTATCGTTTCTTTTCCGCTGCCACGACACGTGGCTAAGACGCGGCGAAAAGGCAGAGACGACGTAGCTTTATCGTTCGACCGGTATGGCCAGCAAGCGCGGCCAGAAGCACGGAACGAACGACTGTTAAGCTTATGGAAAAATAGCGCCACACGGGCGCTGTTAGAAGTGTAAAACTTTCACCGGGGGAGATTGGCGATGGAATTAACGGAACTGGAATACGTTGGCTTTTGGGCGCGTGTCGGCGCGGCACTCATAGATTCGATGCTGCTCTTGCTGATCGTCATCCCTTTAATGATGATTTTTTATGACGGCACAGCCTATTGGGAAGACATGCGGCTGATCAAGGGCTCGGTCGGATTGCTGGTGGAATGGATTCTGCCTGTCATCGCTGTCTTCGCGTTCTGGCTCATCAAACAAGCCACGCCCGGAAAAATGGCGGTGGCTGCGCGGATCGTTGACGCCAAGACCGGTAACAAGCCCAGCACCGGCCAGTTCATTATCCGTTACCTTGGCTATTATGTGGCGATGCTGCCGCTGTTCATCGGCATTATCTGGGTAGCGTTTGACCGCAGGAAGCAAGGCTGGCATGACAAGCTGGCCGGCACCGTCGTCATCAGGCCAAAACAGCATGGCCCCGATGCTGTGCGTTTCTCACAATCCCAGTAAGCCGGTAAGGGAGCACCACTGCACGGATGCGGTAGGTTGCGCTTACAAACCGAGTGCGCCTCTTCCAGAGGGCCACAACTATGCGGCGTTCAATACTTAAGCGACCGCATTAATATCTTATTGTGAAAACCATGCTCAAAATATGCTGCGAATGTCGACATACTGCAGCTGTTTTTTCAAATCTTTTTCATATCCACCGCACATGACATAAAAAAAGTTTTGATAAAAATAATCGTACACAGGTTTAATAAATCGCTTCATGATGTTCTCCGAAATTTGCAGTGATTGGTACACGGCAATTTCAGAATACAGAGAAAATCGAATGCAATATGTGCGTTGCATCACGCAACGACCATGTATCAGCAGTTATTGATAAAACGCAACAAGAAGCTATTGGCAACAAGACTCTGGGTCGGGTCCTTCCTGTATTCAAATATTGTTGACATGCAAGATCTTCTCTTCCCCTTGTGCTGTTTCATCCGCAACCGGACCATCCCACAGCGTGCCCCTGCCAGATCGATGCAGGCCAAATACAGCGGTAGATCACATTCAACCTGGACAAGTTTGGAGAAAGGTATGCCTGCTATTCGCTAGCCCAATGCATTTTGTGGATCGTCCCGGAGTCGCCCTCCCAGCTGTGTTGAAAATCGGCGTCAGTCCAACGGCTCCCTTTCGCGCTGGCGATTTCCATGGAAGGACTTTGGAGCGCGCCTTGCGCCAGCGTGCCCGTGGCCGTCGCGGTGCGACCCGATGCGTCTTTATACGGTGTGATTCTGGCCTGGCCGGCACCTTCGACTAGCGCCGACAAGGCTTCGCCGCGGTCGATCGTGATCGCAGTCGCCTTGGCCGGCAACCAGTTTGCGATCACTTGACCGAATACGGCGCCAAACACGCTCCCCTTCTTACCCGAGAGCACGGCTTCGAGCGCGTTGCGTTGCGCGTCGCTGGCAGCACTGTCCAGGTATATGCGGGCGGTACCGTTACCAGCGAAAAAGTTGCCTGGCCAATTGGCGGCGAGCGCCGCCCGGCAGCCACTGACATCGACGCCATCAACCGTGCCCTGCTCGATATCGAATAAGAAAGCACCGCCACACCATCCCTGATCTGGCAAGGTATCAGGGCCAAGCCAGCACGGGCACATCGCGTTGCAACTGCAAAGTTCAACCATCGTTGCATCTATATTCCAAGCCATATCCATCTCCTCGTCAGTGATCAACTGATCTGATGCAAGGGGTGGAGTCACAATGTCACACCTGCCGTGCGCCCCACCGCATCCGCCGGCAGGCATCGTGTAAGCTTATCTAGATAAATTTATTATAGATGGCGTCGACACGGCTGCAAGTTAATCCTGATGATGCGGCGGCAACCTGGCTCGGGCCGCCTCTAAAAAGCGGGGCCAAGTCTTCCATTCCTGCATTGCCGCAATGGTAGACCTGATGCATCCCCGCTTTACTTTACCCTCAAGCTGCTTCGCGAAAACGCCGCCCCAGCACTCCCTGCTGGTCGATGACAAATTGCCGTAGCAGTGCCGGATAGTTAGCACCCACCGCGCCTTTCACCGAAACACGCAGCGACAGTGCCACACGCCAAGCCTTGACCTTCGGCGCATCCGCCAGCAAATCGATACCGCTGACCGGATCAAATACATCGAAGTAGCGAAACACCGGCGCAAACGCTGCATCCACTAGTGAAAACCGCTCGCCGGCAAAATACGGTCCGCTTCCCAATACTCTCTCTATCTGCGAAATGCGTTGCCTGAGCGCGTCGCCGGCCGCCTGGTAGGCTGCCTCGTCCCTGGCCGTATAAAAACTCCAAATGCCGTTGAGGGTCGCGGAGGCGAACTCGATCCAGCCCCGGTGCTGGGCTCGCCGCAGCGGGTCGACCGGATGCAGCGCCGGCGCAATCGTGTCTTCCAGGTATTCGCAAATCACGGCGGATTCAAAGATCGGCTGCTCGCCAACCGTCAACACCGGTGTCTTGCCAAGAGGCGACAAGGCCAGAAACCAGTGCGGCTTGTTGGCGAGATCGATATCGATCCGTTCGTACGGCGTCCGTTTTTCCGCCAGGGCAATCACGGCTCGCTGTACATACGGACACAGCGCATGGCTAATGAGGGTCAGTTTCATGATGATTCCTTTCTGAATCAGTCGAGTCAAACAGTTTTAAAGCGGGAGTGGCCTGCATTGAACACGAGGCCCTTGGCTGCATACGCGCCATCGCCAAGCAAGGCGTGAACCATGGATGCGGCGATCAGGAATATCGGGTATTCCCAGCCGCCATTCGGTGCACTGAAGACCCAGCCGTTACCGATATGCGCGATGGTGGCGCCAGCCAGCACCGGTAGCAATACCAAGGAGGCGACGCGCCCATGGATGCCGAGCAGGATCAATACGCCGCCGCCGATTTCCAGCAGCACGACCGGCCAGGCAAGGATAGTCGGCATGCCCTGGCTAGCGAGAAAGGCTTGAAACCCCGGCATGGTAAATACCAGCAGCTTCAACAGCGCGTGCGAAATCCACATGGTGCCCAGCGACAGGCGCAGCAGCAATGCAGCGTAAGGGGCGGTGCGTTGGTCGATCATGGCAAATCCTTTCTTTTTCGGTTGGTGTAGTGTTACTGTATATAGGCATGTAAACAATGAAAATAGGCATTTATGAAACCATCGTATGCATCAATGCAATCGACACTGAACCTTGCCGACCTTGAGCTGATGCTCGCGCTGATCCGGGGCCGCACGCTGGTCGGCGCAGCGGAGCGCCTGAAGGTGGATACGTCCACGGTATTTCGCTCGATCAAGCGTCTGGAGAAAGGGCTTGGCGAAGTGCTGTTTGACCGCGGCCGGCAAGGCTATCAACCCACCGAGCTGGCGCAGGAACTGGCCGCGTATGCGGAGCGGATTGAATCGCAGCTGCAGGAAGCGCGTGAAATCGCGCTCAAGTCGGGCACCGACGTGTCGGGCGTGCTGCGCATCACGACCACCGATACCGTGCTGCACAGTGTGCTGCTGCCGGTACTGGCGCGCTTCGGCAGCGCCTATCCAAAGATCGATCTGGAACTGATCGTGTCGAATGCGCTGGCCAATCTGAGCCAGCGGGATGCGGATATTGCGATACGCGCAACCCGCAAGCCGCCCGAGCATCTGGTTGGCGCAAAGCTCGGCCCGGTGCGTGCGGCGGTGTTTGCCGGCAAACGCTATCTATCCGAAAACCCGGCGCAGCAAAGCCTGGAACAGATGGACTGGATTGCGCTGGACGACAGCTTGCCCGACCATCCGTCGCAAAAATGGCGGCGCCAGCATTACCCGAAACTCAAGCCGCGCTATCGCGTCAACAGCGTGATGTCGGTGGCCGGCGCGGTAGTGTGCGGCATGGGAGTCGGCGTGGTGCCGCTATTCATGTTGAAGGACAATCCGGCAGTTGACATCGTGGCAGGCCCGCTGGACGAGCTGGAAACGGATTTATGGGTACTGACGCATCCTGATGCCCGTCACCTGCAGCGGGTCAAGGCGCTGTTCGCGTTTCTGAGGGAAAGCGTCGTCTTGCCTTAGCTCAACTTTATCCATTCAAGTCGCATAACAGAGCGAATCGATAAAGCGCTCGATCATTTTGTGCTCCAAACAATTGATTGCCGTGGATCATTAACTGCGCCATAAATTCTCCAGGCAGAAATCATGCCGATACAGCATTTCTCATGCGATTCAGCTTCCTTGGCGAGTACCTGCTCTAGCCGTCAATACCGGAAGGTTGCGCCGACATAGCCGTAGCTGCCTGAAGGCAGTCGCGCATGCTTGAGCACGTCACCGGCGGCCAGGTGCTCAAAATTAAAGAATAAGGTTAGCTGTTTGCTTGCCAACCAAGTTCCGGCAACGCGCAGTAAGCCACCGATCTCGTGATCTGGCACGTTCTGGGTGCCGGCGTAGGCACGCATCCCACCGGCATAGGCAGCATCGCCCTGTGTGAGCCGCCGTGCAAAACCGTATTCGATCGAAAGCGTCGTCGCGGACGTTGGCGAAACGGTAATTCCCGGTGCAATCATCAACAGATTGCTGAGGCTCAGGAACTGCCCCTCACCAAGATAATTGGAACTTGCATAGAGCTGGTTGAACCCCTTGAGCGTTCCAGCCCCATAAGTGCCGCCACCGGAAGCCATATCGATATGGGCCGTAAGCCGGGGCTTCCAGCCTTCTTTGGAGAGCGCCAGGCTATGGATTACAAACAGGCCCCAGGCATCGGTGTCACGATTCATGTACTTGCCGGTCTGGTGCGCCAGTGTCCAGTCGAATTTCAAGTCGCCTTGCCTACCCCAGAGGCGTACGCCAAAGGTGTCGCGATCATCGCGACCAACCTGGCCGCCGGAGCGGAAGTTCGGGTTTTCGCTATGAATCCAGAACGGATCCAGGTAAGTGTTAGGCCCGCTGCCGGAAGACACAAGCAGGCTGGCATTCAGCCCTCTAAGACGTTCTGCGTCATTGATCCCTTCGTCGAAGGCGCCGCGTTCCTGGCGTGTTGCGCGCATGTCGAAGGCCCCAAAACGCATCCTCTGATCGTGTGCGTAAAAACGCACGCCGTTCCATGTACGATGAATATTGGGACCATCGCTCAGGCTGATCAATTGCCTGGGCCCATCGGAGAACTCTTGGCGTCCAAACATTGCACCCACCAGGGTCGTTCCTGCATACCCCCGGGCGTCGACGAACAATTGCTGCAGCGACGCGTTATTCTGGAAGTTGGCGCTGGCACTGTTGCGGCGACCTGCCACCTGGCCAGTGCCAACCTCGCCATACACGCGCAATTGTGGATTCAAGCGCAAATCTGCACCAAGGACGCCACGGAACAGCCCCTGGTGGGTGTCATTGCCAAGTGCTAATTGGCCGTTGGTGTATTTGTCGTAGCGCAAGCGCGCCTCGGCGCTCAACGTCAAGAAGGCATCACCAGCGAGCGGCATTGCCTTGAACGGCGGGGCATTGCCGGCTGAACGCATGCTGATCCAGTCCTCGGCCCAACGGCTGACAAGCAATCCATTCCCGATTTCCGGCCCCCAGCCTGCGGCATTGAGTGGATAGGGATCGGCCGGCGTTGGTGCAGACATGCCGGGCGTCTCAGTTCCACCGCATTTGGCTGGCGCCGCCTTGCTCGTAGTCTTGTTCGGTGCGGCGGCATAGGCAGGGGCCAGAGTAGCCCAGATCAGTAGAGCGATCATACTGGCGACAAGAGCGCAAAATCTATTCAAGTTCATGGTCATACTTCCATTTTTAGCTTGCACAAACGACTCGCTGCGAAAGAGCACGGCTCACAAAGGCGATGGCGAGGGCGGCAACGATCAGAACCGTGGCGACGGCGAACGTGATTTGCATGCCGGCCGTAACCGCTTCAGGGCGTGCTGCCATGATGTTGGTGGTCGCCGCGCCGAGTGCGAATACAGTGCCCATCACAGATGCACCGGTGATGAGCCCGAGATTGCGTGACAGGTTGAGCAAGCCGGAAACGACGCCCCGCTGGTCGGCGCGAATATCGCTCATCACAGCAGTGTTGTTGGCCGCCTGGAACAGTGCATAGCCAGCGGTGATAACGGCGAGCGGGACGACGTAACCTGGAACGCCAAACCTGATTGCTACCATGGGCAGGATGATGGCACCGACCGCCATTGCGATGAGCCCAACGATGGACATGCGGTGCGCGCCAAACCGGTCCACGATGCGACCTGCCGGCACGCCCGTCAGTGCGGCGACAATGGGACCGGACGACATGACCAGTCCGACACCGGCGGCATCAAGCGCGAACGCACCGGATAGATAGAACGGACCAACCACCAGCGTCGCCATCACGACGGTCGTGACTAAGGCGCTCATAGCAAATCCCGCGCCCAGTACCGGATTGCGGAACATCGCCAATTGGATCAACGGTGATACTGCTTTTTTCTCTGCACGCACGAACAGCCCAACGCCGAATGCGGCAGCCAACAGTAGCGCCAGGTTGAGCAGACCGAAACTGCCACGCCCGATGGTCATGGCGAGTGCATAAGCCGCGAGCGTTAAGCCAAGCAGCAGCATGCCAACATGATCGAAGCCGGTCTGGATCGTTGCCGGTTTCGGGCGATCAACGGGGAGAAAGCGATACGCGATAAGCAGCGCCAGCATGCCCAACGGCACGTTGACGAAGAAGATGGCTTGCCAGCCGAACCCGGCGATCAGAACCCCACCCAGCGTTGGACCGAGCGCAGTGCCAATAGCTGACATGGTGCCAAGCAACCCCATGGCACTACCGGTTTTTTCCTTCGGCACCGTTTCACCGACAAATGCCATGGTGAGCGCCATCATGATGGCAGCGCCAAGGCCCTGCACCGCCCGGGCGGCGATCAGCAGCCAGAGTGAGGGCGCGAAGCTGCACAGAATGGAGGCCACCGTAAACAAAAAGATACCGGCCAGCAGCAGTCGTCGGCGGCCGATGACGTCCCCGAGGCGTCCGACACTGACGATCAGGATGGTGATGGCGAGAAGATAGGCCAGGACGACCCACTGGACTTGCTGGAAAGATGCGTTGAACGCCTGCGCCAGCGTTGGCAAGCCGACATTGGCGATACTGGTGCCAAGCGATGACAACAACATGGAAAGCGACAGGCTGACTAGTGCCCAACGAACCGCGGGACTTAGCCTTGCATTGCCGGTGTGTGGTTGTCTGGCTTTTCCAATGACCGGATTAATGAATCGGCGAAACAGTTTCTGCACAGCGGGAATGACGCCCCAGACCATGACGCCGACCATCATGGGTGCAATCAGCAAGGTGCGCTGCCAAATACCCCACCCAACTGTCAGCGGAAAGACAAAGTAAAGAATCGCGGTGATGGCAGGGTAGGCGCCCAGGAGCACGAGTAGTGCGAAACGGGTTTTGGAGAAGCGTGTGGATATCTGGGAGGCAGTTAGGGCAGTCATGGTCTGGTCTTTCGAGGATTGGCTTCGATATGTGCCGTATTTCCTTGCGACTGCCGAAGCGATGATGTCTGCAGTGTAGTCAGCTATTTGGCATGGCGGAAGACGCAGCATTTGTACTTTATTCGTGCGTTTGACGCCATACCAGAAACGATCTGCGTTAAAATCAATGCATGTCGACCCCGGATTTCAACTTGCTTGCTGCCTTGGATGTGCTGCTCGCGGAATGCAACGTTGCGCGCGCAGCCGAACGCTTGCGGCTTAGCCCGTCGGCGATGAGCCGCACGCTTGCTCGCTTGCGCGAGACGACCGGTGACCCGCTGTTGGTCAGGGCTGGACGCGGCCTCGTTCCCACACCCCGAGCGCTCGAACTGCGTGAGCGGGTCAGTCAGCTGGTGCAGGAGGCACAAGCGGTTCTCCGCCCGGCTGAGAAGCTCAAGCTCGAACAACTCGTCAGGACGTTTACGCTTCGTACCCGCGAAGGCTTTGTTGAAAACTTCGGGCCGGATCTGATTGCTCGCGTCGGTGCGGAAGCGCCCGGCGTGCGGCTCTGCTTTGTGCAGAAGCAAAACAAGGAGAGCACGTCGCTGCGCGACGGGACCGTCGACCTGGAGACTGGCGTGGTAGGGGATGCGACCAGTCCGGAAGTGCGCACGCGGGTGTTGTTCCGCGACCGTTTTATCGGCGTCGTGCGCATGGGCCATGCACTGAGCCAGGGCGACATCACGCCGTCCCGTTATGCGAGTGGCCGGCATATCGGCATTTCGCGGCGCGGCCTCGACAACGGGCCGATTGATGAAGCCTTGAAGCCGTTCGGGCTGAAGCGGGAGATCGTCACGATCGTCGGGGGCTTTTCAGCCGCGCTGGCGCTTGCCAGGGCTTCCGACCTGATTGCTACTGTTCCCGAACGACATACCGGGAACCTGCGCGCCGGAATGCATAGTTTTACACTGCCGATGCCTGCGCCTGAGGTCGCCATTTCCATGCTGTGGCATCCCCGGATGGATGCCGATCCAGCGCATCGCTGGTTGCGGAGCCTGGTTCTGGATATCTGCGCTGCGATCCAATGATGGGTGAGTCTGCAGTAGTCAGGACACTACTGCATGGACATAATAATCAACATTGTCGGAATAGCTGCTATCGACCCCAAGTTGACTTTGCTCGTTCACTTTCCAACAAAATACTTTGCTCAGGTCTTGCTGCGCCAGCCATTCACCGGGCCAGTTGCGCCAGGGTGGCCGGATCACCCTGCCCTTCGTAATATTTACGCAGGCATGCATTGAACGGCTGATTGTCTGCAGCAGCTTGCGCAAACAGTGTCATCGACGAATGAAATTTCATGTCGTCCGGCGTACCGAATATTTGATGTGCCGAGCGACCCTGCACCCCTGCCACCAGGCGGCTGCATTCGCGCAGCCGCGCGCCGAGCACCGGATGCTGCAGATAGGCACGGGCTTCATCAATGGACGCGATCGCATATTTGCGCGCCATGTCGCTGTGGCCCAATTCTTGGATCTGTGGAAAGACGAACCACATCCAGTGACTTTGCTTGCGTCCGGCGCGCAATTCCGCAACAACGTCTTGATAGACCGGATCCTGGGCCAGGACAAAGCGTTGCAGCTGGTGGGGATCATCCATGTCGCGCTCCAATTCCTCAAGCTATCGTCATAAGAAAAGACCTATCTGAATAGTGCCGGGAAGCCCTATCATTGCAATCGCGCCTGGATCCAGTGCTTTTAAAAATGCCTGCCTTGTGCGCCCGGGCGATGTCAAATCCCCGCATACCATTGATAACCGTAGCCGTCTTCCCAGTAACCGCCCTTGCCGCCGCGAATTTTATCCAGACTGTCGACCAGTTCAATGCGCATCAAGTACTTTGCATGCTTGTATCCCAGCTGGCGCTCGACACGTACACGCAGCGGCGCGCCATTGGCAATCGGCAGGGTCTGATCATTCAATGCATAGGCAAGAATGGTTTGCGGGTGGTATGCATCTTCCATGTCGATGCTTTCATAATACAGCGACGCGGCATCTGCTTCCATCGGATCGGCGCAATGGAACACCACGAACCGGGCATCCTTGGCTGGCTTGACTGCGGCCAGCACTTCGCCCAGCGGCACGCCGGTCCATTTGCCGATCGCGCTCCAGCCTTCGACACAATCGTGCCGGGTAATCTGGGTGCGTTGCGGCAGTGAGCGCAACTGTGCCAAGGAAAATTGCATCGGATGCTCGACCAGTCCTTCCACCTTCAACGACCAGTCAGCAAATCCATTCCGGGCAAGCGCCTGATATTGCGCGCTTCTCGGGTCACTGGTGCCGTTGCTGCGAAAGCTAGGCGACAAGTCTGCCTCGGTGAATTCCTGCGCCATGGACTTGCGCGGCACCAACGCCTTGTGCACCGTGCGATTCATGGTTTCGCCTGTCTGCAGTAGATTGATGAACCACGCAGTTTCATTGAGGCGATCGCAACCGGCCAGTAAGATCGTGCCGAGTCCTGCGACCGCGCGGCTCAGGAAGCGCCTTTTTCGCAAGTCGGGTGAGTTCATCGCGGTTTTCCTTTATCGGTTGCGCTGCGGATCGCGTAATAGCCGGTGAGCATCGAGCGCAGGTTATTCCATACCCCGCTGATGATCACTTCAAACACGTGGATCAGCGTGAACCCCACCAACAGCCATGCGACGATGAAGTGGATGGTTCTTGCCGACTGGCGCCCGCCAAACCAGTCGACCCAGCCGGTCATGACGCTATCGAGCATCGGCGACATCGCCATGCCCATCAGGATAATCAGCGGCAGCAAAATGAAAATCACGACCAGGTAAACCAGCTTTTGCAGCACGTTATAGTTCTTGGCGGCTTCGCCATGTGGATGCCGGAAATGCAGGTGCTCGTTGATCGAAGCGCCGATTCCGCGCAGATCGCTGCGGTCGGGAAGCAAGTTTTTTTTCAGGTGCCGGCTGAGGATCGCATACAGCACATAGGTCATGCCATTGATGACGAACAGCCAGGCAAAAAAGAAATGCCAGAGCCGGGAATGCGCCAGCGAATAGTCGCCGGGAATCGTCATCCACGAAGGGAATGCATTTTGATTGAGGCTGCCGTCGGCCCGCTCTGAAATGCCGAGCAGCCCGGTAGTATCGAACTCATGCCCGGCCACCCGCACAATCCCTCTTTGATTCTCTGCTGAAATCGACAGTATCGGCGGACGTCCGGTATACGACGAGTCGCCCCAGTACAGCCCCGGGTGTGCATTGAAGATGCCCATGCCGCTCATGAACAGAATGATGAAACAGACGACATTCGTCCAGTGCATGATGCGTACCGGCAAACGGTGCCGGTAATACAACGCTGGGGATAGTCTGGCATCTGCTGCAGCATCTGGCATGGCAACACCTCCGCAACTATTCGTGAAAGAAATTACGCAAAAGACTTGCGCACGCATGCACTGTTTACAGCATAGTCACTGTGGCATCAGCATGCGCCGATTGATGCCGGCTGCTTGTGTGCAGATCAAGCGGGCGACGACTGCCAGTGATTCTGCCGTTTCCTTGGCTCATGCCAGCTGCCATCCGGACCGGCCCAGCCCAGCCGTGCCGTGCCTGCTGCGTCAATGATGCAGCACTGGACACATGCTTTTGCACAACCCGGCGCGAATCGAAAACTGTTTAAATTTGCACCCATGCGCCTTTCATCAGCACCGGTCCGCTGGGTCCGTTCGGATCAGGCGAGCCGCCCTTCGGTTCCAGCGAGATCGCCAGCGCAGGGATCGATTGCGGCGACATATTTTCTGGCAGCTTCAGGCTTACTTCCCCGTTTGCCGCCACCAGGCCGAGCGAGCGCGGTGCGCCCTCTTTCGGCAGTGCCCATAGTTCCAGACTGCGGTCGCTGGCAATACTCTGCGGCGCCAGCACTTTGACCATCAGCTGGTGACGCCGGGCGTCGCCGGTGACGACCATCACGGTGCGGGCCTGGTCGTCGGTGAGCAGCGCGATCGAGGTCGGCCCAGCCGGATTGAACCAGGGCTCGCGTGCCAGCAGCGCCACCATTAGCATGGCCGCAATCGCAGTCGATGCCATGCCGAGATAGCGCCAGAAACGCAGGCTGTGCTGCCAGCCTGACTGCACCGGCGGGGTTGCCGGCACGGGTTGCCGGTCGAGCCGCAGTTCAATTGCGCGCCACACATGCACAGGCGGCTGGATTGCCGGCGCCAGTTCGGCCAGCGGGCACAGCCGGTCTTGCCACTCGGCGACCGCCCTGCGCAGCGCCGCATCTTCCTGCAGCCAGGATTCAAAGCGCCGCCGCGCGCCGCCTTTCAGGGTGCCGAGCGCATATTCGGACGCGAGCTTTTCGCGCAATACTTCGTTGTGCCGGATATTCATGCGCCCTCCAGTCGGCCCAGGCACAGCTTGAGCTTGTCCAGCCCGCGGCGAATCCAGGTCTTGATGGTACCGATCGGCAGCTGCATCTGGGAGGCGACCTCGCTATGCGACAGGTCATGATAAAACGCCATCGCGATCGCCTGTCGGTGCAAGCCATCCAGACGCGCAAAGCAGCTGGCCAGCGCAGCCGCGCTTTGGCTTAACTGCAGCGCCTCAGCCGGGGCTGGCGTGGTGCTTTGCATGGCGTCGATGATGTCTTGCATACCGCCTCCCTGATAACTGTCCGCATCGATCTCGACTGCATGGTCGGCACGGCGCAGCATGTCGAATGCCTTGTTGCGCACGATCGTTGTCATCCATGTCATCGGCGCGGCCAGACTGGACTGGTATCCGGCAGCATTGTTCCAGATGCTGACAAAGCTTTCCTGCAACGCTTCTTCCGCGAGCTCGCGCTTGATCAATATACGCAGCGCGTAACCAAACAGTTTCGATGAAGTGGCGTCATACAGCAGCCGGAAAGCCTGCCTGTCTTTGCGGGCAGTCGCGGTGAGCCAGCTTTTAAGTTGTTGTGGTTCTGGGGTCGCCAATTTCTGATCCGTTTTCAACAGAGGATGCGCCGAAAGACCGGCGCATTCACCAATTTGACTGGCTGCCATCCGGCCAGCGGAGAAAACATTATACGCACAGCCGCGCAGCGCGAATGGCTGCGCGTCCGGCAAGGGATCGCCGTGCGATTGCCGACAGGTGCAGAAGTCGGGTTAATGACATGCAGGCATAGACAGACATGGGAAATGCCTCCGGCGTGCGCCGGAGGCTGGCCCCGGAAAATTACTTCGGCATCAGTACGGTATCGATCACGTTGATGACGCCGTTGGACTGGTACACATCATAGGTGCTGATATTGGCCGTGTTGCCGGCTTCGTCCTTGACCCGGATGTTATGCATGCCATTCATCGCAAACATCAATTTGCCGCCGCTCGCGGTAGCCAGTTCGGCGGAGCCGTTGTTCTTTTTGATAGCCTTCGACAGTGCCATGAAATCGTGTTTCCCCGGCACGACATGGTAAGTCAGAATCTTGGTCAGAGTCGGCTTGTTTTCAGGCTTGACCAGGTTATCGACGGTGCCAGCAGGCAGTTTGCCAAATGCGGCATTGGTCGGCGCAAACACGGTAAATGGCCCCTTGCCTTTCAGGGTGTCGACCAGGCCTGCCGCCTTCACTGCAGCGACTAGCGTCGTATGATCGGCTGAGTTGACGGCATTGTCGATGATGTCCTTGGCAGGAAACATGCTTTGGCCACCGACCATGACCGGCTCGGCGGCGATTGCGAAGCTGGCGGCGCTCAGGGCAGTAGTCAGAAGCAGTGCAGAGCTGAATTTTTTCATGATAGTTTCTTTCAAAAAATGAATTGGGTGCGTGATCGCATATAGATATACGCGGCACAGCGCAGTTCGGATTCAAGTTTTTTTCGAAACCTGTTATTTTTTTATGCATCGGCTTGGCGCAAGCCTCGCATGCAGGCATTGCTGCAATGCGAAAACTGCCCCGGTTCGGCTAACCTCCATCAAACTAACTGGGTGGTCTACCAGGTTGCGCTTAGTTATAGATCACCTGGCCTTTCACGAGCGGATCGCCGGTGATGTCGCTCACCTTGCCTGTGTCATCGAACTTGATCTGGAATTCGCTGTAAGGAGTGAGCCAGTAGCGCCAGACATTCGCATTAAAGTTCGGATTTTCGCTGCCGATCGGATAACCGATCGACATCAAGACCTGTTCCCGCGTCATGCCTGGCAGGAGTTTGGCACTGCTGATGGCGGCGCGCATCTTGTCGGAGTAACCCGACATTTTTGTTTTAGGATCCACAGCAAGCACATAGCGTTTGGCGAACTCATCCATCGAGATATTGCGGCTGTAATCATTACCGATCGATTGCGAACGGCCGCCAATGTCCGCGTTCAGGCGGAAACGGCCAAAGGAGGTCGGGCGAACCGGCGTGCCAAGCGGTAAAACATACTGACCAGGCTCCATGTAATTGCTGTCACTGATCCAGCTGCCATCGGTGCGCATGTTGCAGCACAGGTAGCCCTCCGGCGGCACCTTATCCTGCGGCGACTGCAAGAGAGTTGAGCAGAACGGAATGCAGGATTGAGCCAAGGCAAGCGCCGGCAGAAAGGCGAATAGCCCGCATAGTGCAGTTCGAGAAAGCATGAAAATTCCAGTAAAGTTGAAGAAATTATTTGAATGCATCGTAGTCACGCAATTTTAATAAAGTTTGGACCAGATTTGCAGATTAATTGATGTCGATTCCGCCGATCATTCAATCGGCAAGGGAAAGGCCGCGATTATGTGTCCGTACAGCTTGTCTTTGCAAAAACCAACCAAACGATTTAACAGCTCAGTGCACGCTGTCGATCTCGTACCGCCACCCTTTCCTGCCTGAGCCTGTCTTGCATCTGGGCGGATTGCGGCTGGCGCGCCATAGCGTCCAGCGATTCGATGCGTTGGGCAAGCGCCGGACATTCCGATGGCTGCGGCACTGCAGCTGGCTGTTGCATGCTGACGGCAGCCGCATTTTCTCGTGCCTGCCTGCTGGCGGTCAATTCCGCCAGGGATTCCCTACGTGGACTGACGATGCCGGCCGAGTCGTGCAAGTTGATGTTCTTGCGTTGCGCGTCAGCCGGACAGCCCTGATTGGAATACACCGTCTTGCCATCGATTTTGCATTTAGAAATGCCCATCGAAACAGCAGCACCCTGCGGTGTCATTGAGCTCCCAGGCAGCGGCACTGGCAAGCCTGATGCTGGCTCGGGCGGTGAGCCCGGCAGAAGGATTTTTTTAGTAAGGCTGATAGCGGAGAATTTTTCTGCGCTGGCTTGTAAAGACCGGTCAGCAATCCAGAGTGAACCGGCGATGATGCCAATGGCGAGAATCAATGATAGTGCCGTTTCCTTGGTCAATGCATTCTCCTGTTGACTTGACCAAGTTTAACCTATCGCCATCTTGGAGCCTGTCCGAAATTTTGGCTTGGAGATTTCCTTGTG
>JAKFFK010000058.1:0-24575 GCA_036675285.1 Paucimonas sp. | reverse complement strand
TGTTTCGGCGTCAGGTTTTGCGCTTCGTCGATGATCAGGAACTTGTTGACGAAAGTGCGGCCGCGCATGAAGTTCAGCGACTTGATCTTGATGCGCGAGCGGATCAGATCCTGGGTCGCGGCCCGGCCCCATTCGCCGGCATCGGAATCGGATTTGTTCAGCACTTCCAGGTTGTCGTCGAATGCGCCCATCCATGGCGACATTTTTTCTTCCTCGGTGCCGGGCAAAAAGCCGATGTCTTCGCCAACCGGGACGGTAACGCGGGTAACAATGATTTCATTGTATTGCTTGGTTTCCAGTACTTGCGCCAGACCTGCCGCCAACGCCAGCAGTGTCTTGCCGGTGCCGGCCTGACCCAGCAGCGTCACGAAATCGCACTCCGGATTCATCAGCAGGTTCAGTGCAAAATTCTGTTCGCGGTTGCGTGCGGTGATGCCCCACACATTGTTTTTTGCATGGGCATAGTCACGCAGCGTCTGGATCACGGCGGTCTTGCCATTGATTTGCCGGACCTGGCCGTAGAAGGTGGCTTCACCATTCTTCGGTTCCAGATAGACGAACTGGTTGACCAGCATCGACGGCACCACTGGGCCGGTCAGGCGATAGAAGGTATAGCCGGTGCCATGCTTGTTTTCCTGCCAGGACTCCATACCCTTGCCATGCTTGTTCCAGAAATCGTCCGGCAACAGCATGACGCCCGAATACAGCAGGTCGGTGTCTTCGAGCACATGGTCGTTGAAATATTCTTCGGCAGGCAAACCCATCGCGCGCGCCTTGATGCGCATATTGATGTCTTTCGACACCAGCACGATCGGGCGGCCGGGAAATTCGGCTTCGAGCGCGCGCACCACACCCAGGATCTGGTTATCGGCCTTGCCCATTGGCAGACCTTCCGGCAGGGTGCCGTTTTGCAGCTTGGTCTGGAAAAACAGCCTGCCCTTGGCATCCTTGTTGCCCAGCTTGGACAAGGGGATGCCGTCTTCAATTTCATTTTCTTCGGTGCCGCTGACCAGGGCATCAAGTGAGCGCGATACCTGGCGCGCATTGCGTGCCACTTCCGACATGCCTTTCTTGTGGTTATCCAGTTCCTCCAGCGTCACCATCGGCAGGTAGACATCGTGTTCCTCGAAGCGGAATAACGATGACGGATCATGCATCAAGACATTGGTGTCGAGCACGAATACCTTGGTGACGCCCAGCTGGTCGCCGACGCGGCTGGCGCTCGACTTGATGCGGGTATCAACGGATTTTTGTTGCCTGGAGGCGCGCGGCTTTTCCAGGGATGGCGAATCTGCGGGCTTGCTGCGGGCGGTCGGTGCGGCGGTCTTTGCCGGTGCTGTTTTGAGGGGCGGTTCTACCAGCGTGAGCGGCTGGGCCGATTTTCCTTTTTCCAGTTTCGGATAATCTTGCGGAGACAACAATGCTGCAGGTTTGGTCGGCAATTTTGGCAGGGGCATCAAGACCTCACTCTAAATGTTGAAAATAGACCACTTCGGTAATGGTGTGGCAAGGACCAGACAGGGGCAACACAAGGAAACTACAAACGCGGTGAAAGCTGCGGATCGCAAAGCAAAAAAAGCCGTTTTGGAGGGCAGAGGCCTTCTCCAAGAACGGCTTTCGAACAAGATGATTTTGTGGTTTCAAAGACTTGGCGGTTAGGCAAGTGCCTTTACATATTCCAGGACATCGTCAACGTGTCCAGGGACCTTCACTCCACGCCATTCTTTCACCAATTTACCTGTTGCGTCAATCACAAATGTGCTGCGATCGATGCCGCGTACCTGTTTGCCGTACATGGTTTTAATTTTCATTACGTTAAACAGCGCGCAGACCGTCTCATCCGGATCCGAGATCAGATCAAACGGCATGTCCAGTTTGGACTTGAAACCTTCATGCGAGCGCAGACTGTCGCGGCTGATGCCGAAAATCTCGGTATTGGCGCGCTGATAGTCGGAATACAGGTCGCGAAACCGCAGGCTTTCGGTGGTGCAGCCAGGAGTGTTGTCTTTTGGATAGAAAAACAACACCAGGTTTTTCCCGCGATAATCAGACAGCGTAAAAGACTGGTCGCCGGTCATCGGCGCCGAAAAATCAGGCACGCTAATATTCAGTGCAGAAGGACTTTCGACCACGCGATTCTCCTGTTCATAGTTGTTTGCCGGGTTAGCCATCGATGAAAAAAGCCTGTTTTAGATATTTTCTGGAAATTGGCAAAATCAGGAATGCAATTGCCGACACCTTGCAATTTTTGGCGAAACAGCATTTTTGCTGTTTGATAGCGATCAGCCATCGAAGAAATCGCAACTGCACATCCATTCATCTGTACGCCAGCAAATGAGGGCATATTTATAATTTTCAAGTCTGATTGGCGCACGTAGGAACAAGCGGTCCAGGCCGCTGGCAAACAGCCAGGCAACACGCTGCAGATGCCGTGCCTGTGCTTCTTGTCAGGCCGGAATCGTGCCTGCGGAAGTGGGCTCGATAATCAGCGCCAGTGCCACCTTGCGGCCCTCGGCCATCAGTATGTTGTAAGTACGGCATGCGGCCTGGTTATCCATCGATTCCACGCCTACCCGGCGCACAGTCAACATGCTAATCAGCTTCGGATGAACAAAGCGCTGGCGACGGCCGGTGCCAAGGATGACGACATCGGGCGCAGCCGCATCGATCTGGGCGAGATGCTCGGGGGCGAGTGCATCAAAGGAAGTCACCGGCCAGGCTATCGGCGCGATTTCCGGCATGACGATCAGGCTGTGATGGAAGGACTGCGCATTGATTTCCACACTACTGTCATCGTAGGCAGTGACGGTTTGATATGCTTGGGTATTGTTGGAATGGAGCTTCATGGCATCATGGTCATTCAAATAGCGCTGTTGAAACCGCCGCTGGAGTGAATTTCCGCTAATAAGCTGGGAAAAAAGGGCATTGTAAGCCTTTTCCACGTGAAACCGCCGTTTCCGCATTGATAAAAGCTGGCGCTTTCGGCAAAATGGATGTTTTTCGCGCTGCAACATGCGCGCGACCGTGGACGATGCGAGCCAGGCTCCAGATCCAATCACTTTGCAGCAAATATCTGAAGGAATGGTAGCTGTGCGACCGATTCAAAAATCGAAAAAACTGGCCGATGTCTGTTACGACATCCGTGGACCGGTGCTGGAAAAAGCCCGGAAAATGGAAGAAGAAGGCCACAAGATCATCAAGCTGAACATCGGCAACCTTGCCGCCTTCGGCTTCGATGCGCCGGATGAAATTGTCCAGGACATGATCCGCAACATGTCGAATGCCTCAGGCTATACGGATTCCAAGGGGCTGTTTGCCCCGCGCAAATCGGTCATGCATTACACGCAGGAAAAGCAGATTGCCGGCGTCACGATTGACGATATTTTTCTCGGCAACGGCGCATCCGAATTGATCGTGATGAGCATGAATGCCTTGTTGAATACCGGCGATGAAGTATTGGTGCCGGCGCCCGACTACCCGCTGTGGACGGCCGCAGTCAGCCTGTCCGGCGGCAAGCCGGTGCATTATGTCTGCGACGAGCAAGCCGACTGGACCCCGGATATCGACGATATCAAAAAGAAGATCAATGCCAATACCAAGGCCATTGTCGTCATCAATCCAAATAATCCGACCGGCGCCCTGTATCCGGACGAAGTGCTCGAACAGATCATCGAGCTGGCACGGCAGCACCAGCTGGTGGTATTCGCCGACGAGATTTACGACAAGGTGCTGTACGACGGCAATACCCATACCTCGATCGCCTCGCTGGCTGACGATGTGCTGTGCATTACCTTCAATGGCCTGTCGAAAAATTACCGCTCCTGTGGTTACCGTGCCGGCTGGATGGTGGTGTCGGGCGAGAAAAAGCATGCGGCCGATTATATCGAAGGCTTGAACATGCTGGCCTCGATGCGGCTGTGCGCCAATGCGCCGGGGCAGTTTGCGATCCAGACTGCGCTGGGCGGCTATCAAAGCATCAATGATCTGGTCGCACCGGGTGGACGGCTGTACCGGCAGCGCGACCTGGCGCACCAGCTGTTGACCGATATTCCCGGCGTGACCTGCGTCAAGCCGACGTCGGCACTGTACATGTTCCCGAAGCTGGACCCGAAAATGTACCCGATCGAGGATGATCAGCGGTTTGCGTATGAGTTGCTGGCCGAGGAGCGGGTATTGATCGTGCAGGGCACCGGTTTCAATTGCCCGACCACTGACCATTTCCGCGTCGTTTTCCTGCCCAATACCGATGACCTGACCGAAGCGATTGGACGCATTGCGCGCTTTCTCGACGGTTACCGCAAGCGTCACGGCAAAGCGTAAATTCGTGTCTTGCGACGCAGTTGAAGCGGTAGCAGCGGCGCAGGAAACAGCATCACATTTTAACTAGACCACACACATGAAACCAATCAAAGTAGGCTTACTCGGCATCGGCACCGTTGGCTCGGGCACTTTCAACGTCTTGAAGCGCAACCAGGAAGAAATCACGCGCCGTGCCGGCCGCCGCATTGAAATTGCGATGGTTGCCGACCTGAATACCGAGCGGGCCAGGGAATTGACCGAAGGAACATGCGAAGTCGTCAATGACGCCAATCTGGTGGTGAGCAATCCGGATATCGATATCGTCATCGAATTGATCGGCGGCTATGGCATCGCCAAGGACCTGGTGATGAAGGCAATTGCCAACGGCAAGCATGTGGTAACGGCCAACAAGGCCTTGCTGGCGATCCATGGCACCGAGATTTTCAAGGCGGCGCAAGACAAGGGCGTGATGGTCGCGTTCGAGGCGGCAGTCGCCGGCGGCATCCCGATCATCAAGGCATTGCGCGAAGGCCTGACCGCCAACCGTATCGAGTGGATTGCCGGCATTATCAACGGCACCACCAATTTCATCCTGTCCGAAATGCGTGACAAGGGCCTGGATTTCGCCACCGTGCTGAAAGAGGCGCAGCGCCTGGGTTATGCTGAAGCGGATCCGACCTTTGATATCGAAGGCATCGATGCGGGTCACAAGGTCACCATCATGGCCTCGATCGCCTTCGGCATCCCGGTGCAGTTCGACAAGGCGCATGTGGAAGGCATCACCCAATTGCAAGCCATTGATATCCAGTATGCAGAACAGCTCGGCTATCGCATCAAGCTGCTGGGTATTGCCAAGCGCACGCCCGCCGGCATCGAGTTGCGGGTGCATCCGACCCTGATCCCGGCCAAGCGCCTGATCGCC
Organism: Paucimonas sp.; assembly: GCA_036675285.1. Taxonomy (GTDB): domain Bacteria; phylum Pseudomonadota; class Gammaproteobacteria; order Burkholderiales; family Burkholderiaceae_D; genus Paucimonas. Next base: position 19,354 of record JAKFFK010000058.1, on the reverse strand, counting down.
AACGTTGAAGGTCCGATGAATGCGGTGGTAGTGCACGGCGATGCGGTCGGCGCCACGCTGTATTACGGCAAGGGCGCTGGCGCCGAGCCGACCGCGTCGGCGGTGATTGCCGACCTGGTCGATATCACCCGCCTGGCGACTGCGGATCCGGAACATCGGGTGCCGCACCTGGCATTCCAGCCGGAAGCGATGTCCGATACGCCGATTCTGCCGATGTCGGAAGTCACCACCAGCTATTATTTGCGCATGAATGTCGCCGACCAGCCGGGCGTGCTGGCCGATGTCACCCGTATCCTGGCTGATTCCGGCATTTCGATCGATGCCATGCTGCAAAAGGAACCGGCAGAAGGTGAAACCCGCACCGACATCATCATGCTGACCCACCAGACCCAGGAAAAGCATGTGCAGGCAGCGATGGCAAAGATTGAAAACCTGCCGACCGTGATGGGCACGATTACCAAGATCCGCCTGGAACAGTTGAGCTGATCCGCATCGGCGTCCGGCAGGGCGGATGCTATACGCCCTGCACATTACACTTGTCGATGACATGGGGAGCAAACCATGAATGCAGCCCAGCCTAAACAGGCTTTCTATGCCAGCCTCGAACAGGATTTGGTGAAGCTGCGTGATACGGGTCTGTTCAAGCCGGAACGCGTGCTGGCTTCCCGCCAGGGCGCCGAAGTCGTCTGCGATGACGGCAAGACGCTGATCAACCTGTGCGCCAATAATTACCTCGGCCTGTCCGGCGACCAGGCGATGGTGGATGCAGCCGTCAACGCGGTGCAACAATACGGTTATGGACTGTCTTCGGTGCGTTTCATTTGCGGCACCCAAACCGTGCACAAGCAGCTAGAGTCGGCGCTGGCCGATTTTCTTGGCATGGAAGACGCGATCCTGTACGCGGCGGCCTTCGATGCCAATGGCGGCCTGTTCGAGCCCTTGTTCGATGAAAACGATGCAATCATTTCCGACGCCTTGAACCATGCGTCGATCATCGATGGCATCCGCTTGTGCCGCGCGCAGCGCTTCCGCTATCAACACAACGACTTGGCCGACCTGGAGATCCAGTTGCAGGCGGCGGCCGGCAGCCGTCACAAAATCATCGTCACCGATGGCGTGTTTTCGATGGATGGCACGATTGCGCAGCTCGATAAAATCTGCGACCTGGCCGAGCGCCATGGCGCACTGGTGATGGTTGATGACAGCCACGCCACCGGCTTCATGGGGGCCACCGGGCGTGGCACCCATGAGTTACATGGCGTGATGGGACGCATCGACATCATCACAGGCACGCTTGGCAAGGCGCTCGGCGGCGCAATGGGCGGCTTTACCGCCGCCCGGCGGGAAGTGGTCGACATGCTGCGACAAAAATCACGCCCCTACCTGTTTTCCAATACCTTGGCCCCGGCGATTGCCGGCGCATCGCTGGCGGCACTGACACGTTTGTCTACCTCGACCGAACTGCGCGACCGCCTGCATGCCAATACAGCCTATTTTCGCAAAGGCATCAGCCAGCTCGGCTTCACCGTCCAGCCGGGCACCCATCCGATCGTGCCGGTGATGCTATACGATGCGCCGCTGGCGCAGCAGTTTGCCCGCCGCTTGTATGAACTGGGCGTGCTGGTCACCGGCTTTTTCTATCCGGTGGTGCCGCTGGGGCAGGCGCGCGTGCGGGTGCAACTATCGGCGGCGCATACCAGCGAGCAACTGGATCAGGCACTGGCGGCATTTGCCCAGGCTGGGCGCGAATTGGGGCTTTTGTAAGCTTCGCCTTTTCGAATGACTCTATGCGTTATCAAGGAAAAATAAATAACTGGAAGGATGGACAGGGCTTTGGATTCATTAACCCGAACGATGGTGGCAAGCAAGTCTTTGTCCACATCAAGTCGTTTGGCAAGGGCCAGCAAAGACCAGTTGGTAATGAAGCCGTGACTTATGAGCTGAAGACGGATGCCAAAGGCCGTGCAAATGCCGTGAATGTCGCTTACGTTGGCGCACGCGCACAAGCTGCCACTTCTGCAGGGCACGGCAACTTCTCGCTGTTTGCTGCTGCAGTGTTTCTCTTGCTGGTGGTGGGGATGGTTTTTACCGACAAGTTGCCACTGGCTGTCCTGGGACTGTATTTGATTGCCAGCATGGTTGCATTCATTGCTTATAAATTTGACAGGTCAGCTGCAAGAAACGACCGGCGGCGCACCCCGGAAAATGCCCTGCACCTGTACGCGCTGATTGGTGGCTGGCCAGGCGCGCTATTCGCGCAACGACTGTTGCGTCATAAAACCAGCAAGCAGTCTTTCCAGATCATGTTCTGGATTACCGTCATGCTCAATTGCGCAGCGCTCGGCTGGCTACTGTCTTCTGCGGGGGCATCCGTGCTGCTTTCCGTTGCGAGTGCGACAGACTAGGCTGTCAGGTAGAGCTCTTGGCGTACAATTGATGGTTCAGGCGGTTCATGGCTTTGCCCTTCATTCAAAAAAACATACTTTCTTTATTTTATGCAATACGTTTCCACTCGCGGCGACTCCCCCGCACAATCTTTTTCCCATATCCTGCTGGGTGGCTTGGCGCCGGATGGCGGCCTGTACCTGCCGGCCGAATACCCGCAGGTGACCGGTGCCGAACTCGGCGCCTGGCGCAAGCTGTCATACGCCGACCTGGCATTCGAAATCCTGAAGAAATTCGCCACCGACATCCCTGAATCCGATTTGAAGGCGCTGGTGTCCAAAACCTATACCGCCGAGGTGTACCGTAATGCGCGCGCCAGCGACGATGCGGCACAAATCACGCCGCTGCATGTGCTGGAAGAAAAGGATGGCAAGAAACTGGTGCTGCAAGCCTTGTCGAATGGCCCGACGCTGGCGTTCAAGGACATGGCGATGCAATTGCTCGGCAATCTGTTCGAATATGCGCTGGCCAAACAGCATGCAGAACTGAATATCTTCGGCGCGACTTCCGGTGACACCGGCAGCGCGGCTGAATATGCGATGCGCGGGAAAAAAGGCATCCGGGTCTTCATGCTGTCGCCGCACAAGAAAATGAGTGCATTCCAGACTGCCCAGATGTTCAGCCTGCAAGACCCGAACATTTTCAATATCGCCGTCGACGGCGTGTTCGACGATTGCCAGGACATGGTGAAGGCGGTGTCGAATGATTTGCCCTTCAAGACCCGCCAGAAAATCGGCACGGTCAATTCGATCAACTGGGCGCGCGTGGTGGCGCAGGTGGTGTATTACTTCCGCGGGTACCTGGCGGCAACCACCAGCAATGACCAGAAAGTGTCCTTTACGGTCCCGTCCGGTAACTTCGGCAATATCTGCGCCGGCCATATCGCCCGCATGATGGGCCTGCCGATCGACAAGCTGGTCGCGGCCACCAATGAAAACGATGTGCTCGACGAATTCTTCCGTACTGGCGTCTACCGGGTGCGCAAGTCGGCCGAGACCTATCACACGTCAAGTCCGAGCATGGATATCAGTAAGGCATCGAATTTCGAGCGTTTCATCTTTGACTTGCTCGGACGCGACAGCAAGCGGGTGCGCGCGCTGTTCAAAAAAGTCGAGACCGAGGGTGGTTTTGACTTGTCCGGCAAGCCGGGCAGCGATGGCGATGAATTCGGCAAGGTTGCGCAATATGGCTTTTTGTCGGGCAAATCGGTGCATGCCGACCGTGTTGCCACGATTCGCGACGTGCAGCAGCACTACGGCATCACCATCGATACCCATACCGCCGATGGCGTGAAGGTCGCGCGCGAGCACTTGATGCCCGGCGTGCCGATGATCGTGCTGGAAACCGCCTTGCCGGCCAAATTCAATGAAACCATCCGCGAGGCACTGGAACGTGATGCCGAACGTCCGGCCGGATTCGAGAATATCGAGGCCTTGCCGCAGCGCTTTCATGTGATGGCGGCGGATGTCGAGCAGGTCAAGAAGTATATTGCCGGCCTCACCGGCCTGTAAGCCACATCGGCAGAGGCCCACATGACTGAAAAGAAACCGATGCTGAGTATGACTGAGGCGCTCGGTTTCTTGCTGGCTGCCGCCCGTCCGGTGAGCGCATGCGAGACGCTGGCGACGCTGGCTGCCAATGGCAGGGTGCTGGGTGCAGCGCAAGCCTCCGGCCTGGAAGTGCCGCCGATGGATAATACCCAGATGGATGGCTACGCAGTGTGCGCGGCAGATTGCGCCAGCGGCGACGCACTGCTTAAGGTCAGCCAGCGCATTGCTGCCGGCCAGGTCGGGCAGCCGCTGCAAGCCGGTACTGCGGCGCGCATTTTTACCGGCGCCATGATTCCTGAAGGGGCGGATGCGGTCGTCATGCAGGAAATGTGTACCCCGGAAAAACTGGCGGACGGCGACTGGGTGAGGATTAGCCATCAGCCGGTGGCCGGCGAATGGATCCGCAGGCGCGGCGAGGATATTCGCGCCGGCAGCATGATCCTGCCGGAAGGCACCCGTTTAAGTGCGCAGCATTTGGGTCTGGCGGCATCGGTCGGTCTGGACAGCTTGCCGGTGCTGCGCAAGCTGCGCGTGGCGGTCTTTTTCACCGGCGACGAACTGGCGATGCCGGGCCAGCCTTTGAAGCCTGGCGCCATCTACAATTCCAACCGCTTCGTGCTGCGCGGCCTGCTGGAAAACCTCGGTTGCGACATCACCGATTACGGCATCGTGCCCGATACACTGGCAGCTACCCGTTCCACGCTGCGCCAGGCGGCTACCGGACATGACTTGATCATCACTTCCGGCGGCGTTTCGGTTGGGGAGGAAGACCATGTCAGGCCGGCGCTGGAGGCGGAAGGGCGCCTGAACATGTGGCAGATTGCGATAAAGCCCGGCAAGCCGCTGGCCTTCGGCGAGGTGCATCGTGGCACTGATCAAGATACGGCATTTTTCCTGGGCTTGCCCGGCAATCCGGTTTCCAGTTTCGTCACCTTCCTGTTGCTGGTGCGGCCTTTCATCCTGCGCCTGCAGGGTGTGCGCCAAGTGGCGCCGAATGCCTATGCAATGCGCGCCGACTTTGCCTGGCCGAAGGCGGACTGGCGCAACGAGTTTTTACGGGTCAAGCACAATGCCAATGGCGGCCTTGAACTGTTCCCCAACCAGGGATCAGGGGTCCTGACTTCGACGGTGTGGGGCGATGGCCTGGTCGACAATCCACCGGGACAAACGATTGCGCCGGGCGACACGGTGCGCTTCATCCCCTTTAACGAATTGCTGTTTTAGCCCATATCAGGTTTACAATGGGCGGGAAATGACAGGTTTGTGCCGCTTTCGGATAATCGCTTTTGCCATGAATATTCAACTTCGTTTTTTTGCCAGCGTGCGCGAGTCGCTCGGCACAGCGCAGGAAACCGTCGCCGTGCCGGACCATGTCCGCACCGTTGGCGAATTGCGCCATTATCTGCGCCAGCGCGGCGATACATGGGCGGAAGCTTTGGCGGAAGGGCGCGTGCTGCGCATGGCGTGCAACCAGCAGATGGCCGACGCCGCAGCGCCGCTTGCCGAGGGCTGCGAAGTGGCTTTCTTTCCACCGGTCACAGGCGGCTGACCATGCCGATCCGCATTCAAACCGAAGATTTCGATCTCACCACCGAGATTGCCAGGCTGCGCGCCAGCCAGCCGCAGGTTGGCGCCATCGTGTCGTTTGTTGGCACAGTGCGCGACATCAACGACGGCGCCAGCGTAGCTGAAATGGTGCTCGAACATTATCCCGGCATGACCGAAAAAGCGCTGGAAGACATTGTCCGGCAAGCCTGTGCACGCTGGAGCATCATGGATGCATTGGTGGTCCATCGGGTGGGGCCGCTCAAGCCGCTGGAGCAGATCGTACTGGTGGCAGTGACTTCCGTACATCGGGGCGAAGCCTTTGCCGCATGCGAATTCATCATCGATTACCTGAAGACACAGGCGCCGTTCTGGAAAAAAGAACAGACGCCGCAAGGCGCGCGCTGGGTCGATGCGCGGGTGGCGGATGACCAGGCGCTGGCGAAATGGGATGTCCGTTCGAACAAGCTGGATCAACCATCATGAGCTGGCTGGCGGTCGGTGCGGGCGCGGCGCTGGGCGCCTGGTTGCGGTGGGGTTTGTCGTTGTGGCTTCATGGCTGGCATAACCAGCTACCGTTAGGAACGCTGATCGCCAATCTGGCCGGCGGCTACCTGGTCGGTATCGCGGTCGCATTTTTTCAACATTATCCGCTGCTCTCGGTCGAATGGCGCTTGCTGGTGATCACCGGATTTCTCGGCGGCCTGACCACATTTTCAACGTTTTCTGCAGAATCGATGGTGCTCATGCAAAACGGCGATTACCTGTGGGCGCTGGGACATATCGCCTTGCATCTTCTGGGCGCAATCGCGCTGTGCATTGCCGGGTACGCAAGCTTTCGGGCGCTGGTTGGTTGACTTTAGGTCCCGCGCAGTAATTGGTGAATTTGGAGATTGCCAACGGGATGCGATACAAGGCGGCCGAAGCGCGCCGGATGGTGCCGTCACATTGGCTAAGTTATTGCTACGCGGGACCTTAGCTCCTTCCCCTTCAAGGGGACGGTTGGGATGGGGATGGGTTTCAATGTCGGCGCTATTAACCCATTCCCACCTTAATCCTCCCCTTGAAGGGAAGGAAACTCTGCTATTTTCAGTTTAATTTAATTAAGCATGCGCCGTGGTGCCAGCTCAAGCTGGGCAAAGCTCGGCATCCGCAGGCTTAGTTCCCATTCCGCATTGCTGACGGCTTCCTGCAATAGCTTGCAAAAGCCATGCATGGCCGTTTGCGTAAATGCCACTTCAAAACTTTCCTGCCTGTTATCGATAAAGCTGATGCGTACCGGTTCGTTGGCATGCAGATGAAATTGGGACGACGTCACCAGGATCGGTTTTTCGCCGAACGGGTAATAGTCGGCAGCCGCTTCAAACGGGATATCGAAGTTGCCGCTAGCCTTGATTTCAGTGACCGATGCCTGATAAGCCATGCTGAGGATTTCCGTGCTGGCATGCGCTGCCTGAGGCTGGTTCAGCTTGACCTGGCTATCCAGCGATTTGACGATGCCGGGCCATAAATTCCTGATCATGCGGCGTGTCAGCCAGGAGCGAATTTCTTCCAGTGAACCGTCTTCTGCGCGAAATGATACGCGCAACAGAATCCGGTCTTCCTCGGTTTGATAGGTAACCTGTATTTGGTGTAAGTCCATGATTGCTTAGTGGCCAAAAGCCTGTCCGCCTTCCCAAAGGGAATGCTGAAAAGCCCGACGCCAATTCCTTTCTTGAAAAGGGGTTATTTACCCCCAATTACCATTCAACTAACTAATTCCGGGAGTGTTACCCATGCGCCTCGACAAATTGACAACCAAGCTGCAGGAAGCCCTGGCCGATGCCCAAAGCCAGGCCGTCGGCAATGACAACCAGTACATTGAACCGGTGCATTTGCTTGTTGCCCTACTGAAACAAGACGATAGCAGTGCGCGCTCCTTGTTGCAACGCTCCGGTGTCAATGTGGGCGGGCTTGCAACAGCTTTGACCAGCGCTCTTGATCGTTTGGCAAAAGTCACCGGCACCGGCGGCGAAGTGCAGATTGGTCGCGAACTGATGGCACTGTTGAATCTCGCCGACAAGGAAGCGCAAAAGCGCGGCGACCAGTTCATCGCCAGTGAAATGGTCTTGCTGGGCCTGACCGAGGATAAATCGGAGGCCGGCAAGCTGGCTCGTGAAAATGGCTTGACCCGCAAGGCGCTGGAAGCGGCGATCAATACGGTGCGCGGCGGCGCCAGTGTCAATACACAGGAAGGCGAAGGCCAGCGCGAGGCATTGAAGAAATACACGCTCGACCTGACCGAACGCGCCCGCCAGGGCAAGCTCGATCCGGTGATTGGCCGCGACGATGAAATTCGCCGCACCATCCAGGTGCTGCAACGCCGCTCGAAAAACAATCCGGTGCTGATCGGCGAGCCCGGCGTTGGCAAGACCGCCATCGTCGAAGGGCTGGCGCAGCGCATTGTCAATGGCGAAGTGCCCGACAGCCTGAAGTCCAAGCGGGTGCTGTCGCTCGATATGGCATCGCTGCTGGCCGGCGCCAAGTACCGCGGCGAATTCGAGGAACGACTGAAAGCGGTGCTCAAGGAAATCGCCCAGGATGAAGGTCAAACCATTGTCTTCATCGATGAACTGCACACCATGGTCAGTGCCGGCAAGGCCGAAGGCGCGATCGACGCCGGCAACATGCTCAAGCCGGCGCTGGCGCGCGGCGAGCTGCATTGCGTCGGCGCCACCACGCTCGATGAATACCGCAAGTACGTTGAAAAGGATGCGGCGCTGGAGCGGCGCTTCCAGAAAGTGATGGTGGACGAGCCGAGCGTGGAAGCCACGATTGCGATCTTGCGTGGCTTGCAGGAAAAATACGAAGTGCACCACGGCGTCGACATCACTGACCCGGCGATCGTTGCTGCGGCCGAACTGTCGCACCGTTACATCACCGACCGGTTCCTGCCGGACAAGGCTATCGACCTGATCGATGAGGCTGCTGCCAAGATCAAGATCGAGATCGATTCCAAACCGGAAGTCATGGACCGGCTCGACCGCCGCCTGATCCAGCTGAAGATCGAGCGCGAAGCGGTGAAAAGGGAAAAAGATGAAGCGTCGCAAAAGCGTCTTGGCCTGATCGAGGACGAAATCGGCAAGCTCGAGCGTGAGTACGCCGATCTGGAGGAAATCTGGAAGTCGGAAAAATCGGCAGTGCAGGGCAGCACCCACATCAAGGAGGAAATCGAAAAAGTGCGCTTGCAGATGGAAGAGGCCAAACGTCGCGGCGACTGGCAAAAAATGTCGGAGATCCAGTATGGCAAATTGCCGGAACTGGAAGCGCAGCTGAAACAGGCCGACAGCAGCCAGGTCAAGGCGGGCAAGGCGACCCTGGTACGGACCCAGGTCGGCGCCGAAGAAATCGCCGAAGTGGTGTCGCGCGCCACCGGCATCCCGGTATCGAAGATGATGCAAGGCGAGCGCGACAAGCTGGTGCGCATGGAAGACGAATTGCATAAGCGGGTGATTGGCCAGGACGAGGCGATTGTCGCGGTGTCGGACGCGATCCGCCGTTCGCGCGCGGGTCTGGGCGACCCGAACCGTCCGTATGGCTCCTTCATGTTCCTCGGCCCCACTGGCGTAGGCAAGACTGAACTATGCAAGGCGCTGGCGAGTTTTCTGTTCGATACCGAAGAATCGATGATCCGCATCGACATGAGCGAATTCATGGAAAAGCACTCGGTGGCGCGCCTGATCGGCGCGCCACCCGGTTATGTCGGTTACGAGGAAGGCGGTTACTTGACCGAAGCAGTGCGGCGCAAGCCGTACAGCGTGATCCTGCTCGACGAGGTCGAGAAGGCACATCATGACGTCTTCAATGTGCTGCTACAGGTGCTCGACGACGGCCGCATGACCGATGGCCAGGGCCGCACGGTCGACTTCAAGAATACCGTGATCGTGATGACCTCGAACCTCGGTTCGCACAAGATCCAGTCAATGGAGGGCAGCGACCCGGCGCTGGTGAAAATGGCGGTGATGGCGGAAGTGCGCACGCATTTCCGGCCCGAGTTCATCAACCGGCTCGACGAGATCGTGGTGTTCCACGCGCTCGATGAAAAAAATATCGGCGCGATCGCCAAGATCCAGTTGAAGATACTGGAACAGCGGCTGGCGAAGATGGACATGCAACTCGAAATGACCGAAGCGGCGCTGCACAAAATCGCCGAAGCCGGATTCGACCCGGTGTACGGCGCCCGTCCGCTCAAGCGCGCGATTCAGCATCAGATCGAAAATCCGCTGTCGAAGATGATCCTGCAAGGCCAGTTCGGCCCGAAAGACGTGATCCGGATCGATGCAAGAAATGGCGAGCTGGCGTTCGAGAAGCAGGGCAGCCAGCAGGCCTGATCTTTATTGATCGTGGTTTTATCTGACAGGAGGTGTCAGTTCGCGAAGCGCCACGCTGGGTCTACAACGCCGTTTTTCTACAAAAACGGCCAATCCCAGTTCCTTTTAGTGGCATGAAAGACTATTCTCAAACACCGGAAAATTTTGGCTGGCGCTTTTCAATGAATGCCTTGATCCCTTCCAAACCATCGCAGCTGGTCGCAAGTTCAACTAGTTGCCGTCCTTCGCGCTCCATTTGCGACTCCAGGCTGTCTTGGGACGCCATCATCAATAACTTTTTGATGCCGCCATACGCGCGCGTCGGGCCTTGCGCAAGTTGCGCGGCAAGCGCTCCAATCTCTGTTATAAGGGAATCGGCCGGCACAACCCGATTTACCAGGCCCCAGTCGAGCGCCTGCTCTGCAGACAGGACGCGATTGGTCATGTAAAGTTCCATCGCACGACGTCTGCCAATGATGCGGGAAAGGAAATATGTGGAACTGCCGTCCGGACTGAAACCGATTTGGGTATAGGCACTGGTAAAACGTGCGGTATTGGATGCAATCACCAGATCGGCACACGCGACCAGGCTCAATCCGCCGCCGGCGGCCACACCATTCACACAGGCGATCAGCGGCGCGTTCATCCAGGCAAAGCGCGAAATGGCCGCGTGCAGATAACCGGTCATTTCCTTGAGCAGCAATTCAATGCCGTCGGGATTTTCGGCAAAGCTAGCCACATCGCCACCGGCACAGAAAGCTTTGTTACCTGCACCCATCAACACAACAACGCGAACCGCTTTATCGATGCTGCAGCGATTTGCGACATCGCACAGGTCTTTCATCATCTCAAGGTTAAGCGCGTTGAATGCCTGGGGCCGGTTAAGGGTGATCCAGGCGACGTTGTCGCGAATGTCCAGATTAATCGTGTTGTAGGTCATGGATAAAAAAGATGATTTGTATGGTTGTGCAGATACTTGCCAATGGGCGCTTCCGTCTCGGCTGCGTTCTGTTGAAACAGTCTTTAGCGGCGCGGGACTGTCATACAATTTTGTCTGTTATCGTCTGTGCATACGGCGCCGAATTTTTAAAAGACGGCCGCTGCTCCAGGCGATCGCTCAATCTCGCAAGATTCGGATATTGTGCGCGCCACGAGATTTCCGGGTAACGCAGCGAGATGTAGCCGACGACAACGCCGGCGGCAATATCGCCCAAGCTGAAACGTTCACCTACAGACCATTCCCGCTCTCCTATCAGGCGTGCGACTTTTTTTCGGGCATAGGGGCTGGGAGTCGTACTGATAAGCTTGAGCATGACGCACATGATTTCTGGAGAAAATTTGACGGACTGCAGCTTTAGCAGTCCGTCTTTATGACGCCACTGATTAGTTGGATTTCTTCACCAGCGGGCAAGTGCTTTTCGACAAGGGCTGGAATGCCTCCTCGGCCGGGATTACTGCCTTGATTTTGAAATAATCCCACGGGCTCTTCGATTCCGCCGGTGTTTTCACTTGCGCCAGATACATGTCATGAATCATCCTGCCGTCTTCACGAATGCGGCCATTGGTGGCGAACAGGTCATTGATCGGCGTCGATTTCATCTTTGCCATCACTGCGCCAGCCTCATCCGTTCCTGCAGCCTGAATCGCTTTCAGATAATGCAGCGTTGAGGAATAATCACCTGCCTGGGCATCGGTAGGCATCCTCTTCATCCGTTCGAAATAGCGCTTCGACCATTTCCGGGTCTCGGCTGTTCTATCCCAGTAAAACGCGGTAGTCAGCAGCAATCCTTGCGTGACCGGCAAACCAAGTGCATGCACGTCAGTTAAGAACAACACCATCGCGGCAACCGATTGTTTGCCTGATTTCGTGATCTGAAAGTCATTGACCGCCTTCAGTGCATTGACCGTATCGCCGCCGGCGTTGGCAAGCGCAATGACGTCGGCGCCGGAACTCTGGGCGGTCAGCATGAACGACGAGAAGTCGGGGCTGTTGACCGGGTGACGAGAAGATCCCACCACCTTGCCGCCATTTGCCTTGACGATTTCAGTGGCATCTTTTTCCAGGGAATGACCGAACACGTAATCGGCAGTGATGAAGTACCAGTTTTTCCGCCCCTGTTTCGTGACCGCATTCGCGGTGCCGTTTGCCAGCGCATAGGTGTCGTAGACATAATGGATACTGTTAGGGGTGCATCCTTCGTTGGTCAACCTGGTGGTGGCAGCGCCAGTCGAAATCGCAATCTTGTTTTTTTGCTTGGCGATATCGGCGATCGCGAGCGCGGTGTGCGATGGGCCAAGGTTGGCGATCATGTCGACTTTTTTGATGTCGAACCATTCGCGCGCCAGACTTGCTGAAATGTCGGCCTTGTTTAGGTGGTCCGCTGAAATCACTTCGATCCGCTTGCCGAGCACCTTGCCGCCAAAATCTTCCACCGCCATTTTGACGGCAGTGACTGAGCCCATGCCGTTCTGGTCCGAGTAAAGACCGGTCATATCAGTCAGTACGCCGATTCGTATCGCATCCTCCCCGGCATAGGCTTGCTGGGCAAGTGTGAGGCTTGAAATTGCTGCGGCAACGACGAGGCTAATCGTGGATTTGTTCATTTTCGTCTCCTAAATAAATGGATAAGTAAATTTTTATAATGGTTTCCCTGAAATTGGGCGTTACCTGTTAATAACGGCATCGCTACTTCGAGTCACTGACCCGCAGGCCGGTGATCCTTGAATTGTTCGCGCAAGCGCTTTTTCTCCACCTTGCCGGTTGCGGTGTAAGGCAGACTATCGACAATGACGACATCATCTGGAATCCACCAGTTGGCCACCTTGCCGCGGAAATACGCCAGCAGTGCCTCGCGATCTGCCTGCACCCCGGGCTTCGGCACAACCACCAGCAAAGGACGCTCATCCCACTTCGGATGCGGCACCGCAATGACCGCAGCTTCGGCAACGGACTCATGGGAAAGGGCAATGTTTTCAAGCTGAATCGAGCTGATCCATTCACCGCCGGTCTTGATCACATCCTTCGAGCGATCGGTGATTTGCATATAACCGTCCTCGTCCAGCGTGGCGACATCGCCGGTGATGAACCAACCGTCGGGCGTCAATGCCGGCATGTCGCTCTTGTAGTATTCCCGACAGATCCAGGGCCCACGCACGACGACATCGCCGAAGGTGCGGCCGTCACGCGGCAATTCATTGCCTTGACTGTCGATGATCTTCATCTCCACCCCATACAGCGGACGGCCCTGCTTGGCTTGCAGCGCATAACGCTGCTCGGAAGTCCAACGCGCATGCTTTTCGCGGAATGCATTGGTCACGCACAGCGGACTGGTCTCGGTCATGCCCCAGACATGCCGGATCTGGATGCCATAGTCTTCCTGATAAGCCTTCATGATTGCCGGTGAACAGGCAGACCCGCCGATGACAATTTTTTTCAGCGAGCTTGGCCGCAATTTATTGTTTTGCAAATACAGCAGGAATTGCTGCCATAGCGTCGGCACCGCAGCAGTCATCGTTGCCTGCTCTTGTTCAAACAGGGCGTACAGGCTGACAGGGTCGAGTGCGGCGCCGGGAAACACTAGCTTGGCGCCGGTTAATGACGCCGCGCACGGCAACCCGAATGCATTGACGTGGAAGAATTGAATCACCGGGGCGATCACGTCGCTACCCGACAGATTCATCGCATCCGGCAGCGACATTGAAAAAGTGTGCAGAATCGTCGAGCGATGGCTGTACAGCACACCTTTTGGATTGCCGGTCGTGCCAGAAGTATAAGACAGGTAAGCGCCGCTATTTTCATCGAGCACCGGCCACTCGAACGTTTCGGCTGCATCAGCTAGCAGCTCCTCGTAGCACAACAGATTTTGCAGTTTACTGATGGGCATCTCTGCCCGGTCGGCCATCACGATGATATGGCGGACGGTCGGGCAGGCCGGTGCGATTTCCTCGAGCAATGAAAGAAATGCAGGGTCAACCAGCACCACCGCATCTTCCGCATGCTGCATGGTGTAACGCACCTGTTCGATAAACAAGCGCGGGTTCACCGTATGGCAAATTGCGCCCATGCCGGTGACGGCATAATAAGTTTCGAAATGCCGATAACTCGACCACGCCAGAGTTGCCACACGTTCGCCCGCTTTCACCCCGAGATTGAACAGTGCCGCAGCCAGGCGCTGGCTTCTGCGGTGTGCATCGGCATAGGTATAGCGATGCACCTTGCCTTCACCCAGTGCGCTGACCACTTCCACCGCGCCGTGCACCGTTGCCGCATGCCGGATCAGTGAAGAAATCAGCAAGGGGGTATTCATCATCAACCCGGTCATACCAGTCTCCTTCTTGCTACTATTACGTTAGCCGCAGTTCCAGATCCATATTCGCCTTGGTGAAATTTGTCGAGAGTGCTGCGAGTGAATTGATCCAGGTAATCGGAGAGCGCGTCCGACGCTTGCATTGCCAATTGCTCATTTCCATCAGCGATCGCAATCGCGATATCACTGTGTAATTTCGCAGATTCAGGGAGTTCGCCCGTGCTGGCGCGATGTGCAATCCAGAAACGGCGCGACAGCGAGTCCATCGACACCAAGGTGCGCAGCGCAAAGGCATTGTGTGCACAGCGCACGAACAGGTCATGAAATTCCTTATCTGCCTGCAGCAGCTCTACATCGTCATTACTCTCAGCAGCATGTAAAAAACTTGCCGCCACTTGACGCAGGCGCTCGCGCTCCTCCGGTCTTGCGCGGCGCGCGCCAGCGCGGGCTACGAAACGACTAATTTCTCGACGCAATTCAAGCAGTTGCAACTGGTCTGAAATATTGACTTCTGTTACGAGGATGCCGCGCCGCGGCAGAATATTCACCAATCCCTCGCGGGCCAGCCGCTGCAATGCTTCGCCAACCGGTGTGCGGCTGACGTTGAGTTGCTTGCTCAGCTCAGCTTCCGATAGCAGCGCACCCGGTGGCAATTCACAGGTCACGATCTTTAATTCCAGTTCTGCATACACCCGGTCAACCATGCTCTGGTGTGAAGTGAAAGTACCAATTGGCTCAAGCTTTGTATCTGATCGGCGCATTAGTTTTAATTGTGAATGTGAATATTGTTCAAAGCAGGAAATCATGACCGTTGGCTTAGGATTTCAATTGAAATCCTACTGGAATCCCAGATATTGTCAAGTAATAAGCAAACAAAAGCATGCTTTCTTCAGGAACTTCGCGCTTAAATAGCTTAAAACAATGTATTTTATTATTGAAAGATAAAGTTCCGCTTTTGCATGGCAGCAGTTACCTTGACATTTCTACTTGAGAATGTGGACGGAATAAGTTCACGATTTGAACGCGTCTGGCGGGAAGGTGCAGCAGGAGTTTCGTGCAGCATTGTTCCGCGCCTGCGTAACGGTCTTGCCTTGCAAGGCAAGACGCCCGCAAAGACGCAAGAAAGTGTCATCCCCCGAGGGGACTTGCTGTGCAGCGTAACCGCCATGGCGACGACGAGCAACGCCGCAGCGCGCCGGCTGGCACCGACCAATTAGCTAAGTACCCAATCAGAATAAACTGTGAGCGTCTGCGGCTGCAGGTGGCGCGCTGCAGCGTTGCCCGGCCCTTACAGTGCTCGCACTGCGGTGGCCCGGTCGCCTTGCTTCGCATCCCCCTGCAACCACATCCATCTCACAGTTTATTCTGATTGGGTACTTAAGTTATTGCTGCGCGGGGCTTAAGAAACGATTGGGGGAATGAATACGCGCGATTTCGCAAAAAAATCGCTCGCCCGGATATCATTAATATCTTGACTGATCATCTGGCAAGGGCTGGGACGCAGAAAGGCGCCCCGGCCAAAACAAAGCCATTTTCGGCTTTTGCAGCCCAGAGCAGCCCCTGAATCCGGTCACCGCTTCAACTGCTCCAGATCCCTTACCGCGCCGCGATCCGCCGAGGTCGCCAGTGCTGCATACGCCTGCAACGCCTGCGATACATAACGCTCGCGGTTGACCGGCTTCCATGCGGCGTCGCCCTTGGCTTCCATGGCGGCGCGACGCTTTGCCAGGTCGGCTTCGCTGATGCGCAGGTTGATGCGGCGCTGCGGGATGTCGATGTCGATCATGTCGCCTTCTTCGACCAGGCCGAGCGCACCGCCTTCGGCTGCTTCCGGCGAGGCGTGGCCGATCACCAGGCCGGACGATCCGCCCGAGAAGCGCCCGTCGGTCAGCAGCGCGCAATGCTTGCCCAGACCCTTCGACTTGATGTACGACGTCGGATATAGCATCTCTTGCATGCCGGGGCCGCCTTTCGGGCCTTCGTAACGGATGATGACGACGTCGCCGGCGCGCACGGTGTCGCCAAGGATGCCTTCGACGGCGGCGTCCTGGCTTTCGAATACGCGTGCCTTGCCGCTGAAGACCAGGATGCTTTCATCGACGCCGGCGGTCTTGACGATGCAGCCTTTTTCCGCGAGATTGCCGTACAACACGGCCAGGCCGCCATCCTGCGAATATGCATGCGCCTTGTCGCGGATGCAGCCGGCGCTGCGGTCGGTGTCGAGCGACTCGAAACGGTTGGCTTGCGAAAAGGCGACCTGGGTCGGCACGCCGCCCGGTGCGGCGCTGAACATGGCATGCACGGCAGGGTCCTGCGTGACCTTGATGTCGTTGCCGGCGATGGCGTCTTCCAGTGAAGGGCTGTGGATCATCGGCAGCGAAGTATCGAGCAGGCCGGCGCGGGCCAGTTCGCCCAGGATCCCGAAGATGCCGCCGGCGCGATGCACGTCTTCGATATGGTACTTGTCGGTCATCGGTGCGACTTTGCACAGGCATGGCACCTTGCGTGAAATGCGGTCGATGTCGGCCATGTTGAACGATACTTCGGCTTCATGCGCGGCCGCCAGCAGATGCAGCACGGTGTTGGTCGAGCCGCCCATCGAGACGTCGAGCGCCATCGCGTTTTCAAATGCGGCCTTGCTGGCGATGCTGCGCGGCAGCACCGACGCGTCGTCCTGCTCGTAATAGCGTTTGGCCAGGTCGACGATCAGTCGTCCGGCGCGCAAGAACAGTTCCTTGCGGTCGGCATGGGTGGCGAGAATGGTGCCATTGCCCGGCAAGGCCAGACCCAGCGCTTCGGTCAGGCAGTTCATCGAGTTGGCAGTAAACATGCCGGAGCAGGAACCGCAGGTCGGGCAGGCGGAACGCTCGATTTCGGCGACATCGGCATCGCTGACCGTGTCGTCGCCAGCCTTGATCATCGCATCGACCAGGTCAAGCTTGATGATTTTCTTGGCGCCGTCCACGACCTTCAATACCTTGCCGGCTTCCATCGGACCGCCGGAAATGAACACCACCGGGATATTCAGGCGGAAGGCTGCCATCAGCATGCCCGGAGTGATCTTGTCGCAATTGGAAATGCAGACCATCGCATCGGCGCAATGGGCATTGACCATGTATTCCACCGAATCGGCGATCAAATCGCGCGACGGCAGCGAGTACAGCATGCCGCCATGTCCCATCGCGATGCCGTCATCGACCGCGATCGTATTGAATTCCTTGGCAACGCCGCCGGCCGCTTCAATCTCGCGCGCCACCATCTGGCCGAGGTCTTTCAAATGCACATGACCGGGAACGAACTGGGTGAAGGAATTGACCACGGCAACAATCGGCTTGTCGAAATCACCATCCTTCATGCCGGTGGCGCGCCATAGCGCGCGTGCGCCTGCCATGTTGCGGCCATGAGTGGTGGTGCGGGAGCGATATTGCGGCATGAGCTTCTTCCAGAAAATAAGTTGTGCGTAATGTGCCTTGCGCCAAACCGAATGTCAATTTTGGCAAGGCATGTTTATGGATACCGATGGCATTTTAACGCTCCCGAGTCGCATTTGCACCGCCCCTGTGCTTCGTGCGCTTGCGTGAGCCGGGCGAAAATGCGATGGAAGTTGCCATGTTGGCTTGCATGCGGGCTTGAGGCAGCCGCGCTGATTTTCCCCTACACTTAGCCATCTTCACTCCAGATTAAAGCCCGGACATGACAGTTGCTCCCGTTGCTACACTGCGCCAGGACGCCCAGGTGATCGGCCTGGTCGGCGTGGCCCATGGCGTTTCGCATTTTTTTCACCTGATCTTGGCGCCGCTGTTTCCATGGCTGAAAGTTGCTTTCAGCCTGTCGTATGCCGAACTGGGCTTGCTGATGACAGCATTTTTCGTGGTGTCTGGCGTCGGGCAGGCGGCAGCTGGTTTCGTGGTCGACCGGATCGGTGCACGCTCGGTGCTGTTTGCCGGCATGGCATTACTGGGCCTGTCGGCGCTGGCGCTGTCGATGGCGCAAAATTATCCGATGCTGCTGGCCGGTTCGATGCTGGCGGGATTGGGCAACAGCGTGTTCCATCCTGCTGATTTCACGCTCCTGAACCAACGCGTCTCGACGCCACGGTTGGGACACGCTTTTTCCGTACACGGCATTTCCGGCAACCTGGGATGGGCAGCGGCGCCGGTGTTTTTGGCCGGCATTGCCGGTCTCGCCGACTGGCGCACGGCACTGGTTGCCGCCGCCTTCCTGCCGTTTGCCTGGCTGGCAGTGTTGCTGGTCTACCGCGACCTGCTGCAGACCGACCACCGGCCACCTGCGGTGGCGGGCAAGGCTGCCGGTGCGGCGCATCAGGCAGGCGGCATACTGGACTTTATTCGCCTGCCGCAGGTATGGATGTGCTTTGCCTTCTTTTTCATCACGGCCATGGCCCTGGGCGGCATCCAGAGTTTTTCTTCGGCCGGGCTGCGCGAGCTGTACGGCATGTCGCTGGCACTGGCGACTACCGGTTATACCGCCTACATGCTGGCGTCTGCCACCGGCATGGTGTGGGGTGGTTTCCTGGCCGCGAAAACGACGCGTCACGAGCGCACCATTGCCCTGGCGTTTGCCGGCGCTGGCCTGATGGCAATGCTGCTGGCGACGGCAATTGTCCCGGCCTGGATGGCAGTGGTGCTGATGGGGGCGATCGGTTTTGGCGCCGGCCTGGCGGGACCTTCGCGTGACCTGCTGATTCGCGCTGCGGCCCCGAAGAACGCTACCGGGCGGGTGTACGGCGTGGTGTATTCGGGGCTGGATATCGGCCTGGCGGCCGGACCGCTGTTGTTTGGTGCGCTGATGGATGCGCATCATCCAGCCTGGGTCTTCATGCTGATCGGCGTTTTCCAGATCCTGGCGATTGTCACGGCGGTCAGCGTCGGCACCAATACTGCAGCCAAGGCCAGGGTGCAACAGGCGGCGTAAGTGTTTTACAATCCTGCCATGATCTTTTTACCATCCAGGAGAAACCGATGACTTTTGCAACCTGCGATATTTGCGACGCCAATGAAGACAAGCTGGCCGACGGCACCCTGGCGGTTTTGCCGCCGGTATTTCAATCCTTCGGCAAGCACCTGAATTTTGCCGGCCCGGCACGTACCCTGAAAGTGTTCGAAGATAATGTGCTGGTGCGCGCGGCGCTGGAGAC
>JAKFFK010000146.1:0-4637 GCA_036675285.1 Paucimonas sp. | reverse complement strand
TGGCTTTCAATGCCGTGCCCACCTGTGCTGCCAAATTAATGATGTCGTCCATTTTTATGTCTCCTTGGCTTTTGAATGACTGACTGCCCTGCAATTTTTTCTCGACTTAAATTACCCGCCACACTGCAAATACCAGCAAAGTATAAAACGCGGCCAGGATATCGTCCCACATTACGCCCAGTCCGCCTTTCAAATGCTTGTCGAAATAGCCGATCGGCGGCGGTTTCACCATGTCGAACAGGCGGAACCACAAAAAGGCCCACAGCTGCGTGCTCAAATCGGCAGGCATGATGAACAGCAGCACCAGCCAGAAGGCAATCACTTCATCCCATACCATGCTGCCATGGTCGGCGATGCCCATGTCGCGCCCGGTCTTGTCGCAGGCCCAGATGCCCACGATAAAGCCGGCGCCGATGATCACGGCCCAGTTGAACGGTGTGAAAAATGTCGGCCAGCGCCAGCTCAGCAGCACGAAACTGAGCCAGCCAAACAAGGTGCCGAAGGTGCCCGGCACCACTGGCGACAAGCCGCTGCCGAATCCCTGCGCCAGCAGATGTGCCGGATGCGACAGCATGAAGCGCGCAGTCGGCCTGTCGATGGAATTGCGTGAGGCCGGTGGCGGTGTAGTCATGGGCTGGAAAAATGATCAAAGGAAGTCACGGGCACATCCAGCGGCATGCCGGAGCCATCCACCAGCCGCAGCCCCGAGGTGGCGTCAATTGCGCCGATGCGCGTGACCGTGGTGGCACTTGCCGCGCCGGCAGCCAGCACCGCATCGCGCCGGGATGGAGCAGCGGTAAAGCACAATTCATAATCATCGCCGCCGGCAAGGCAAAAGCGGCGCCGCACTTCTTTCGTTAGCCGCGCGGTCAGCGGCCCGGCCGGCAAGGCATCGGCATCGATTGTCGCGCCAACGCCGGATTGCTGCAGGATATGGCCCAGGTCGCCCACCAATCCGTCGGAAACATCGATGGCCGCATGCGCCACCCCCTGCAATGCCAGTCCCAAGGCCACCCGTGGTGTCGGTGCATGCATGCGTTCGCCGGCAGCCGCCTGGCAGGCCGCGTCCAGCGCCAGCTCGCCCCGATAGCCGGCCAGGGCCAGACGCGCATCGCCGAGCGTGCCCGAAACCCAGATATCGTCATCCGGCTGCGCTGCGGCGCGGCGCAGCGCCGTGTCGCGCCCGACTTCGCCAAACACCGTGATGCAAACCGTCAACGGTCCTCTGGTCGTGTCGCCGCCGATCAGTTCGCACCGATGCCGGTCTGCCAGCGCCAGCAAGCCTTGCGCAAACGGCGCCAGCCAATCGGCATCGGCCGCGGGCAAGGACAAGGCGAGGGTAAACCCCAAAGGCCGCGCACCCATGGCAGCCAGATCCGACAGGTTCACTGCCAGACATTTATGCCCCAGCAAGAAAGGATCGGCGTCGGGGAAAAAATGCCGGCCTTCGACCAGCATATCGGTGGAAATGGCCAATTGCATGCCCAGTGCCGGCGCCAGCAATGCACAATCGTCACCGATTCCAAGCGCCGCCGCGCTGTCAGAGCGCAAGGGGCGGGTGAAGTAACGGGCGATCAGGTCGAATTCGGACAACATGTGGGGATTGTACCGAAGGAAGCGCAAAAAGTTACTTTTGCAGCAATGCCTGTTGAGATTTTTCTAGCCACCGCCGGAATGCCGGCGCTCTGCAGCCAGCATCGAAGCCGGTTCACCCGCGCATTGGTGCTTGGTGATGGCTGGCAGGGCGGCCATGCTCGGGCGCTTGACTGGCAAAGGATTAGGTTGCATATCATTTTGACAACAAAGAGCATGAGATTATTTCCTTGTTGTTAATCTTATATGCGTGAAGGGAGGCGGGTCTGTCTGCTAAAATCGATGCTTTCAGCACGTCATAGAAGAAGACCGCCCGATGGATTCCGATAAAAGCCGCAAAGAACAGGCTCGCCTGCAATTCCGCCAGGCAGCGCTCGAGTACCATGAATTTCCTACGCCCGGCAAAATCAGCGTCACCCCGACCAAGCAATTGACCAACCAGCGTGACCTAGCGCTCGCCTATTCGCCTGGCGTGGCTGCTGCCTGTGAAGAAATCGTCGCCGAACCGACCAATGCATTCAAGTACACCGCGCGCGGCAATCTGGTGGCGGTGATTACCAATGGCACTGCGGTGCTGGGTCTGGGTAATATCGGCCCGCTGGCAGCCAAGCCGGTGATGGAAGGCAAGGGCGTACTGTTCAAGAAATTCGCCGGCATCGATGTGTTCGATATCGAAATCAACGAGCACGACCCGGACAAGCTGTGCGACATCATCGCTTCGCTGGAGCCAACTTTCGGCGGCATCAACCTGGAAGACATCAAGGCGCCGGAATGCTTTTACATCGAGCGCAAGCTGCGCGGCAGGATGAATATCCCGGTGTTCCACGACGACCAGCATGGCACCGCGATCATTGTTGGCGCCGCCATCCTGAATGGCTTGAAAGTAGTCGGCAAGAACATTGATGAGTGCAAGCTGGTGGTATCCGGCGCCGGCGCCGCCGCGCTGGCATGCCTGGACTTGATCGTCGACCTGGGTTTTCCGATTGAAAATATTTTTGTTTCCGACCTGGTCGGCGTGGTCTATGAAGGCCGCACCGAATTGATGGATGCAGACAAGGCGCGCTTTGCGCAAAAAACTTCGGCCCGCACCTTGGGGGAGATTATTCCCGGCGCCGATATTTTCCTCGGCCTGTCGGCTGGCGGCGTGCTGAAGCCGGAAATGGTGCAGGCAATGGCCGCGCGGCCATTGATCATGGCACTGGCCAATCCGACCCCGGAAATCCTGCCGGAAGAAATCATGGCGGTCAGGACCGATGCGGTGATCGCCACCGGCCGCTCCGACTACCCGAACCAGGTCAATAACGTCCTATGCTTCCCGTACATCTTCCGCGGCGCGCTCGACTGCGGCGCCACCACCATCAACCGGGAAATGGAAATTGCCACAGTGCGGGCGATTGCCGAACTGGCGCAAGCCGAGCAATCCGATATCGTCGCCACTACCTATGGCGTGACCAACCTGTCGTTCGGCCCGGAATACATCATTCCCAAACCGTTCGACCCGCGTCTGATGATCAAGATTGCGCCGGCTGTGGCCAAGGCGGCGCAGGATTCCGGCGTCGCGCTGCGGCCGATTCCCGACATGCAAGCCTACGCCGAGCGCCTGCAGCAATTCGTCTATCACAGCGGCACGTTCATGAAGCCGATGTTTTCGATTGCCAAGAAGGCGCCGGCCGCGAAAAAGCGCATCGTGTTTGCCGAGGGCGAAGAAGAGCGCGTGTTGCGCGCAGTGCAAATCGTCGTCGATGAAAACCTCGCCAAGCCGATCCTGGTCGGTCGCCCGAGCATCTTGCAAAAGCGCATCGAGAAATTCGGCCTGCGCCTGAAGCCGGAAGTCGACTTCGAAGTCATCAATCCCGAATTTGATGAGCGTTACCGCGACTACTGGCAAACCTACCATGCCATGACTGCCAGAAAAGGCATCACCGAGCCATATGCAAAGCTGGAGATGCGCCGCCGGCATACGCTGATCGGCTCGATGATGATCCACAAGGGCGATGCCGACGGCATGATCTGCGGCACCTTCGGCACCATCCCGCTGCACCTGCACTATGTGAACCAGGTGCTGGGCAAGCGCGAAGGCGTGAATGTCTATGCAGCGATGAATGCAGTGATCCTGCAGGACCGCCAACTGGTGCTGGTCGATACCCACGTCAATGAAAATCCGACTGCCGCGCAGCTGGCCGAAATCACCATCATGGCGGCCGAAGAAATGCGCCGCTTTGGCTTGTATCCGCGCGCAGCGCTGCTGTCGCATTCCAATTTCGGCACCAGCAACAGCGAATCGGCGCAAAAGATGCGTGCCACGCTGGCGATCCTGCAAGAACTGGCGCCCGATCTGGAAGTCGATGGCGAAATGCATGGCGACACTGCACTTAATTCCGCCTTGCGGAAAAAAATCATGCCGGATTCCAAGCTGACAGGTGATGCCAACCTGCTGGTGTTGCCAAATATCGATGCCGCCAACATTTCCTACAACCTGTTGAAAAATACCGGTGGCGGCGGGATTGCCATCGGCCCGGTGTTGCTCGGGTGCGCCAAGCCGGTGCATATCCTGACACCGTCGGCAACTGTCAGAAGGATCGTCAACCTGACCGCATTATGTGTGGTGGATGCTGTATCGGAAAGATAGCGCAATACCATGGCGCGTCCACAGCGCCAGGTTTCAACAAAGCCGTTCATCGTCGATGAGCGGCTTTTCTTTTCGGGAATTTAAAAAGATTTTCTGTTTGCAACAACCAGCTTGAGGGGGGATCGAGGGGAAATGGAACTCCTCTGCTTTAAAAAAATCCAGTGTTAAAAATATGCATTGATTAACTCAATCA
Source organism: Paucimonas sp. (assembly GCA_036675285.1). Classification (GTDB taxonomy): domain Bacteria; phylum Pseudomonadota; class Gammaproteobacteria; order Burkholderiales; family Burkholderiaceae_D; genus Paucimonas. The sequence continues at coordinate 222 of JAKFFK010000146.1, read as the reverse complement.
ATGTTGATTTTTGTAATTCAATTTAAGCTGGCCCTCAGCGGCATGCGATGTAATAGCCACGCGCATGCTGATCATCATGTTGCAAACGATGCAAAAGGGTATCTTTTATCCGACGGCATGCCCTTGTTATCCCCCCGGCAATAAAGGAAACCGCTCATGGCTGAATGGCCGCAAATTTTAGACTACCTGTTGCTGCCCTGGATGGCGATCCTTAGTCAGGCG
>JAKFFK010000184.1:0-24906 GCA_036675285.1 Paucimonas sp. | reverse complement strand
GTGAATCGTCCAAAAAATTAAAAAGACTGTGGTGCGAGGAGGGGGACTCGAACCCCCACACCATTGCTGGCGTCAGGACCTAAACCTGGTGCGTCTACCAATTTCGCCATCCTCGCGGGAATAAGCTTGAATTTGCCCAAAAGCAAAGGGCGACCCTGCAGTGAACTTTGGTCGCCCTTTCAGAGCTTCTCAGAAAATGCCGGGTGCTCAGCGCCTTTGTTGGCGGCTCTTCAACTTCAACCCGGCATTTTACTGGATTTTTCCAGCGTACGCCCGATTTTTGACAGCCGGCTTGCAGCCATGGCCTGAGCGCCTGGCGATGTTAAGCGTAAGTGTCGCCAATGTGGATCGCCGAAATTCCGCTATCAAGCAGTCCTTACTTCACCCGGTTTGCGAACCCGGAACCAGGCTGCATACAATGCCGGCAAAAACAGCAGGGTCAATGCGGTCGCGATGATCAGGCCGCCCATGATCGCCACGGCCATCGGTCCCCAGAATACCGAACGCGAGAGTGGAATCATTGCCAGCACGGCGGCAGCAGCAGTCAGGATGATCGGCCTAAAACGCCGTACTGCAGATTCTACGATGGCGGTCCAGGGAGGGCTGCCGGCGGCGATATCATGTTCGATCTGGTCGATCAGGATCACCGAATTGCGGATGATCATGCCAAACAAGGCAATCACGCCCAGTTGCGCGACAAAGCCGAATGGCCGCTGCAACAACAGCAAGGCCATGGCTGCGCCCGCCACGCCCAGCGGTCCGGTCAAAAACACCAGCACTGATCGTGAAAAACTGTGTAGCTGCAGCATCAGCAAGGTGAAGATAATGAAAATCACCAGTGGCACATTGGCGGCGATCGAAGCTTGTGCCTTGCCGCTATCGGCGGCCGCGCCGGCCAACTCGATCCGGTAACCGGCTGGCAGGTCGGCGCGCAATGCGGCCAGTTGCGGGTCGATCTGGCTCGACACGGTCGGACCCTGGATGCCGTCGATGACGTCGGACTGGACGGTAATCGCCCATTCCCGTCCTTCGCGCCAGACTACACCTGGTTCCCACACGAATTGGGCACGCGCAAGTTGTGACAATGGGACGGTTTTCCCGCCTGGCGTTTGCAAATTGGCTTCATTGAATGCGCTGATGGTCGAGCGTTCCTCCACCGGCTGGCGCGCCACGATATCGATCAGCCGGTCACCTTCGCGGAATTGGCCGATGGTGGAACCGGTCAGGATGGTATTGGCGGCCCGCATGACTGCCTGCGAACTGATGCCGAGTGCGCGCAACTTGTCTTGATCGAGGTCTAGACGCAAGACCTTGACCGATTCATTCCAGTTATCGTTGACACCGATCGCATTCGGATTGGCCCGCATGATTTGCTTGACCTGATCGGCGATCGCGCGCACCTTGGCCACCTCATCCCCGGTGACCCTGAATTGCACCGGATATGGTACCGGCGGGCCGTTTGGCAGCAATTTCACACGCCCGCGCACTTCCGGGAAATCATTCTTGAATACCTCGACAATTTTCAGTCGCAGCGCTTCCCGGGCCTGCAAATCCTTGGGCAGTACGACGATTTGCGTCACATTCGTCTGCGGGAAAATCTGGTCGAGCGGCAGATAGAAACGCGGACTGCCGGTGCCGACATAACTGGTCACGCTTTTCACTCCCTCCTGCTGCTGCAGAAACGCTTCGAATTTTTTTGCCTGCGCCTCAGTCGCCTTGAATGACGAACCTTCGGGCAACCAAAGTTCGACCATCAGTTCCGGGCGGCTCGAATCCGGGAAAAATTGCTGCTCGATGATGCGAAAACCGAATATGCCCAAGCCGAACACTGCCAGCGTCAACAGGATGGTGGTCTTGCGCCATTCCACGCACCAGTTCACAACTGCCCGGAAACGATTGTAAAAGGGCGTATTGAACAATTCATGATGACCATCCGCGCCGGCTGCAGGCTTTACTTTCAGCAAAATGTAGCCGATGTAGGGCGTAAACAAAACCGCCGCAAACCAGGAAATCAGCAAGGCCAGCGCATTCACCGAAAACATTGAAAACGTGTATTCGCCAGCGACCGATTTGGCCAGGCCAATCGGCAAGAAACCTGCGACCGTGATCAGGGTGCCGGTCAGCATCGGCATCGCTGTCGAATCATAGGCAAAGGTGGCGGCATCGAAGCGGGACATGCCCTCTTCCATTTTGCGCACCATCATTTCCACCGCAATGATCGCATCGTCGACCAGCAATCCCAGCGCAATGATCAATGCGCCCAATGATATCTTGTGCAAGTCGATCTTGAGCATGCTCATGAACAGAAAGGTGACGGCCAGCACCAGCGGGATGGTGAGTGCCACCACCAGGCCCGGACGCATATCCAGGCGCCATGGCTTGGTGTGTAAGCCGAGCGCCACAAAGCTGACCGCCAGCACGATCAGCACCGCCTCTGTCAGCACCTTCAGGAATTCGTTGACTGAAGTAGCGACGATTTCCGGCTGGTTCGATACCCGGTGAAGTTCGACGCCGACCGGCAACTTGGTTTTAATCCCGTCGACCGTGCTTTCCAGATGGCGTCCCAGCTGGATGATATCGCCGCCCTTTTCCATCGAAATCCCGAGCCCGATCACTTCGCGGCCATTGAAGCGCATCTTGTCTTGCGGCGGATCCCTGTATTCGCGCTTGATGACAGCAAAGTCGCCTAAGCGGAAGGTGGTGCCGTTGGCACGCAATTCGAGGTTTTCCAGGTCGCGTGGCGTTTGCAGGGCGCCGCTGACCCGCACCTGCAGATTGTCCGTCGGCGTGACCAGCACTCCGGTCGATTCGATCGCATTCTGCGCATTCAATTGTGCAACGATGGCTTCAAACGGGATGCCCAGCTGCGCAAATTTCTTGTGCGAAAACTCGATATTGATTTTTTCATCCTGTACACCATACAGCTCGACCTTGGCAACCGATGGCACCTGCAGCAGTTGCTGGCGCACGAAATCGGCATAGTCCTTGACCTCGGCATAGGTAAACCCATCCCCGGACAAGGCAAAGATCGAGCCGAAGGTATCGCCGAACTCGTCATTGAAAAACGGCCCGATGACGCCCGGCGGCAAGGTGGCGCGTATGTCGCCGATCTTCTTGCGCACCTGATACCACGCAGCTGGCGTCTCTTTTGGCGGCGTCGACTCGCGCAACTGCAAAATGATCAGTGTCTCGCCGGGCTTGGAATAGCTGCGGATGGTGTCGATGTATGGCGTTTCCTGCAGCTTTTTTTCCAGTTTATCGGTGACCTGGTCGGCCATTTGCAACGCGGTTGCGCCTGGCCACACTGCCCGCACCACCATTGCCCTAAAGGTAAACGGCGGGTCTTCATCCTGTCCGAGATTGCTGTAACCGAGGATGCCGCCCAGCAGCAAGACCACGATCAGGTAGCGGGTCAGCGGAATATGTTCCAGCGCCCAGCGCGACATATTGAAGCCGCGCTTCATTTGGCATCTCCGGACTGCATGGTCTTGGATACGACAGCAATATCAGGAGCACTGCCTGCAAGCGCTTTGTCGCCGCCGAGGATCCTGACCTTTTGCCCCGGCTTCAACAGATTCACGCCGGCGGTCACCACAGCCTGGCCCTGCGTCAAGCCCGCTGCAATCACGATTTCGTTTCCGGCCGGGCCACCCACCTGCACCGGCACCAGCTTGACGGCGCCATTGTCGACTATCCACACTGCGGTCGACGCCTTGTCCTGGAACAGCGCGGTCATCGGCAGCTTAATGACAGGCGCGGCAGTCTTGGCGGAAAAAGTGACATACGCAGTCATGCCCAGCTTTACATCGGCCGGAGCCTGCGGAATGGCGACCCGGGCGGTGTAAGTCCGGGTCGCCGGATCGGCAATCGGCGAAATTTCACGGATCTTGCCGGGAATGATTTGGTTTGGCTTGGCCCAGATGCGCACCCTGACATCGGTAATGCTGCGCAGGGAATCGACCTTGCCTTCCGGGATGCCGATCACGATTTCCTTTTCATTCAATTGCGCGACCCGAACCACCGGGGTGCCTGCGGCGACCACCTGTCCGACTTCGGCGTCAATCCCGGTGACCACGCCTTGCGCGTCGGCTACCAGCGTTGTATAGGCGGTTTGATTGGATTGACTCTTGTATACAGCAACTGCCTGCTCGTAACCGGCGCGCGCTGCCTGGTATGCGCTTTCCTTGCTATCCAGTACGGCTTGGCTGACGAAATTCTTTTCGTGTAACTCCCGATAGCGAGCCAGCTCGGCTTTGGCCAGTGCATGGTTGCTTTCCGCCGCCTTTAGCCCGGCATTGGCTTGCGCCTGCGCCAACTGCAGGTCTTGCGGGTCGATTTGCATCAGTACCTGGCCGCGTTTCACTGTGGAGCCGATATCGACCTTTCTTGCGATAATCTTGCCGCTGACACGAAAACCCAGCCTCGATTCAATGCGTGGCCGGACTTCCCCTGGAAATTCAGCAATGACATCGATGTTATCAGCGGCCACCTGCACCACGCGCACTGGACGGATATCTTCAATTTTTTGCACCGGCTTGGAACAACCGGCGACCAAGCTGACTGTGACAAACACCAATGCCACAGCTTTGGCAGTCAGGCGAGAGACGGATGCGGAGGGATTTATCATGACAGCCACGATTTTCCTTTACTATGCGGGCAGAAAAAGAAGCAACAGCCACAAAATCATGGCCGAAAATATAAAGTACGAAACGACAATTAATTACTGACTTATTAGTTATTAATTATAAGCATGCGTACCCGCATTTGCATATGACTATTTAGTCAGTTACGAAAATAATGTCAGTCAATCACTACGAAAATTTCCCTGTAGCATCTATTTTGATGCCAAAAAGATTACGCCCGGCGATTGCCGTCATCTATGCGTTTGCCCGCAGCGCCGACGACTTTGCCGATGAAGGCGATTGGCTACCGCAGCAGCGCCTCGATGCGCTGACAGGCTATGAAGACGAGCTCGGCCGGATCGCCAGAGGTGATGTGACAGACAACCCGCTGTTTATCGCGCTTGGCCAAGTGATCCGGGAATATGCCTTGCCGCTGCAACCGTTCCACGACCTGCTGTCGGCTTTCAAGCAGGATGTCGTGACCACGCGTTATTTATCATTTGGCAGCCTGCTCGACTACTGCCGGCGCTCAGCCAATCCGGTGGGCGTGTTGATGCTGCATTTATACGGGCAGGCGCATCCGGAAAATATCCGCGACGCGGATCAGATTTGCTCCGCCTTACAACTGATTAATTTTTGGCAGGATGTGGCGATCGATTGGGACAAACAGCGGATTTATCTCCCCCAAGAAGACCTGCACCGCTTCGGCGTCACCGAAGATCACCTCGCCGAGCAGCTGCTTACCTCGCAATGGTGCGCACTGATGCAGTTTGAAATCGACCGGGCTCGCGCCATGATGCTGTCCGGTGCGCCGCTCGCGCTGCGCTTGCCCGGACGCATAGGCTGGGAATTGCGGATGGTAGTCCAGGGCGGATTGCGCATCCTGGAGCGCATCGAAGCTAACGGGCTGGATGTGTTTCGCAAGCGCCCAACACTGGGCAAATCGGACTGGCTGCAGGTCATCTGGCGCAGCATGACCATGCGTCGCATGTAAATTCAGTTTGTCGGTCCCTGCCAGTTCGGCTAGCATAGCGGCTTCTTATCTTGTCCCTGCTCTAGCCTGCCTATGTCGCCTGACGAATATTGCCAAGAAAAAGCCGCGCAGAGCGGATCAAGCTTTTATTACAGCTTCTTGTTCCTGCCGCAGGAGCGGCGCCGTGCCATTACTGCCTTGTATGCATTTTGCCGGGAAGTCGATGACACGGTCGACGACTGTACCGATGTCACGGTCGCGCGCAACAAATTGATGTGGTGGCGCAAGGAAATTACAGCAATGCTGAACGGCACGCCGACACATCCGGTAACACTAGCGCTGCAACCGCATCTGCAGCCGTATGCGCTGGATGGCAAGCACCTGCTGGCGATTGTTGATGGCATGGAAATGGATCTGGACCAGACCCGCTACCTGGATTATCCGGGACTGCAGCGCTATTGCTGGCACGTGGCCAGCGTGGTCGGTATCCTGTCGGCCAGCATTTTCGGCTATACACAGCCGCAGACATTGCAATATGCAGAGAAACTGGGGTTGGCTTTCCAGCTGACCAATATCATCCGCGACGTCGGCGAAGATGCGCGCAAGGGCCGCATCTACCTGCCGGTCAACGAACTCCAGCAATTCAATGTGACTGCGGCCGACATTCTCAATGCACGACATAGCGAAAATTTCGAAAAGCTGATGCACTTCCAGGTACGGCGTGCTCAAGCCGTGTATGACGAAGCGTTTGCGCTATTGCCGGCGGCAGACCGACGTGCCCAGCGTCCGGGCCTGATGATGTCGGCCATCTATCGCACCTTGCTGAGTGAAATCGAGCACGATGGCTTCCATGTGCTGACGCAACGCATTTCGCTGACGCCGATTCGCAAGCTCTGGCTGGCGTGGAAAACCTATGTGCGCGGCTGACGTGAAAGTTGGCAATTCCCTATGGCAGCAATGTCGTTGAAAAAGTTGCCTGTCGCTGGGCCGGTAAGCGCGGCACGCAAGGTAGCGGTTGTGGGCGCAGGCTGGGCAGGTTGCGCGGCAGCTGTCGAACTGAGCCGGCGCGGCTATCAGGTCAGTCTGTTTGAAAGGGCAAGAACCCTGGGCGGCCGCGCGCGCGCGGTCGAATTCAATGGCGTATTGCTGGACAATGGCCAGCACATCCTGTTGGGCGCCTATGCCGAAACACTGCGCATGATGCGCATGGTCGGCATTGCAGCTGCCGATGTTTTCCTGCGCCTGCCCTTGCAGATGCGTTATCCGCAATCTTCAGCCGGCATGGATTTCATCGCGCCCCGCCTGCCGGCGCCGCTGCACTTGCTGGCAGCATTGTTGCGCGCCAAAGGGCTTGCCGGCGAAGACAAGCTTGCCCTGGCGCGCTTTTCCACTACCGCGCGCTGGATGGACTGGCAACTCCATCAGGACTGTACCGTTACCGAATTGCTCGATCGCTTCGACCAGACCGAACGGCTGAACCGTCTGATGTGGCGCCCCTTATGTATCGCAGCACTGAATACCGCGCCGGAACGGGCCTCGGCCCAAGTGTTTTTGAATGTCTTGCGCGACAGCCTGGGGGCGCGCCGCGCCGCATCGGATATGCTGCTGCCTAGGGTGGATTTGACGACGCTGTTTCCGCAGCGGGCGTCAGCCTACATACAGCAAGCTGGCGGCACCATTCACACCGGCTGTGCAGTGCAAGCCATCGAAGCCGTAACGCATGCCGAGCGCTCCAGCTGGACACTGCAGGCAATGGTCGAAGGCGTGTCATCGGCGCTGCATTTCGATGCGGTCGTGATCGCTACCCAGGCCGAACGCGCCGCCGAATTGCTGTCGACAATACCTGGCGCGGCGCGTCTGCCGGATTTCGAGTATGAACCGATCACCACCTGCTATCTGCAATACGAGCCGCACATCAAGCTGCCCCAGCCTTTCTTGGCCCTGCTGGATGATGCTGCCAGCAATACTTGGGGACAATTCGTCTTTGACCGCGGTCAGCTGGCGCCTGACCAGGCCGGCTTGCTAGCGGTGGTGGTCAGCACTTCGGCAAATGCCATCGAGTCAGGCCAGGATGCGCTGATTGCGTCAGTCACCCGGCAACTGGCCGAAGCTTTCCGGCTACCGGCATTGGCGCAGCCGCGCTGGAGCAAGGTCATTTCAGAAAAGCGCGCCACGTATGCCTGTACCCCTGCCCTGCTGCGTCCTGCAGCCAGTAGCGGCCTGGACAATCTATTCCTGGCTGGCGATTACATCGCCAGCGATTATCCGGCCACACTTGAATCGGCCATTCAAAGCGGCGTCGAGGCAGCCCGCCTCATCGATTTTTGAACCTGCATCAGTCCAGCAACAGGCAGCACCACACTTCATAAATATCCCGGCACGACCAAGCCATTCCTGCACAATCAGACTTGGCTTGCTCACCCATTAACCGATTCCGGCATTGATGGCAAAAATAATTGCATGATTTACATCAAACCGTAGATTTTGCTCTAATGCTATAAAACCCCAACACACTGGTTTGCAGCAAGTGCCCAGCCCTGTTCCGGCATGCGTGTGGAGTGCCTGCTGGGTCACCTGCATACGGTGCCGAAAGTTTTCTCTACCAGAGAGACGATATGAACCAGAAAACCTGCCTCTTCTGTATCGGCACTGATTCTGAAACCATCAGAATGATGCCCTTGTATCGTGTACTGAAGGAACAGGGAAATCGGGTGGAAATTCTCCAGTCAGGATGGGAGGATCCGGCAGTACGGATGTTGCATCAGGTCTTTGAGATGCCGGTACAGACAATCCTTGAATTGCCACCCTCTTCCAGGCAACAGTTGGCAGCAGCCACCATACTGGAACAGGTCGACAGAGTGATTGCGGCAATCGAGCCGGATATGATCATCGTCGAAGGTGGATCTGCCACGGCGTTGGCAGCAGCCCTTGCCGGCCACGCGCACAACATACCCGTTGCCCATTTGAATGCCGGATGGCGCAGCTATGTCGAGGTGCCCGCGGCCGAAGAAAAAACCCAGGAATTAATTGCCAGGCTCGCCCACTGGCACTTCACCGCCACCGAGCAGGCGATGTGCAATCTGCTGGAAGAGCGCATCCCGCCGACGCGCGTCTATGAAGTCGGCGATACTCTGATTGATGCTGCCCACTGGACTCGGGAACACTTGCATGCGTCCACGCCAGGCAAATCCTATTCGCTGCCCGACGAGCTGCGCGATTTCCTGTTTCAGTGCCGATCGCGGCGGCTGATCCTGGTGGCAACAGTGCATCAAGACACGGACGAGCAGCAGATATTCCATCTTGTACAGGCGCTGTCTGAAAACCTTGAGCAGCATCCGGAATCCCTGGCGGCGTGGCTGACTGGCACTGGCCTGCAGCCGCTTGCAGATGCGGCAATGGCGCATTTTTGCCCATCTGGCCACAAGCGGATCTGTCCGACCGGACCACTTTCGTATCCGGGGATGGTGGACCTGCTATCCCGTTGCAACCTGGTCGTCACTGATTCGGAGTATATCGAACAGAATGCCTCTGCCTTTGGCAAACCGGTACTTTTTATTGGTAATCATGCCGGCCACCAGGAGCTGATCAAGGCCGGTGGTGCACTACTGACAGACACTACCGCAGTTGCCATCGGCAGGCACTTGGAAACGCTGCTGGGCGATCCAGCGGCGCTGCGCAACATGCAAGTGCACAGCTGTCCGTTTGGTGATGGCAGCGCGGCAAGGCGAATTGCTGACATCCTGTCGATCGTGAAATGAGGTGAAATGTGCTGGACTGCGATGCACGCCCGCATAAAATCGAATTTGCCGGATGTTTATGTCAAGGCATGCGCTTGCACTTCAGCACTGATCATGCGTCCATGCGGATCGTGGTGTGCCACCATGCGCCGCGCCTTGCTCCATTTCGACACTTCTTCCATGGGTAACTGCGCATAATCCGCTACTTCATCAAGGCCGACGGGAATCGGCTGAGTGCGGCGGTTTACATTATGAAATCGAACGAATTCGACCCATGCCATAGCAACAAACCGCCACCCATTACCAAGATCACGCAGGAATACACAAGGGCTAGACGCCCCACTTCAGCTAGCCGGTGCGCGGCGCCACTGCCAATGAAATCGCCGTATGCAAAAATACCAAGTAACCAGAACGCCAAGGTGAGAAGCGGCAGCCATAAATAAATCCATGCCATCCAGAAAATAGCGGTGACACATGCCCATCCAAACCGTTGCGGCAAGGAGGCAAGCGAGGGTTGTTCAGAGATCAGTGTTTTCATATTTCAATTCAGGCAAATGGGAAGCCTGCCTGGTTGCTTTCTTGCTCCGCACTCTTTCCAGAGGCATGAGATCGGCAGGCATTGGAGCATCAATTGGCGAGTTCAATTTTGTCTGGCTTGCGGGCGTGCGCAAACCCCGGTCCGGGCTGGTCCAGATGGCGCGCTTGCCGTGTGCACGCATCAGCACTTTCGGTACGGACCAGACAGTAGTGCACATATTCAGCATCCAGTAAGCCAGCGGATACCAGATCATCCAGAAATAATGCCGGAATATGTTATGACGTCGGCACTACACTTAGGTATTGCGAATCTTGTCCAGCGCTTCTTCAATTCATTCGATGCCGATGATGGTCAAATCTTCGATATTCTGTTTTGGGGCGTTGGATTTCGGGATCTTGCCAATTGAAAATCCGAGTTTTGGCGCTTCGCGCAAGCGCTCATGGCCAACAGTGCCGATGGATTCGATACGCCCGTCAAGCCTTTTTCCGTCATCGCGAACACGTCCAGCTCATTGACTGCGCCAAAGCGGTTCTTGAATGCACGCATCAACCCTGCCACCGTCTTCCTGGAATGCTTATTGAGTTAGGTCCATGAATGCCCGGGTAAACGGTCATGCCCAGTTCCTGTTCGCTGGGCATGCGCATGCCATCGGCCACATGACTGCGGCCGGGCTAATCAAGTCCTGAAAGGAAATTTCTTCGCTACCAGCGGTCCCCAGCTGTGATTCACAGGTCCGTGCCCTTGCCCGGTTTTTACATCCGCACCCTGTGCAATTGCCTGCAAGGTGTAACTGCGCGCCAACTGCACCGCTTCGAATAAATCATGGCCCAGCGCCAAATGGCAGGCAAGCGCAGAGGACAGCGTGCAACCGCTGCCATGGATATTGCGGCTGACGATGCGTCGGTGCGACATGCGCAGCAGCGGCTGGTCGCTCTGCAGCAACACATCGACCACTTCCTCACCCGGCAGATGTCCGCCCTTCAGTAGCGCGGCGCGTGCGCCGAGCGCCAGCAAATCCTCCACTGCCGCTGCCAGATCATCCTCGCTTTTCAGCGCACGACCCAGCAGCAAGCTTGCTTCATCCAGGTTGGGCGTAATCACCGTCACAAGGGGAAATAGCCGTTGCACCAGCACGTTTGCCGTTTCCTGCGCGATCAGGCGGTCGCCGCCGGCGGCCACCATCACCGGGTCGAGCACCACGTGCGGCCATTGGTAGCGGCAGATGGCGTCGGCCACCACCTCGACTACCTCGGGATCGTGCAGCATACCGATCTTGACGGCATCGATGCCGATGTCGGCGGCGACCGCATCGATCTGCGCCGCCAGCATGGCGGGTGGAACAGTATGGATGCCGTGCACGCCGCAAGTATTTTGTGCGGTGATGGCGGTAATCGCGGTCATGCCGTAGCAGCCGAGCGCGGCAAAGGTTTTCAGGTCGGCCTGGATGCCGGCGCCGCCGCCGCTGTCGGAGCCGGCAATGCTCAATACGCGCGCGTAGCGCAAGGACTGCCCCGGCAGCCCTTCCTTCGCCAATGTGTCGTGTTGTTTCACCGTTTTCCTTTTGAATGCGTTGGCGGCTGCCGCCGCAGAACGCGCCCGGCATAGCATACCAATGCCCCGGAGATTTTGTCATACTTCATACTTGAAAGTCTGGCCCTCCCGCAGCTTTCTTGTGACTGGATTACAATGCACCAAGTTCGAACGCCCGGTCAATAGCACTCGCAAATAACACAGTCGCTCAGGGCGAGAGACTCGAACAACATTACTCATCCCTACTTCTTCCTTATGTCTATCAAACCATCACCCTACCTATGGTTGTGCTTTTGCATGTGCGTGGGTGTCATGGGAACCGCCCTTGCCAGCCCGCTGTATCCGCTGTACCAGCAAGCCTGGGGTTTGCAGCCTAGCCACATCACCATCGTTTTCGTGGCCTATATGGTGGCCGCACTGGCAAGCCTGTTGCTGCTGGCACGCCTCAATGACCGCTATGGCTTCCTGCCCGTGCTGCGTGCCGGCCTGGTCATTGTCACTTTAGGGGTGCTGATTTCCGCCTGTGCCTGGGATGTCACTTCGCTGATCGTGGGTCGCGTGGTGATTGGCGTGGCGTCTGGCTTGATCACTACCTCGGCCTCATTGGGACTGACGCAGGTGGGCAACAAAGGCGACATGCAACGTGCCTCAGCCACCACGAGCCTGACGATTGCCTTCGGTTTCGGTCTGGGACCGGTGGTGGGCGGATTGATCGCACAGTGGGCACCGGCGCCATTGGTGACAGCCTATGTGCCATCGCTGCTGCTGGGGATTGTGGCCATCTGGGCATTGTGGAAAATGATTCTGCCCGCCCATCTGCAGGTGACCGCCGGGCGTGAAAAAGTGCCGCTACGTCTGCGCGAATGGCTTCCCAAAGTGACGCTGCCTGAAGCACGCTTTGCGCGTCACTTTGCCATTGGCAGCATGGGCGCCTTTTGCGCTTTCGGCATCTTCAGCCTCTACGCGTCGCTGGCGCCGAGCTTCATGGAACGCATGATGCCATGGCACGGACCAGCCGTCTCGGGCCTGTCGATTGGCGTGATCCTGTTTTTATCGGCTGCCGTCCAATACCTTGCCCGCCCCGTGCATCCCAAAACAGCAATGATGTGGGGCTTTGCAGCGCTGGTGCTGTGCAACCTGCTACTGTTGATTAATAACTTCTTCGGCTCAGGATTGCTGTTTGTATTGAGCGTACTGGCGACCGCACTGAGCCACGGATTGTGCAACCTCGCTGGCATGATGCTGGTTAACAAGATATCCACGCCCGCCAACCGCGCTGGCCTGATTTCAACCTACTTGATGATTGGTTACTGTGGCACCATCGTGCCGATCCTTGGCGTCGGCTGGCTGTCCGACCACATTGGCTTGTCTCACTCGCTGGTGGTATTTTGCACTTGCATGGCAGCACTTGCCAGCGTGTTGGCAGTGCTGACCTGGCGCACGCACAAACTGGCCAATCCGCAAAGCTGATCTGCTATGCAGAAATCAGGCTGTTACGCCGGATAGCAAGGTTGGCTCATGCCGCCCAGCGCCCTGTGCATATGCGCTACAGGTCAGTATTGCGAATCTTGTCCAGCGCTTCTTCGATTCGCTCGACGCCGATGATGGTCAAACCTTCGATTTTCTGTTTTGGGGCATTGGATTTCGGAATCATCGCAATTGAAAATCCCAGTTTTGCCGCTTCGCGCAAGCGTTCCTGGCCGCGCGGCGCCGGACGGATTTCACCAGCCAGCCCGACTTCGCCAAATACTGCCAGACCACGCGGCAAGGGCTTGTTGCGCATTGATGAGTGAATCGCCAGCAACACCGCCAGATCGGCCGCCGGTTCAGTGATCTTGACGCCGCCGACCGCATTGATGAACACGTCCTGGTCGAATGCCGCCACGCCGGCATGCCGGTGCAACACGGCCAGCAGCATCGCCAGCCGGTTCTGCTCGAGACCGACCGACAGGCGCCGCGCATTGGGCACGTGCGAAGTATCGACCAGCGCCTGGATTTCCACCAGCAAAGGCCGGGTGCCTTCCTGGGTCACCATCACGCAAGAGCCGGCGACCTGGGTGTCATGCTGCGACAGGAACAGCGCCGATGGATTCGAGACGCCCTTCAAGCCTTTTTCCGTCATCGCGAAAACGCCCAGCTCGTTGACTGCGCCAAAGCGGTTTTTGAATGCGCGCACCAGCCGGAAACTCGAATGGGTATCGCCCTCGAAATACAATACCGTATCGACGATATGCTCGAGCACGCGCGGCCCGGCCAGCGCGCCTTCCTTGGTGACATGGCCGACCATGATGATGGTAATGCCGGTTTGCTTGGCGACCCGCGTCAGCTGCGCCGCACACTCGCGCACCTGGGCAACCGAACCGGGCGCCGATGTCAACGCATCCGAATACATGGTCTGGATCGAGTCGATGACGGCCACGTCCGGCTTCAGGTCAGCCAGGGTATTGAGGATTTTTTCGAGCTGGATTTCCGCCTGTAGTTTCAGTTCCTGCGCATCGACGGCAAGACGCCTGGCGCGCAATGCAATCTGTGCGCCGGATTCCTCGCCGCTGACATACAAAACTTTTTTGGTACGCGACAGGTTGGCCAAAGCCTGCAGCAGCAGCGTGGATTTGCCGATGCCCGGATCGCCGCCGATCAACACCACGCCGCCAGCCACCAAGCCGCCGCCCAAGACCCGGTCGAATTCTTCGATGCCGGTGGTAAACCGCGGCACATCGATTGCCTCGATATCGGCCAGCGTCAATACCGGCGCAGTCTGCGCCAGTCCCTGCGGCTGTGCCGAGTAGCGGTTACCGACCGACTCCACCAGGGTTTCCACAAGGGTGTTCCATTGCCCGCACGCAGGGCACTGGCCAGCCCACTTGTTGGTGATGCCGCCGCATTCGGTGCAGGTGTAATTGGTTTTCGCTTTGGCCATAATTGTTAATTGAACATCCGTTCAGCGTTCCAGCACGCGTACCCGTGGCGCCAGCGCGCACATCAATTCATAACCAACCGTGCCGGCCGCCTGCGCTACCTCGTCGATCGGCAGGCCTTCTCCCCACAGGGTCACTGCACTGCCGATCGCCGCATTTGGCACAGCCGTTAAATCGACGCTGATCATATCCATCGACACGCTGCCGACGATGCCGGTTTTGATGCCGTCGACCAGCACCGGCGTGCCGTTCGGCGCATGGCGCGGGTAGCCATCTGCATAACCGCAGGCGACGACCCCGATGGTCATTGGCCGCGACGCAATGAAGCGGCTGCCATAGCCGACTGCCTCGCCTGGTTCAATCTGCTGCACGCCAATGATTTCGCTGCGCAGCGTCATGGTTGGCCGCAAGCCGAATTGTTGCGCAGTTCTGGCACCCGGGGTAGCGCCATACAGCATGATGCCGGGGCGGATCCAGTCAGCCGCCACATCCGGGTGCAGCAGGCTGCCGGCAGAATTGGACAGGCTGTGCGCACCCGCCAATCCTTCCGCAGTTTGCCGGAAACGCCGGATTTGCTCACTAAATGGCATGCCGGGATTGTCGGCATCCTCGGCATTGGCGAAATGGGTCATTAGGGTAATCTGACGCACCGCCGGATTGGACCGCAGCCTGGCATAGGCGGCACGGTAGGCATCCGGCTTGAATCCAAGGCGGTTCATGCCGCTATTCATTTTCAAATGAATATCAACCGGAGCAGATAGCTTGGCTTGCTCCAGCATCACAATCTGTGCATCGCTGTGCACAGCAATATCCAATCCATGCGCAGCCACGGTGTGCATATCTGCCGGTTCGAACACGCCTTCCAGCAACAAGATAGGCTTTTGCCAACCCAGCTCGCGCAAATGCACAGCACCGTCGATTTCTATCAAGCCCAGGCCATCGGCATCGGCAAAGCCGCGCATGCCGCGCGCCAAACCATGGCCGTAGGCATTTGCCTTGACAACGGCCCACACTTTTGCCTGCGGTGCGCATGCCCGGGCAATTTTCAGATTATGCTTTAAAGCAGAAATATCAATCGTGGCGACAAGCGGTCTGGGCATGAATACAATTTTTACGAAAAAATAAAAAGCACAATCAACAGAGCGGGTTTCATGGATGCCAGTACAGGCCGGCAGCCATGGACCGCACTGCATATTTTACCGGACACAATCATTTCGGTACGGCTCAATTCATGGTTTGGCGGGATTTTCATGGTATAAAGCAAGCCAGAGACACATCGTTATCGTTGACATGCGAATGAATCGCGGGTTTTATACCATCATGGCGGCGCAGTTTTTTTCATCGCTCGCCGACAATGCCCTTTTAATCGTTGCCATTGCAGTATTGACAGTCATGAATGCTCCGGAGTGGATGACTCCGCTGCTGAAGCTGTTTTTTGTACTGTCATATGTGCTGCTCGCCGCATTTGTCGGCGCATTTGCCGATTCCTTGCCCAAGGGAAGGGTGATGTTGATCACCAACCTGGTCAAGATATTCGGCTGCGCGCTGATGTTTTTTCACGTCCATCCATTAATTGCCTATGGCGTGGTCGGCCTCGGCGCCGCTGCCTATTCGCCCGCCAAATACGGCATCCTGACCGAACTGCTGCCGCCTGAAAAACTGGTCGCCGCCAACGGCTGGATTGAAGGCTTGACGGTGTCGTCGATCATTCTGGGCACAGTCATGGGTGGCGCGCTGGTCAATCCAAAAATTGTAGAAGATTTGCTCGACATCCAATTCCCGCTGACGAACAGCAGTTTTGCGTCACCGGCCGAAGCGGCGCTCACCATCATCATGCTAATTTATCTGATCGCATCGCTGTTCAACTTGCGCATCCCAGAAACTGGAGCGCGTTATCGGATCCAGGAGCGCAACCCGATCAAACTGATCGCGGATTTTGCCGGCTGCTTCAACTTGCTGTGGAAAGACAAACTAGGCCAAATCTCGCTGGCGGTCACCACGCTGTTTTGGGGCGCAGGCGCCACTTTGCAATTCATTGTATTGAAGTGGGCGGAAAGCTCATTGCAGATGCCGCTGGACAAGGCAGCCATCCTGCAAGGCGTGGTGGCGGTCGGCATTGCCATAGGCGCAATCGCCGCAGCCCGTTTTGTGCCGCTGAAAAAATCGCTGTCGGTGATGCCGCTAGGGGTGGCCATGGGCGTCACCGTGATGGTATTGACGATGGTGAAATCCGTGTGGCTCGCCTATCCATTGCTGATTCTGGTCGGTGCGCTGGCCGGTTATTTTGTGGTGCCGATGAATGCCTTGCTGCAGCACCGCGGCCACGTATTGATGAGTGCAGGCCATTCGATTGCTGTACAAAACTTTAATGAAAACCTGTCAGTCCTGACCATGCTGGTGCTGTATGCGCTGATGATCAAGCTGGACATGAATATCAATATCGTCATTGTCATGTTTGGTCTTTTTGTCGCCGGCATCATGTTGTTGGTGATGCGCAAACATGCTGCCAACCAGCGCGAACATGATTCACTTGCACTGATCGGCGAACACAAACATTGAAGCCCTCCAGTCTCGGCAAGGCTCGCCATTGGATTATCGCCCCGTTACACCCAGGCGGATCCGCTCCCCGGCGCGCGTGCGCCAGTCATCCGGCACGATGAACCCGCGCGTCAGCTCGATCGCCGTGCTTCCTTGACACTCCAGCATGGCGACCATGACCGGCATGCTATCGTGCGCAAAATATTCGGTCAGCGTGCGTTGCAACACAGTCCGGCTCAATGCCTGATCCATGGCAATTCGGGCAGGCGCCAGCCAGTTCAAGCGGGGCAGGATGACTGCATATTCCGCCTCAAGATGCGCCATGCCTGCCAGTTCACACCAGAAACCGCGACAGTGACGCGCTGACACGCCCGGCGCCTGCAACGCATGTATGTCGTTATCATGATAAAACAACCAGCCCTTGATCAGCGCCTGGGACAGGCTTACCGGTTGCGACAGATAGGATTGCGCCGCCGGATGTTGGGCCAGCTTTAATTGCTGATCAAAAATCTTGTGCATTTTTGCACCGAGCGTATCGGCAAGATTTGGGCCGACGAAATAATCTGCGCTTTGCCCTACCCCGCTCGGCTCCAGCAAATAGAATTTGGTGGCAAATTCCCAATGCAATAAAGACTCGCCTTGCTGCAACAGAAAATCGAACTCGCCCACCGTATCATTTTTGTTGGCGCGCACCTGCACCCCATGCGCTTTTAAAATGCCTTGCGCCTCAAAATAAAACGCCATCAGTTTTTCGGCATAGCGCCCGAGCCGCGTAAACGGCTGGACCGCCAGATACGCATGCAATGACGCCGGCGTCCGCTCCAGTTGCGCCAGCCATTCCAGCGTTGCATTGGGCAAGGGCGAGGCAATCGTGGCAACCCGACCGGCCCACTGTGCAGCGCTCGGCTCCAGTAAATCCGGCGAATCGAGCAGCCACGCCAGTGCACGCACATGCGGATCATGCAAATGATGCCAGCGCTGGTGGAATTGCCTTTGGAACGTGTCAGCCTGGGGTACTTGTGCCGGCATAAGTGGTCAGTGCAAGACACAGGTCGCGCCACGTCTTGCCTTTTTCTTCGGGTTTGCGCAGCAGATAAGCCGGATGATAGGTCACGATCAGCGGCCGGTCGGCATGGCGATGCACGATGCCGCGCAAGGTTGATATCGGCGTATCGGGGGCAAGACCCAATAGCGACACAGCAGCAGTTTTACCGAGGGCAACGATGATGTCCGGCTGGATCAATGCGATCTGCCGCTCCAGATAAGGCAGGCATGCTGCAACTTCATCCGGCAGCGGCGGCCGGTCACGGCCATTGGCATCGATGGGCCGACATTTGACGATATTGGCGATATACGCATTGACGCCGCGCTTGAGATCCATTGCGGCAAGCATGTTGTCCAGCAGGCCGCCGGCGGCACCAATGAAAGGTTCGCCTTGCAAATCTTCATTGTAGCCAGGCCCTTCGCCGACAAACAACCAGCGCGCTTTTTGCGTGCCGGCCCCGAAAACGGTTTGGGTACGGGTTTCGCACAGGCGGCACTTGGTGCAGACGGCAACCGCCGCCCTCAACTGATTCCAATCCATGTGCGCAACCTCGACTGCGTCGGGCACGGTCGATGTGCCTGCCAATGCTGCATGCGACACATGATCAACTGGCCACGCAGCGGCACCTGGAATGGGCTCGGCAAGCACCTGAGCCACCGGCTCGGTCGCGATAACAGGGGCCGGCACCGCGGACTCACGCGAATCACGTAAAGCCCAGACCGGGCCTACGCCCATTTCCTGCAAAAAACGTGCTCGTCGGTCGTTGGCGGATGTCATAAGCTTAATCTCATCACGATAGCATCTTCGCGGGTATTGTCTGCAGCAGGATAATAAGCTTTGCGCAAGCCGATACGGACAAAGCCATAACGCTCGTACACCGCTAGCGCACGCAGATTCGAAGGCCGCACTTCGAGCAGCACCGAGGACATCTTATGTTGATGCGAAATCAAGACAACCCGATCCAGCAGCTTGCGCCCCACCCCCTTGCCTTGCAAATCCCGACGCACTGATATATTCAGCAAATGCAGTTCATCGACCACCGGCATTGCCAGAAAATAGCCGGCCAGTTGATACGACGGTTCGCGCAATACCCAAGTCTGATAGCCGTTATACAGCGAATCCAGAAAATTACCCCGTGTCCACGGGTAAGGATAAACGCTATTCTCGATCACCAGCAGCGGCTCGATATCCTCGAGCTGCATGAGCTCAAGGCTAAGTAGCGACAAATTGATCGCTTCCGGCCTGAAGCTGGGCGCGACATTCACGCAGCAACTCCTGACGATTTTTCCATGCGTTCAATGGTGGTCAGCGCGACCTTGTTGCGCAGGTAAAGCGGCTGTGCATCCTGTGCCGCGATCGTGTCGCCGTGCGCCAGCGCAACACGTGCCAGTTGCGCGACTTGCGCTGCATGCGGCATCACATCCGCCAGCGCCACGGCAAACGGACGATCGGCAAAAGCCGCAGCATAGGCGCGCAAGCCGTTGCCACAAGCCGCCACCTGGCCAACAGGATTCACTGCCGTCGGCAGTGACAGGGTCGGCGTCACGACCGTTTGCCAGCCGTTTTCAAAATGGTACTGCGCCCAGTAAACTTCGCCCATGCGGGCATCGAGAATCGCCACAACATCAACGGCGCCGGTCTGGTCGCGGCATGCCTGGGCCATTGCGGCCAGCGTCACCACCGGTATTACCGGACGATTGCTGCCAAAAGCCAGTCCCTGTACCACCCCGGATGCGGTGCGAACGCCGGTAAATGATCCCGGGCCGCTGCCGAAAGCCAGCGCATCGCACTGCGCCAGACCGATACCGGCTTGCTTGAGCAATTTCTGCACCATCGGCAAAATGGTATCCGAATGCGTCTTTACTCCGGAAGATTCCTGGAATAATAATTGATCGCCCTGCAGCAGCGCGGCAGAAGCAAGATCGGCAGAGGTTTCAATAGCAAGGATGATAGACATGCCAGTATTTTACCGCGCTCGGCCCATTATGGCGTCGTCTTGTTCCAGACACACAAGCTGCTGCGTAATTCCCGTGAAGTCTGCTAGCATGTCATCTGATTGAACCAATGAAACTTACTGCTGGCCACGGTGAATGCTAAATATTGCAAGGCAATCGGACTATTTGAACAAAGCACCCATGGATCATTCACCGCAAGAGACGGTTCTCCCCCTCTTTCTGGCATCTTCTGTCCACGACATGAAGAATTCAGTCAGCATGCTGTCCGGCTCCCTGGAAAAATTGCTGAGCGAACTGGATCCACAGACCTTTTCGTCTTATCAGGAAATGGCGCACATGCTGTTTGAAGTCCGGCGCGTCAACGGCAATCTGACCCAGTTGCTGACCTTGTACAAAGTCGGCGAACAAATGTATCCGTTCGATCCGCAATCCATCTCAATTGCGCAATGCGCGCTGGAACTGGAATCACAAAACCGCAGCTTGCTCGACTCGAAAAACATTACGTTCTACACCGACTTTCCACAAGACCTGATCTGGGACTTCGATGAAGACCTGGTCAATGGCGTGATCAACCATGCAATCAATAATGCGATCCGCTATACGCATGACAAGATCCGGCTGGTTTTTCAAGTCGGCAATGAATCACTTGAAGTTCGCGTGGAAGACAATGGTTCCGGCTATCCGGCAGCAATGCTGGCCGACCCTGAAGCGGCAAGTGGCGTGAACTTCGATACCGGCAGCACCGGCCTCGGCCTGTATTTTGCCCGGCAAGTCGCCAGGATGCACCAGCATCGCGGTCGGCATGGCACGGTCCGCCTGGAAAATGGCGGCGCGCTGGGCGGCGGCTGCTTCATTCTCGAGTTGCCTTGAAATGGCGGCTGAACCAGTGATGACAAGCGCTCCCCATCCCGATTGGTCCACCAAGACATACCTGGTCATCGATGACTTCAGTATCGCCCACCGCATGATGCGCGACATGCTGCGCAAGCTGGGGGCATTGGCGATCGACACGGTCAAAAATGGCGCAGACGCGATCGCCCTGTTGAAAGAGAAACAGTATGACGTCGTATTATGCGACTACAATTTTTCCGAAGGGCCAAACGGCCAGCAAATTCTGGAAGAAGCCAAGCATCGCGACCTGATCGGTTTGGCCTGCATCTGGATTATGGTCAGCTCGGAAAAAGCCATGGAAATCGTGATGGGCGCGGCCGAATTGGCGCCGGACGGGTATATCCTGAAGCCGCTGACGGAATCCCTGTTGTTGGCCAGGCTCAATCGTGCCTGGGACAAGAAACAGGCATTTACGGCAATTGATCGTGCCTATGCCGACAAAGATTACGCCGAGGCAATCCAGCTATGTGACCAGCAGTTGGCCGGCAACCGACTTCATGCGATGGAGCTGTTGCGCATCAAAGCCGGTCTGCTGCTGAAAGGCGGCGAACTGCAGCAGGCGCGACGGGTATTTGAACAGGTTTTGGCACTGCGCGAACAGGTTTGGGCCAAAGCCGGTCTTGCCAGGATCCACTTCCTCGAAGGCCAGTATCGCGAAGCGAAAAAGCTGTTGCTGGAAATCGTGCGTGCTAACCCAGCTTTCCTGGATGGCTACGATCAGTTGGCCCAGACCCTGCAGCATTTGGGTGAAACCAGTCAAGCGCTACGGGTGCTGGAAAAAGCGGCACAGCTATCGCCATATTCCGTCCGACGCCAGAAAAACCTGGGCGAAGTCGCGATGAAGCTGGGCGAATTTGAAGTTGCAGAGCATGCATTCAGGATGAGTATCGAAGTCGGCGAATACTCGGTACTGAAAACGCCGGAAGCCTATCTCGGCCTGGCGCGAGTATACGGCTTGAAAAAACAACCGGAAGACGCGTTGCAAACGCTCGGCGCGGTGCGGCAGGTATTCGAAGGCGAGCAGATCGATCTGCGTGCCAGGATTGTCGAAAGCCAGGTTTATGCAGACAATGGCATGACAGACAAGGCCCAGCGCACCGCCGATGAAATACGCCGGCATCTGGCAGCCACCAATATCAGTCTCGGTACAGAAACCAGCCTGGAAATGGCGCAACTGTTGTCGGCAACCGGCGACGTTGATGCCTCCAAAGAAATCATTCGCACCATACAAGCACAAACCCTGGCTTC
The DNA here is from genome assembly GCA_036675285.1 of Paucimonas sp. Classification (GTDB taxonomy): domain Bacteria; phylum Pseudomonadota; class Gammaproteobacteria; order Burkholderiales; family Burkholderiaceae_D; genus Paucimonas. Next base: position 2,911 of record JAKFFK010000184.1, on the reverse strand, counting down.
GGCGGAAACATCCGTATTGGCAGTGGACAATGTCGACCCAGATTTTTCTTCAGAAAGCCACCAGGATGCTTTAGCCGGGCAAACTGCCAGCAGCTCAGAGAATGCAAATTTACTGCCTGCCGGCCAATTGTCCGGCGATGTGCAATCCCTTTATCAAAGGGCACTGACGCTCATCCAGTACATGAAACGCAATGGATATAATTCGGTCTCTGGCCAGGAAATTCGCGCCGTATTGGAAAGAGCGGAAAAAATAGCGCCAGGGAATATGCGTTCCAGACAGATATTGGCAATGCTGCATGCGCTTGCCGCAGGCCGGCGCGGATGAGCATTTTTGTTTTTTCCTGCCAACTGGCTCAGCATGGCAAGCAGTGACACACCGGCATGGAAACCTCTAAAATACGCCCATGACTACCTTTACCGTCGAACAAAATAATCGGCCGCAAATACTCGATTTACTCAAGGAGGATGCCTGGGTCGTGACTTGCCTGTGCGCTGCCTGGTGCGACGTCTGCATGGCGTACCGTTTCAATTTCGACGCGTTCGCGGCACAGCATCCCGGCATGCAGTTTCTGTGGGTTGATGTTGAAGACCAGGCCGATCTGGTCGGCGACCTGGATATCGAAAACTTCCCTACGCTGTTGATTCAGCGCGGCGACAATGTGGCGTTTTTCGGTACGGTACAACCCGAGATGCAGGTGGTCGAGCGCTTGTTGTCATCCTGCCTGCGAAAAACGCCCGCGGAACTGCAAGCCGAAGCGGCCAGCACCGCCGAACGCAGGGCGTGGCAGCAGGATTGCAATTTACGCCAGCGCCTGATCCAGGCTTGACCCGCGTCCTACCCGGAGTCGCCCTGGTTTCATGACCCAGCCGGTCACTGCCCGATTCATGGAACGAATTCAATCTCGACCTCGCGCACATCGGCGCGCCCTTCGGCGTCGATGACGCGCACCTGGTAACGTCCGGGGGCAGCAGGCAGCCAGCCAATCGGTTCGGCAGCACGCGTCTTGCCGATCAGACCGCCATTGGCGAACCAGAACAGCGGTTGGGCAGCCGCTGCAGCATTGGCACGCAAGGCAATCGGCGTCATCTTCGACAGCTGCATGGTGTAAGTCGCGCCGCGACTGGGCGATGTAATGCTGGGTGCCTCAGCCGCCTCGTGCCCGGTCCCGAAACAATCGGGCAACGCCGGTGGCTGCCGGCGCGGCATGCCGGCTTCCCGAAACAGCCGCTGCATGTCGCTGCTCCAGAATTCATATATTTCAGTGCGTGTATACGGCCCATCTTCACATGTCGGATTACCGGTGCGGGTATCGAATTTCACTGCCCGATGTAACCGGCTAATCCTGATCGGCGAGATGCCGGGAATGAACCAGGTATGCGACCGGTCCCGGCACAAGTCATTCGGCAGGTCGCCGCTGGCGGTACATATCTCCATGCGTGTCACATTCGGCGGCAGCGGCCGTTCGGCCTCGCCGGGATCGAGCCCTTGTGCGCGCAGGCTGTCGACGATCTTGAAAAACAGCGGCGCTGCCGTCTTGATGCCGATAAATGCAGGATTGCCACTGCCGTCGAAATTGCCGACCCAGACCACCAATACATAAGGTCCCAGCACGCCGGCGGTCCAGGCGTCGCGAAAGCCCCATGAGGTGCCGGTTTTCCAGGCAACCGCCGGTGTTGCCGCGTCGCCGGTATCGGGCCGCGGATTGGTCTTGAGCATCTGCAGCGTGATGAAGGCAGCTTCTTCGGAGAGCATCCGCATGTCTTCGGACGCAGGCGGCGGCATGCGTCCCGTGCGCTCATAGCGCAACGGTCGCCTCACGCCGCGCTGCGCCAGCATCTGGTACAACTGCGCCAGTTCCTCCATCGTCAGTTCGCCGCCGCCCAATGCCAGCGCCAGGCCGTAATGCTTTTCGGACGCCAGCCGTGCAATCCCAGCCTGCTGCAGAAAGCCATACAAGTTCGGCTGCTTGAGTCTGGCGGCAACTGACACAGCCGGCACATTGCGGCTGCGCACCAGGGCTTCCTGGGCAGTGACCGGGCCGATAAAACGGCCATCGAAATTTTCCGGGCTGAACGGGCCGAAAGAGACCGGCGCATCCTTCAGCACCGTCATCGGATGCAGCAAGCCTTGGTCCAGCGCCAGGCCATAAATAAAGGGTTTCAGGGTAGAACCGGGCGAGCGCTTGGCCTGCACCCCATTGACCTGACCGTCAATCTGCTTGCTGAAATAATCGGCCGATCCGACCAGTGCGCGCACTTCACCGCTCGTATGGTCAACCAGCATTGCGCTGGCATTGTTGACGCCGATGCCACGATGATTGTCGACGAATTGCGTCAGGATACGTTCCAGCGTTTTTTGCATGCGCATGTCAAGCGTTGTCCAGACTTCGGCACCGGCGCTGGTGCGCATTATCTGATCTGTGACATGTGGCGCGCGAAACGGCAGGCTGGCGCGTGGCAACAGCTGGGCTGGCGCCTGAATATCGGCGCGGTGCCTGGCTGCGTCCGGGTGCAGAGCAAGCCAGTTTTGCCACAGTCTCAACCGCGCTGCCTGCAATTCCTGTTGCGTACCTTGCGTAGATGACATGCCGCCGCGCTTGCGCGGGTTTTGCGGAATTACCGCCAGCGTCAGCACTTCCGGCAAGGTCAGATCCCCTGCACGTTTGTGAAAATAAATCAGGCTAGCCGCCCCCACGCCTTCGATATTGCCGCCATACGGCGCCAGGTTCAGGTAAGCCTCCAGGATGTCGCGCTTGCCATAGCGCGCTTCGAGCCACAAGGCGGCCAATACTTGTCGCAACTTGCCGCCGGGTGTCTGGCTCGAAATCCGGTACAGACGCCTGGCCAATTGCATGCTGATGGTCGACGCCCCCTGCCGCCGGCCGTTGCCGTAGCTGGCGATCATGGCGCG
>JAKFFK010000282.1:0-4659 GCA_036675285.1 Paucimonas sp. | reverse complement strand
GGCAAATCGCGCCACGCGCAAAATCCGCACCGGGTCTTCGGCAAAAGCCGCCGACACATGCCGGAAAATGCGCGCCTGCAGATCCTGCTGGCCGCCAAACGGATCCACCAGACTGCCGTCTTCAGCTTGCGCAATTGCGTTGATGCTCAGGTCACGTCGCGCCAGATCCTGCTCCAGCGTCACATCGCTGTCGGCATGAAACACGAAGCCCTTGTAGCCGGGCGCGGTCTTGCGTTCGGTGCGTGCCAGCGCATACTCTTCATGGGTCTGCGGATGCAGAAACACTGGAAAATCCTTGCCCACCGGCGTGAAGCCGCGCGCCAGCATCTGGTCGGGGCTGGCGCCGACCACCACGTAATCGCGGTCCTGGACGGCCAAGCCGAGCAAGCCATCACGCACCGCACCACCGACGGTATAGATTTTCATGAGCAAGCACTCAATCCGGCCATCGCAACCGGATCAATCCGGATAGACATCGTATTTCGGCAGCGCGCAAGTCTCTTTATGCGCCGCGTCGATCCACGCCGCCACTGCCGGATGCGCAGCGACGCGCTCGCAATACGCCTGCAGCGCTGGCGCCAGCGACACGGCGTAGCTGCGAAAGCGCATCACGACCGGCGCAAAATAGGCATCGGCAATCGAAAATTGACCGAACAGGTATTCGTGATGACCGAATTCAGACAGACAGGTTTCCCAGATTTCACTGATGCGGCCGATATCGGCTTGCGCACCGGGAGTGTGGCCCTTGCCGGCAAAGTTGGCCCGGATATTCATCCACATCGCTGAACGCACATCGGTAAAGCCGGAATGCATTTCAGCGCAAATGCAGCGCGCCATCGCGCGTGCGGCGACATTGTCCGGCCACAATCGCTTTTCTGGAAATTGTTCCGCAAGGTATTCACAGATCGCCAGCGAATCCCAGATCGCGATGTCGCCATCGATCAGGATCGGCACCCGTCCGGCTGCCGAATAGCGGGCAATTTGCAAGCCGGTGTCCGGCTGTCCGAGCAGGATCTGGATTTCCTGGAAGCGGATGCCGAATGCTTTCAGCACGAGCCAGGGCCGCATCGACCAGGATGAGTAATTCTTATTACCGATGACCAGGGTCAGCCGCTGATTTTCCGCGTCATCCAGGGTTTGCGCCAAAGTGGGATCGAGTTCGGTGGTTTGCATGCGGTCAATTGAGCATTGGGTGGGTGGTCGGATAAGGCATTATAAATAATGCTTTTTACACATTGTACCCGACCATAGCCAGCCCAAACGCATGCACGCAAACGCGCTGCTTTCATTGACGCCACAAATTGACATTCGCCTGAAAATCGCTTTCAGCGCTTGCTGCGGAAGCTGTCGATGTGCGTGCCCCGGGCTGCCAGATACAAGGGTGCGATCGCTTCCAGCGGCGTCGGCGTGAGATCCAGGTCAGCCGACATCGGTGCGTGCGCGACATTATCGATCTGCATCGAATCCAGGTTGTCGCGGCTCATGATGGGGCCACCCGGCGCATGCTCAAGGAACCAGGCTTGCAGCCGCGCCAGACTGGGCGGCAGGCCGATCACCGGATGGCGCTGGCCGGCATAGCTGCCGGACAATTCCACCAGTTCGCGCAAGGTATAGACTTTCGGCCCGGCCAGCTCATACGCACGGCCAATGGTATGGTCATTTTCGAGTGCATGAATGAAGGCGGTCGCCACGTCGCCGACAAATACCGGCTGGAATTTGGCATCGGCAGCGCCCAGCGGAATCACAGGGAATTTTCTTTGCAATGACGCAAACATATTGAGGAATTTGTCGCCTTCGCCAAACACCACGGAGGGCCGGAAAATGGTGGCGCTCACCAATGGGTTGGCAGTGGCGGCAGCTTCGCCATCGGCCTTGGAGCGCTGATACATCGACGGCGCATGCGGGTCGGCGCCGAGCGCACTCATATGCAGGTAGCGGTGAACACCACAGGCAGCGCACGCCGCGACGATTTTTTTCGGCAACTCGACATGCGCCCTGGCAAACGCCTTGCCATACGCGGCACCGTCGGCAGGCTTGCCATGCAGGATGCCGACCAGATTGATGACTGCATCCACCCCGGCCATCAAGCGATGCAACTGGCGTTCATCATGTACGTCGGCCTGTTCGATATCAACGAGCGGCAACACCAGCAAATGCCGGGCGTTTTCTTCATGCCGGGTCGGCACCAGCGTACTGTATCCGGCTGCAGACAATTGCGCTACCAGGTGGCTGCCGATGAATCCGGAGCCGCCGATGACCAGCAGCGATTGATATTTGCGCTCGACACCCAGTGTATTCATGGCAATTCTGTTGGTACGAGTCCTTTTGGCATCACTACGCCCAGACGGGCTTTCAATGACTGCGGCTTGCCTTCAAACAGGGCGGCATAATAGGTTGCATTCGACAACACATTCTTGACATAGCCGCGTGTTTCCGAAAACGGGATCGACTCGGCGAAAATCGCGCCTTCGACAGTCCGCTCCAGGGTCGAACGCCAGGCACGCGGGCGACCCGGTCCGGCATTGTAGGCCGCTGTTGCCATGGCTTGAGAACCGTCGAGGTCATTCAATACCATGTTCAGATAGTTTGTACCAAGCGTGATATTGGTATCGATCTGATTGACCTGACTATGATCGAAATCATTCATGCCGATTTTTTTTGCGACGTAGCGCGCAGTCGCCGGCATCAATTGCATCAGGCCCGAGGCGCCGACATGCGAGCGCGCATGCATGATGAAGCGCGACTCTTGCCGGATCAAGCCATACACCCAGGCCATATCCATCCCGAGCGCCTGAGTCGACTTGACCATGATGTCGCGAAATGGCGTAGGGAAACGCTGCTCGAAATCATGTTCGGACGTGGTCCGATCAGAGGTATTGACCATCCGGTCCAGCACATTGCTTTGGCGCGCGAATTCGGCAGCGGCCAGATAGTCGCGCTCGTTCTTCATCTGGCGCAATTCCCAGTTCCATTCACGCACACCTTCAAAGCGCAAGTCCATCGCAAAAAATTTCAACGCGCGACGCAAGCCCGGATTCGCGGCCATTTTCGCCACCTCGGCCGAGGTGACTGACTGTGCCGCTTGCGGAATGAAAATCTTCCGGTTCAATTCTTCGGTGGCAAGCTGGCCATAGAAATTGAATTGATCAGCGATCGACTGGAACAGCTGGCTGGCTGCTTCGCCCTTGCCTTCGGCCAGCAGCGCCCGTCCCTTCCAGTATACCCAGGCCGGGTCATTGCGCAGCGACACCGGCATGGCTTCAATGCCGGCCTTGACCTGCTGCCAGTCTTCGCTGCGCAGCGCGATGCGCACCCGCCACTGCTGCGCTTCCGGCGACAGCGGTGCGCCTTGCGCACGGCGCCAGTAAGTCGCAACTTCCGGCGCCAGCTTGTATGATGCCTGCAAGGCAATTTGCGCCCAGCCCAGCGCCTGTTCGCGTTCCGACAGCTTGCCCGGCGCGCGCATCGTCAAGGCATTGGCAGCCTGCTCATGGCTATTGCGTGCGGCTCGGCCCAGCGCCACGATATAGGTTTCACGTTCGGCACGGCCGGCGCCGACGCCCCTCGCCACGAAAACGATTGGATGATCAATCGCCATCCCGATCCGCTTCGGATCGGCAGCGGCCAACGGCGCCAGCCGCTTGGCCACACCGGTTTGGTTATTTTCAGCGGCAAGGCGAATTTGCGCCCATACATCGTCAGCATCGAATTGCCTGGCCCCGACCAGCGCCGCGATCAGTTCCGGGCAAGCCTCGCCATAATGCTTGGGCGACACCAGCAGCGCACGGGCCTCGTCGGCGATCGACATGCCGCGACTGATTTTCGACATCAGTGCATAGCACTTGACCTGGGTATCATCGTCGACCAGATACAGCGGCAACTGTTCATCGAACACGGCCCAGTCGCGTTTTTTGCCCAGCTCCAGCAGCCAGTCATTGCGCAGACGATCGGCAATTGCATGCCCATCGTAACGTGCAAGATAATCGCGGATCTCGGTACCCGACGCATCTTTCAGGCGCGGCTTCAGCTGATAGTAGTCAACGTAGGAGGGAATGGCATAATGGGGCAGTCGCGCTGCCAGTTCAGCTGCCTTGTCGGCATCGTCACGGCGCGCAGCATCGCGCAATGCCATGAATGTGTCGTCGTCATTGGCCCAGATCGCCATGCCTTTGGCCGCATGCGCTGCCGGCATTGACAATAAGATAGTGCTGGCTGCAAGTGCAAAACCGGCAACCCGTTTGATTAAAAGCATTATTTTTAAACCTGTTTACTGTGATTAACTTTATTAACTAGCATAGCATGCCACCCGACCGATTCATCGCCACTGACACACTGGATAAAAATCATTTGCGACAGGCATTAATTTCCTTGCGTCAAGGCATTGCACTCGATGTGCGTAGCCGCTGGGACCAAGCGATTGCCAATCAGTTAAATGCTTTACCGATCTTGCATCTGGCATCCGTCATCGGCGTTTATTGGCCGATTCGCAACGAACCGGATTTACGCGCCCTGTATACAGCCTGGGCAGCAAACGGCAAGCAATTGGCATTGCCTGTTGTCATCGACAAGAATATGCCGCTGAAGTTCTTTGCCTGGACGCCGGGCGATGATTTGCTTAAAGATGCAATGGGCGTATGGATACCGGGCGGGACCTTGACA
>JAKFFK010000297.1:0-4661 GCA_036675285.1 Paucimonas sp. | reverse complement strand
TGCAGGTCAAGAAGCCATCGGAGTCGAAGTATCCATGGGATTACTACAAGGTGGTGCAAACCATCCCAGGCGACCAGGCTTACATGAGCAAGGCCGAATCCAAGTGCGCCCTGTGGAAGTAATAAGTTAAGTAATTGCTTCTTAGTGTGCGGTGCGCTGCTTCTGGCGCACCGCTTTTCAAGTTTCATCACCCCCGGGTGATTTTTTTCTCTTCTGATCTGCCATGGAAATATTCGGCATTCCCCTGCAAGCGATGTTGAGCCAGCTGTTGTTAGGCTTGGTCAATGGATCGTTTTATGCGATGTTGTCCCTGGGCCTGGCCGTGATTTTCGGCTTGCTCAATGTGATCAACTTTTCCCACGGTGCGCTCTACATGCTGGGCGCGTTTCTCGCCTGGATGGGCTTTGCGTATTTCGATATAAATTATTGGGTGATGCTAATCGCCGCGCCGATCATTGTCGGTGTGTTTGGCATCATTCTGGAAAAGTCCTTGTTACAGTGGTTATACAAGGTCGACCATATTTACGGTCTGTTGCTGACCTTCGGCATTACGCTGATTCTCGAAGGCGTGTTTCGCTCGATTTACGGTGTTTCGGGCCAGCCTTATTCGGTGCCGGAAGCCCTGGCTGGCGCCACCGATCTCGGTTTCATGATCTTGCCGAATTACCGTGCCTGGGTGGTGCTGGCGTCAGTGGTCGTCTGCCTGTTTACCTGGTATGTGATTGAAAAGACCAAACTGGGGGCTTATCTGCGCGCTGGCACCGAAAACCCGAAACTGGTCGAGGCGTTCGGCATTAACGTGCCTTTGATGGTAACGCTCACCTTTGGTTTCGGTGTGGCGCTGGCTGCCTTTGCCGGTGTATTGGCAGCACCGATTATCCAGATTTCTCCGCTGATGGGATCCAACCTGATCATCGTCGTGTTTGCGGTGGTGGTGATTGGTGGTATGGGATCGATTCTCGGCTCCATCATTACCGGACTGGGACTGGGCGTGGTCGAAGGCTTGACCCGTGTGTTTTATCCAGAACTATCGGCCACGGTGGTATTTATCATCATGATCATTGTCTTGATGTTTCGTCCGGCTGGCTTGTTCGGTAAAGAGAAATAAAACGCGGTCTTTATCAACAAGGATCATTAGGGTTTGGTTGGCCGCACACGGCGGCAAATGGTGGAGTTTATGAACAAAAAAATTGGTTACGGGTTAGCACTAATTGCGCTACTGGCAGCACCCTTCTATTTTTACCCGGTCTTCTTGATGAAGATGCTGTGCTTTGCTTTATTTGCCAGCGCCTTCAATTTGGTGTTCGGGTATGCGGGCTTGTTGTCGTTCGGTCATGCGGCTTTCTTTGGCACGGCCGGTTATGCTGCCGGACATGCGCTGAAAATGTGGGGTGTGCCGGTTGAACTGGGCTTGGTAATCGGTACCTTGAGCGGTGCTGCAATCGGCTGGGCAGTGGGTGCTTTGTCGATTCGTCGTCAGGGTATTTATTTCACCATGATCACGTTGGCCATGGCCCAGCTGATTTACTTCCTGTGCTTGCAATTTCCCTTTACCGGCGGCGAAGATGGCTTGCAGGGTGTGCCCCGCGGCAAGTTATTGGGCCTGATCGACTTGGGTGACGACTTGACCCTGTACTTCGTGGTTCTGGCGATTTTTGTTGCCGGCATTGCATTGATCATCCGTACCGTTCACTCACCTTTCGGCCAGGTATTAAAAGCCATTAAGGAAAACGAACCGCGTGCCGTTTCACTGGGCTACGATGTCAACAAGTACAAATTGCTGGCGTTTGTCTTATCTGCTGCGCTGGCTGGCCTGGCCGGTTCGACCAAGACAGTGGTGTTGGGTTTTGAAACGCTCAGCGATGTCCACTGGAGCTTGTCGGGCTTGATCGTGCTGATGACGCTGGTTGGCGGCCTGGGAACGGTCGCCGGCCCGATTGTCGGCGCATTTGTGATTGTTATCCTGGAATCCAAACTTGGCGATATTGGTGTGTTCCTGGCAAATGCCACTACCATTGAATGGTTCCGTTCGCTGGGTGAGTCAGTCAATATCGTGATCGGATTTATCTTCATCGTTTGCGTGCTGGCTTTCCGACGCGGCCTGGTAGGCGAGTTCATGGCGTTTTTCGGTCGCAAGCGGGCCGGATAAAAAGCTTCACTGCCTTCGTCACTCGTTACGACGGCGGTAAATTTTCGGGCGGTAATCTGTCGCAAGACAGATTACCGCCCGATGCATTTGGCGCTTCGATTTTTCACACTGCTACACCACTTCACCCGGCTCCTGCCGATTGTATTTTGGCAGTGATAGAGTCATCAGGCGTGCGCTGGCTGGCAAGAGGCGAACGCACCATGGAGAAGGGCCTGTCGGCGTGCCGTGCTGTCTCAGGGCGGACTGATAAGCTTGCGGCGAACTGGGAGTCACTTACTCTTTTGCGAAATTCGCAGAATAAAGATACTTGCCGAAATGTTAATTTCCTTGCTTGGCTGCTTGAACAATGTATTTAAAAGCACCGATCGGCACGACTAAGGCAGTATGCCGCCGCATTGATCCTGAGCTTTGTGTCGGTAGCGACGCCATGATCGCCGGCTCGTTGGCAAGCGCTTCAATAGCTGGTGCGCATGCGCTTGTTTGGGCTGCTGCCGTTCAGTGTGCAAACCATCTATTTTCATTGCAGTGCAGAGTGCCGACCGTCTGCTGTTGCGGGATCAAGGTCATGGAAATTCGAGCGTGAAGTGGTGGTGCCGCATCACAATACTGGTCAAGGCAAACGGTAGTCGGTAATCCGATCGGGTCGAGATCATGGTCGGTTGCTTAATACCGATCACCAACGACGCTGTTCGGCACTAGTGAGCCAGCCTTTCCCGCAGACTTGCATTGCATGTCGGGCTTGCCTGCGGTGTTGCGGCGTCCATCCGCTTGTCGGCCTGCTTTTTCACGGATAACAAACAATGGCTATTTTAAAGCGAGGATGGATGCCCTATGATTCCTTAGATGCAAGCTGTTTAGGAACAGGGCTGCACTAATCCGCTATCGGGACTTGCCGCTCGCAGAGGGCGTTTTTGTTGCCGCAAGTCTACAGGGGCACTTCTTGTCCGCCGGCCTTGCGCCTGCTTGCTGCACGCTGAATTAAGTGCCCACTCAAAATAAGCTGCGATCGTCTGCGGCTGCAGGCGGCGCGCTGCAGCGTTGCCCAGCTCTTACAGTGCTCGCACTGCGGCGGCCTGGTCGCCTTGCATCGCATCCACCTGCCACCACATCCACTTCACATTTTATTTTGAGTGAGTACTTAGCTCTGCAATGCATGGACTTGGGTTTGACTGGAAGTGTTGCCGATCCCGGCAAGACGGGGGCTTGTCGCTACCCGATCAGATGCTGTTTATACTGCGTATTTATTCAAAAATGATGCTGATCGACTTGATTGGCTGTCGACGATTTGGCAATGGATACATGCGGCGGCGCCGGTGCGTCAGTGAAAAACAAGTAAATCAAATGATGGAATCGCCGCAGGCTCGATCTTTTGTTTTTGTATGTTGCCGCCTTTATTGCCGGGTTGTTAGATGCTATGGGCGGTGGCTTGATCCAGGTGCCAGCGCTGTTTTCCGCAATGCCGAATGCGGCATCACGCTGTTTGGCACCAACAAGCTGGCCAGCATCTGGGGTATTGGTGCGGCGGCGATGAATTTTGCCAAACGAATGCGCATTGAATGGAATGCAGCATTGCCGGCAAGCCTGGCCGCCTTTCTATTCGCATTTTGCGGCAATGATGCCGTCAGTCACGTGCCCTCCGATTTTGTGCGCAAGTGCCTGCCTTTGGACCTGGCTGCGGTGGCTTGGTATACCTACCGATTCAAGCATTTTGGCCTGCTGCATGCGCCGGTACATCGCGGGACAAAAGAGCGGGTGTTTGCAGTGGTAGCGGGCGGGGCGATTGGATTTTACGATGGTTTTTTTGGTCCGGGTACTGGCAGCTTCTTGATTTTTTATTCGTACGGTGTTTTGGCTTTGATTTCCTTGGTGCGTCTGCCGCGTCAAAAGTGGTCAATGTTGCCTGCAACCTCGCAGCCTTGCTATGGTTTGGCTACAGCGGTAATGTGATTGTACAGTTGGGCTTGGCCATGGCCATCTGCAATGTGGCAGGATCCGTGGTCGGTAGTCGCTTGGCAAGCAAGCACGGCAGCGGATTTGTCCGGAAAATTTTCCTGATGATTGTTTGTGGGTTGATTTTGAAGGCGGCGTATGACGCCTTCCTGTAGATCCATGTTCCACGTGAAACATAAAATACTTGTTGGCGTCGCCCACGAACAATTGTGAGCAACCTGAGATGGCACCCGATAATTGAAAATGAGGGATAGGGTGCCTACTGTCGCGGGGCGGGATGAAAGTTATTGCTGGAGTGCCTGATTGTATAAGCCAAACCTTGTCAGTGCTATCGATAAAAATGCTTGAAAGAGAGGCTGATATGGAGGCCGGCAGGGCGATTGGGATTTCTATGTTCCACGTGAAACCAAATAAATCCTCACGCAATCAAAACTAGTCGCCGAAAAACTTTATAATCTCGACTCTGCAGCTTTCTGCAGCACAGGACATGATCATGCTCTTCCCAACAGAATTCGACGTTATTGTGGTCGGCGGCGGCCACGCCGGAACCGAGGCTGCACTG
>JAKFFK010000005.1:0-4680 GCA_036675285.1 Paucimonas sp. | reverse complement strand
GGCAGCGCAATAAATGCGCGCTAACACTTTGACGAATAAGGGAAAAGCCTGATATTATCGCAGGTTTTCCGGACTCGTCTGACGTTATGGGTGTTTTTCTGATCGACGCATTTGAATTTTGTCGACTCAAGGAATCGCGAGAGGGAACGCTTGCGGTTACGGACTTGCCTAGGTTGGCCGAAGAAGCCGTGGCAAGGACAGGGACGCTTCGCTGGTTACTGGTAGGTGGCGCGAACCAGTTGGGACATCCGCAATTGGTGTTGTCGGTGTCAGGTTCGGTACGATTGATGTGCCAGCGTTGTCTGACACCATTCGATTTCATCATCGATTCGAATTCAGTGCTGGTTCTGGCCGAAGACGAGGCAAGTGCCGATCATATCGAAACGCTTCTCGATGACGATGAAATAGATGTAATTGTGGGATCCCGGCAGTTCAGCATCACGGATTTGGTCGAAGATGAAGCGTTGCTGGCCATACCAACGGCGCCCAAGCACGACATCTGCCCGGATCAGGCGCTCGACCCGCAGGCCGGCAACGAAAAGGCGCCATCGCCATTCGATGCATTAAAGAATTGGAAGCAGTAGCAGTGTAGTGCTGCCAAGGACATGCAAATTCCTGTGTTATCAGTGAGTTTGTATATTGATTGTGTTAAAATTTTGGAACTTTAGGTTTAGGAGTTATCATGGCTGTTCAGCAAAATAAGAAATCCCCGTCCAAGCGCGGTATGCACCGTTCGCATGATCACCTGACAGCGCCACAGCTGGCAGTTGAACCAACCACTGGTGAAGCGCATTTGCGTCACCACATTAGCCCGAATGGCTATTATCGTGGTCGCAAGGTCTTGAAGACCAAGAACGACGAATAATTTCATCGTTGTTCCACGACACAAAAAAGCGGCGCGGTGAGTAACAGACCAGGCGCCGTTTTTCATATGCTTAACAGCACATCGCGTCATTCTGAGTCACGCCAAATCTGGCCCATCACGCGGTTGGAGCCAGGCACTGAATCCAAGCAATGACAATCAAAATTTCCATCGACTGTATGGGCGGAGACCATGGCTCATCGGTCACTGTCGCCGCCGCCATCTCATTTGCCAATCGTCAGCCGGATGCTGAACTGATCCTGGTCGGCAAGCAAGATGTGATACAGGCCGAATTAAAGAAACACAAGGCGGCAGACCATCCCCGCTTATCCATTGTGCATGCCAGCGAAGTCGTCACCATGGATGATCCGCTTGAGGTGGCGTTACGCCGCAAAAAAGATTCGTCCATGCGGGTCGCCATCAACCTTGTCAAAGAGGGGCAGGTACAGGCATGTGTCTCCGCTGGCAATACCGGGGCACTGATGGCAATTTCCCGTTATGTGCTGAAAACCATTCCCGGCGTGGATCGACCTGCCATTTGCACCCTGATTCCCAATCAGAAAGACAAACCGACCTACATGCTCGACCTTGGTGCCAACGTCGATTGCGAACCCCAGCACTTGCATCAGTTCGCCTTGATGGGCGCAACACTGGTGGCGGCAATGGAGGGTAAGCCGAAGCCGACGGTTGGCCTGCTGAATGTTGGCGAAGAAGACATCAAGGGCAATGAGGTCGTCAAGCAAACAGCACTATTGCTGCGTGCCGACCACGAAAAAGGGGTGCTGAATTTTTATGGCAATGTCGAAGGCAATGACATTTTCAAGGGCACTACCGATATTGTTGTCTGCGATGGTTTTGTAGGCAACATTGTGCTGAAGGCTTCTGAAGGCCTGGCCCGGTTTTTCAAGGTGGTCCTGACCACGGAATTCAAGAGTAATCCGCTTAACATGATCGGCGCCATGCTTGCGCGCGGAGCCCTGAAAGCGATTTCCAAGCGCATGAATCCGTCACGCTATAATGGCGCCAGCTTGCTGGGCTTGCGCGGACTGGTGTTCAAGAGTCACGGCGGTGCCGATGCCTATGCGTATGAATGGGCGATCCGGCGTGCCTATGATGCTGCAAAAAATGACGTGTTGGCGCGCATTACTGCCACCATCGCCGAGCTGATTCCGCAAACGGATGTGCCAGTACCGAATGAACATTCAACCGTGATATCAGCATCAATCCAATAAAGATCACATGAACCTCTACAGTAAAATCATCGGCACCGGCAGTTATCTGCCTCCAAACCGGGTTACCAATCAGGATCTGGTTGTGCAACTGGCGGAAAAGGGCATCGAGACTTCGGATGACTGGATTGTTTCCCGAAGCGGGATTTCTGCTCGTCATTATGCAGCGCCGGATATGCAGTCAAGTGATCTGGCGGTGGAGGCTTCGAAGCGTGCGCTGCAGATGGCAGGACTGAGTCCAAACGACATCGATTTGATCATTCTGGCCACCTCGACACCGGATTTTTTTGGCGGTTTTCCCAGTACAGCGTGCGTTGTGCAAAACAAGCTCGGCATTTCCAATGGTGGTGCTGCAGTGGACGTGCAGGCAGTCTGCAGCGGTTTCGTGTACGCCGTATCGATTGCCGACAATTTCATCAAGTCCGGCGCGCACAAGAATGTGCTGGTGATCGGCACCGAAGTATTTTCCCGGATTTTGAATTTTGAAGACCGCACTACCTGCGTGCTGTTTGGCGATGGCGCTGGTGCGGTCGTGCTGACAGCATCCAGTGAACCTGGAATTCTGGCCACCAAGCTGCATGCCGATGGCAGCCATGCCGGTATTCTGTGTGTGCCTGGCAAGATAAATGCCGGCGTGCTCGAAGGCAGTGCCTTCCTTTACATGGATGGCCAGGCAGTGTTCAAGCTTGCCGTATCGGTACTGGAAAAAGTCGCCAATGAAGTTTTGAAGAGCGCCGACATGGATGCTGCGCAAGTCGACTGGCTGGTGCCGCACCAGGCCAACATCCGCATCATGCAAAGCACCGCGAAAAAACTTGGTTTGCCGATGGAAAAAATGGTGGTGACAGTCGATCAGCATGGCAATACCTCCGCCGCTTCCATACCATTGGCGCTGGATCAGGCAGTGCGCGATGGCCGCATTAAGCCTGGGCAGAATGTCATGATGGAAGGCGTTGGCGGTGGCTTCACCTGGGGGGCAATTCTCGCCCGGATGTGATGTAAATTGAGAGCGCACTCGAACGCACCTGCGTTGTTCTCAACAAGCTGGAGCGGGGAAAAGACTGGCGAAGCCTGTTCTGTCCCCGATGTATTGAGACCGTGGGCAAGGATGGATAAGATCATCATCTTGCTCCTAAAACATTAAAAAACTATGATCAAATTCGCTTTTGTATTTCCGGGCCAGGGTTCGCAAGCGATCGGCATGCTGAATGGTTTTGCCGGCAATCCGATTGTCGCGCAAACGATTGCCGAAGCATCCGATGCACTGCAGTTCGATCTGGGCAAGCTGATCGCAGAAGGTCCGAAAGAAGAGCTGGATCTGACCACGAATACGCAGCCGGTGATGCTGACTGCCGCGGTGGCCAGTTATCGCGCCTGGCTTGCGGCGGGCGGCCCGACCCCCGCCATCGTTGCTGGTCACAGCCTGGGTGAATACTCCGCATTGGTTGCCGCCGGCGTGCTGGCGTTCAAGGATGCCGTGCCACTGGTGCGTTTTCGCGCGCAAGCCATGCAGGAAGCAGTGCCGGTCGGCCAGGGCGGCATGGCAGCCATCCTCGGCTTGTCCGATGATGAAGTGCGCGCAGCCTGCACCGAAGCAGCGCAAGGGCAAGTGGTTGAACCGGTCAACTTTAATGCGCCGGCACAGGTAGTGATTGCCGGGCACAAAGATGCAGTTGAGCGTGCCTGCCAGGTGGCAAAGGCCAAGGGCGCCAAGCGCGCGCTGCCATTGCCGGTATCTGCGCCATTTCATTCGTCGCTGTTGCGGCCGGCATCGGATCGCTTGCGGGACTACATGGCAGGCTTGAATTTTGCGTCGCCGCAGCTTCCTTTGATTAATAACGTGGATGTCGCTATCGTGACTGATCCTGCCGCGATCAAGGATGCGCTGGTGCGCCAGGCGGCAAGTCCGGTACGCTGGGTCGAAACGGTGCAAATGATGGCATCGCAAGACATTACGCATGTCGTTGAATGCGGTCCAGGCAAGGTGTTGGCCGGTTTGACCAAGCGGATCACCGGTGATTTGACGGGCGAGGCGCTGATCGACCAAGCTTCTCTGGAAAAAATATTGGAGCTCTTGAAGTGACTATGCAAAATTCGAATTTGAACAATCAAGTTGCACTGGTAACGGGCGCCTCCCGGGGTATCGGCCAGGCAATCGCCAGGGAATTGGCCAGGCAGGGCGCACGGGTGGTTGGCACTGCCACTTCCGAATCCGGCGCTGCGGCAATTTCTGCGTATCTTGCAGAAATCGGATCCGCTGCTGGCAAGGGTGTCGTATTGAATGTCAACGATGCCGAGCGCTGCACTGCATTGATTGATGAAGTGCAAAAGGAATACGGCGCTGTCTCCATCCTCGTCAACAATGCCGGAATTACCCAGGATCAGTTGGCGATGCGGATGAAGGATGAAGAATGGGATGCGGTCA
This sequence comes from Paucimonas sp., assembly GCA_036675285.1. Classification (GTDB taxonomy): domain Bacteria; phylum Pseudomonadota; class Gammaproteobacteria; order Burkholderiales; family Burkholderiaceae_D; genus Paucimonas. The sequence continues at coordinate 164 of JAKFFK010000005.1, read as the reverse complement.
TCGCGACCAATTTAACGGCTGTGGCGCGCCTGTCGCGTGCTGTGTTGCGTGGCATGATGAAAGCCAAGCAAGGCCGTATCGTCAACATCACTTCGGTCGTCGGTTCGGCCGGCAATCCGGGGCAAATGAACTATGCTGCAGCGAAAGCCGGCGTTGCCGGCATG
>JAKFFK010000088.1:0-4697 GCA_036675285.1 Paucimonas sp. | reverse complement strand
ACTGAAAAGATGCCGGATGGCTGGGGCGCCTGGACCGATATCTTCGCGCGGCTGTATAAAATGCGGCGCGACGATGACCGCAACCGGGCCGAGCTGACTGAATGGCTGGCACGTTTCAGGCAAGCGATGAGCCTGCTTCCAGACGGCGTGGTGATCATGGATGACGTCTTGTTTCTGGAATGGTGCAATCCGGTCGCGCAAGCCCATCTGGGGCTTGACCTGGAGCGCGACAAAGGCATGCGGGTTACCAATCTGATTCGCCATCCCGACTTCATGGATTACATTATCCTGGGACGCTACGAACAGCCACTGACCTTGAGCTTAAGGGAGCGCAAGCTGGTAGTGCATATCATCCCCTTTGAAAACCGCCGCCAGATCCTGGTCACGCATGACGCCACCGAGTCAGAGCGGATCGACATGATGCGACGTGACTTCATCGCCAATGCCTCGCATGAATTGCGCACGCCGCTGACCGTCATCAACGGTTTTCTTGAAATCGCCTGCAGCCAGCCGAATTTGGAACTGCCTACCCGACAGGCACACCTGAAGCTGATGAGCGAGCAGGGCCAGCGCATGCAAAATCTGGTCGAGGACATGCTGACCCTGACCCGGCTGGAATCGATCGATTGCCCGCTACGGTCCGAAAAAGTCAATATTCGCGCGCTGCTGGAGCAGATCCTCCTTGAGGCCAATGCGCTGTCGGCCGGTAAGCACACGATCACACTGAGCGTCGAAGCGCCGGACATCAGAGGCAATACCGAAGAATTGCGCAGCGCCTTCACCAATCTGGTCACCAATGCAATTCGCTACACGTCGCCCCAGGGCCAGATCGAGATTGCCTGGCAAGATGCAGAGGATGGGCCGCAACTGGTCGTGCGTGATACCGGCATCGGCATCCGCCCTGAACATATCGTCCGCCTCACCGAGCGGTTTTACCGGGTAGATAAAAGCCGCTCGCGGGAAACCCAGGGCACTGGACTGGGATTAGCGATCGTCAAGCATGTATTGCTGCGCCATCAAGCCACGCTGGGTATCGAATCGGTGCAGGGGCAGGGCAGCACGTTCAAGGCAAAATTCTTGAAAAGCAGCATTTATAGCGAAAATTCCCTGCCGTAAGCTGCAGCAAGACCATACCGTCTTGCACGGGTTGTCGTTAAGTAATTGCATAACTGGCTGCTTCACTGGACAATCCATTTTTTACTTTCTTTGGTGCAAGCCGCTGGTGCACCCATTTTTCCCTATGTGTAAATTCCGATTTCCGGCTTTGCTGATTGTCTTGTCGCTGGCCGTTGCCGGCTGCGGCACTCTGGCACCTTCTGCACCGACCTTGCCGGCCACGCCGGCCATCGCCCAGCCGAAGCCGCTCCGCACAGTCAAAATCGGCCTGGCGCTAGGTGGCGGCGCAGCGCGCGGATTTGCCCATATCGGTGTGATTAAAGTATTGGAGGCACAGGGTATCGTGCCCGACCTGGTGGTCGGCACCAGTGCCGGCAGCCTGGTCGGCGCGCTGTATGCTGCCGGAAATAACGGTTTTGCCTTGCACAAGCTGGCGCTCGAAATGGAAGAGGCAACCATCTCGGACTGGTCAGTCCCCTTGTTTGCCAAATCCACCGGTATCTTGAAAGGCGAGGCACTGCAGCATTACGTCAATAAGACGGTCCGAAATACGCCGCTTGAAAAATTGAAAATCCCGTTCGGGGCGGTTGCCACCGACTTGAATACCGGCTTGCCGGTCCTGTTCCGACGCGGCAATACCGGCCTGGCAGTACGTGCGTCCTCGTCAGTGCCGAGCGTGTTTCAGCCGGTACGGGTAGGGCAGCACAGTTATGTCGATGGTGGGTTGGTGTCGCCGGTGCCGGTACGCTTTGCGCGTGAAATGGGCGCGGATTTTGTTATCGCCGTCAATATTTCATCGCAGCCCGAAGCGCAGGCGGCTGTTTCGGCAGTGGATGTATTGCTGCAAACCTTTGCCATCATGGGACAAAGCATCAACCATTATGAATTGAAAGATGCCGATATCGTGATCCTGCCAAGCTTGGCAAATATGAAAGGAGGCGATTTCGCAGGGCGCAATCTGGCGATCCTGGCTGGCGAGCAGGCCGCATTGAGCCGCATAGGCGAAATACGGCAAAAGCTCAAAGCCATGCGTGAACAGCAGTAAGCGCAGCGCGTTCCGGATCCCATGCGCGGTGTCCGGACTTAATGCTACTTGATTTCAGGATCGTTGAGGCGGCGCGCGCCATTAAAGCGGCTTTTCCAGTAACCGACATCCATGCGTTCAATGCGCACCTGGCCACCGGAAGAAGGGGAGTGAATGAATTTTTTATCCCCCAGATAAATGCCGACGTGGGAAAAGCCGCGCCTCAGGGTATTGTAGAAAACCAGATCGCCGGGACGCAGGTCATCAGTGGCGACATGTTCGCCGACCTTACTGATTTCTTCGGAAGTGCGGGGCAAAACCATGCCCCAGGCTTCCCGGAAGACGTGCCGTACCAGGCCGCTGCAATCCAGGCCGTGTTCCGGCGTATTGCCGCCATACTTATAGCGAATCCCCAATAAGCCCATCGCCTGCAACGCCACTTCCGAGGCGCGACTGGAAAAAGTCTGTACTTTCGTCGTTGCAGGATTCAGCTCGTCCGGCAAAACTTCCATGCCCAAGGCCGGCTTGCCGTTCAATAAACCGGTAAGCACAAGCTGGCACAGCAAAATAGTGCGCAGTCGAGATTGTTTTTTTTGAATTGCCATTTTGATAATTTGGTCAATATGACACAGCCAATGTAAGCCAAACCGGAATTACTGTCAAAAACTGTTGCTTACAGGTATCCTCACGCAAAGAGTGAACCACTGGTTTATAGGCACAGGCAGCATGCTCACAAATACCTCCGTCGACATACCGGCTAAACCGCGCGTCCTGATCGCTGACGATTCCCGTATTGTACGCGCGACACTAATCAAGCATATTCAGGGCATGTTCGAGTTCCGTGAAGCGCTGGATGGCGAAGAGGCATGGGAAACCTTGTTGATCGATCCCAGCATCCGGGTAGTCATTACCGACCTGTCCATGCCCAAACTGGATGGTTATGGCTTGCTCAGCCGGATCCGCAATTCTGAAATCAGCCGGATCCGTTCCTTGCCGGTGGTCGTGGTCTCAGGCAGCGACGAGCAGTCGGAGCGGGATCGTGCCAAGGCAGCCGGAGCGACCGATCTGATCACGAAGGGAATTGGCACTGCGCAATTGCTGTCGCGTCTGGATATCCTGGCAAAACTGGTCAATACCCAGCGTGAATTCGAGCGCAGCCTGGAAGTGCTGGCGAAAAGCGCTTCGTCCAATCCATCAATGCAATTGACCCCGCTCGCTGCGCTCGATTTGCATGCCGAAAAGATGTTGGTCTGTGCGCTGCGTGACCGGAAGAATTTCGTCCTTCTGAATGTGCAGGTCGGCTTGAAGCACACGGAACTGGATGGCCAGGCAGCATCGCCGCCAGCATCGGTGGTCAATGCAATCGGTCAGTTATTACAACGCACAATCCGCCAGTCCGATCGCGTCGCGCAAACCGGCGAGGCTGAATTTACACTGGCAACCGGCAGCATCCATTTCGATTCCGCGCGCAATTTTGCCCAGCGTATCTGTCGTGCCATCTCCAGCGCCAACATGGTCAAGGATGAGCACATGTCATTTATTGCCAGTTGCGGCCTGGTTTCTCTCTCAGAACAGTACGCGCAAAGCGAGTCGCCGCAGCCGGACCTGACTGAATTGAAAGCCACCGCCAGTCGACGCGCCATGCTGGGCCTGAATTTGGCCACGACTGGCGTGGTAGGCCCGGAAGAAGAGCAAGCCTTTGGAGAAAATGGCCGTCTGCCATCGATTCAGCCGCCTGAACCGATGGCCGGCTCCCGCGAGGAGGAGAGCGCAGCAGCGTCATCTGCCTCGCTGACATTTCATCAGCCTGGCAATGTTCAAGAAGCGCGGGCCGAACCAATTGAGCTGGCGACTCTGGTGCAATGGATCAAGGAAGGCAAACAGCACAAAGTGCTGCAGCATATGCAGGAACTGTCGCATGAATTGAAACCGCTGGTTGAATTGTTGTTACAGCAAGGAAATCGTTAACTAGCCAATCAAAGGGCGGATTCAAAGCCGCTACTTTAGTCGAAATGGCGATTCTGTAATCGCCGCTTACTCAGATAAAAGGCCTTCCGGGTTTGCCTGGAAAGGCCTTTTGCGCTATAATTGTTCGGTTTAACTAATTTCATTTCCGTCGTAGCGCATACCCCTTCCCATTCGTCCCAAAACGGCCATCAGTCACCCGGAAGCTATTGCGCGGGGTTATCGGCGAACGTTCTGGCGCGGCGCAGCGACGGTAACAACATCAGGAGTTACCCTTGCTGCCTTTTTTTTCTGGCCAAACAGTACCGGCCATCCTAGCGCTCGCAGACGGGTCGATTTTTCAGGGTTTTTCGATAGGCGCTTCCGGTCAGACCATCGGTGAGGTGGTATTCAATACCGCCATGACCGGTTATCAGGAAATCCTGACCGATCCCAGCTACAGTCGCCAGATCGTCACCCTGACGTATCCCCATATCGGCAATACCGGCATCAATCCGGAAGATGTCGAAGCGAGCAAAATCCATGCAGCCGGCTTGATCATCAAGGATCTGCCGCTGCTGGCATCGAATTTCCGTTCCAAGCAAACCTTGTC
>JAKFFK010000292.1:0-25302 GCA_036675285.1 Paucimonas sp. | reverse complement strand
TGTTTCATTAATCTTCTTAAGATTTATTAATTGAAGCTACTGGTTCTGTTACTTGTTCCAACACCTGCGCAATCGCTTCATTGGCATCGCGTCTGCCATTGTCATAGGCTGCCTGCGCCATCACCAGGCAATCTGCTCTCGTCAATTTTTGCAGCAGCGTTGCCAGGCCGGCAGGCGTCAATTCCTTTTGCGGCAAGTGAATTGCGCCCTTCTGTCCCGCCAACCAGTGCGCATTGTCGCGCTGATGGGTGGTGGTGGTTGCCAGCAGCGGCACCAGCACGCTGGCCACGCCCGCCGCCGTCAATTCCGACACCGTTATTGCCCCGGCGCGGCAGATCACCAGATCTGCGTCGGCATAACGGCGCGGCATGTCATCGATGAAATCAAGCACTTCGGCTGCCACGCGTGCCTTTTCATAGGTCTGGCGCAATGCATCCAGATGCTGCTTGCCTGACTGGTGCACCACAACCGGCCTGACGTCCGCCGGCATGCCGGCCAGTGCTGCCGGCACGCAATCGTTCAACGCCTTGGCGCCCAGACTGCCGCCGATTACCAGCACTCGCAATGGTCCGGTGCGGGCGGCATAGCGCTCTACCGGCAGCCGCAACGCCAGAATTTCTTCGCGCACCGGATTACCGGTTACCCGGGCCTTGCCTTTGGCCCGTCCGAACTCTGCAGGAAAACCGAACAACACCTGGCGCGCCATAGGGGTAAGGGTCTTGTTCGACAACAGCAGCGCTGCATCGGCATTCACCAATACCAGCGGTATGCGCCGCAGCTTGGCCATCAGGCCGCCCGGCACGGTCACATAACCGCCCATGCCAAGCACGACATCCGGCTTGCGGCGCGCGAGGATGGTCGAACACCTGGCAAAACTAGAAGCCAGACGAAATGCACCTTTGATGGTGTGCCGCAATCCCTTGCCGCGCAAACCAGTAAATTCGACGACATCCATTTCGATACCATGCTTGGGCACGATATCGCGTTCCATGCCATGTACCGTGCCAAGCCACGATATCTGCCAGCCGCGTGCCCGCATCGTTTCTGCAATCGCCAGGCCCGGGAAAATATGCCCGCCGGTGCCAGCCGCCATGATCATCAGACGCTTCATACGCGGCCTCCACCCATTGAGGGATTCTGGCTCCGGCCAGTCGCTGGTGCGCCTTTAACTTTGCCTTGCAAAGTTAGCCTCCACCGAGTCACTATTCTCATACGCGGCCTCCGCGCATCAGGACGCGATTCTCATAATCGATGCGCAACAGGATCGCCAGACCGACACAGTTGATCAGCACACCAGATCCACCGTAACTCATCAACGGCAAGGTCAATCCCTTCGTGGGCAACAAGCCGAGATTGACGCCCATATTGATAAATGCCTGCACGCCGATCCAGATGCCGATGCCCTTGGCGGCCAGACCGGCAAAGGTCATGTCCATCGCGATTGCTTGGCGGCCGATCTCGAAGGCCCGCTTGACGATCCAGTAAAACAGCACGATGACCACCATCACGCCGACGAAGCCGAGCTCCTCACCGATGACGGCCAGCAGAAAGTCGGTATGCGCTTCCGGCAGGTAGTGCAGTTTCTCGACACTGCCGCCCAGCCCCACGCCAAACCATTCACCGCGTCCGAAGGCAATCAGCGAATGCGACAGCTGGTAAGCCTTGCCGAGCGCATTCTCTTCCGTCCACGGGTTGAGGTAGGCAAAAATCCGTTCGCGCCGCCACGGCGACAGCAGGATTACCATAGTAAACATGCCGACCAGGGTCGCAGCAATGCCGCCAAACCAGATGCCGTTGATGCCGCCCAAAAACAGGATGCCCATCGCAATGCAGACGATCACGCCGAAGGCGCCAAGATCCGGCTCCAGCAGCAACAGCAAACCGACAAAACCGACTGCCGCCATCATCGGCAAAAAGCCCTTGGTCAGCTTGTGCATGTATTCCTGTTTGCGCACCGTGTAGTCGGCGGCGTACAGCACCACCACCAGCTTCATCAGTTCCGACGGCTGCAGGTTGAATACCTTGAAGGATAGCCAGCGCTTGGCGCCGTTGACGCCCTTGCCCAGGCCCGGCACCAGCACCATCACCAGCAGGATCAATACGATCACGAACAGGTAGGGCGCCGCCTTCTGCCAGGTCTCGATGCGCACCCGGAAGGCAAACAACGCCGCCACCAATGCGATGCAGATATATATCGCCTGGCGCAACAGAAAATGGAAATTCCGGTAATTTGCATACTTGTTAGAATCCGGCAGCGAAATCGATGCCGAATACACCATCACCATGCCAAACAGCATCAGCAGCACCACCACCCAGACCAGCGGCTGATCGTATTCCATCATTTTTGAACGCTGCGTCACGCCGGCAACCTGCCGGGTCGCTGCGGTGCCGGAAAATGAAGGCATCGCGAATTTCATGCCATCACCTCGCCGCGCGACGCTGCAATCTCACGCACTGTTTCAATAAATACTTCGGCCCGGTGCGCATAATTCTTGAACATGTCGAGACTGGCGCATGCCGGCGACAGCAGCACGGCATCACCCGGCTGCGCGAGTTCGGCAGCACGCTGCACCGCTTCCGGCAGACTCGCGCAATCGAGCAGTTCGATGCCGGTGCCAGCTAGCGCCTGCCGGATGCTGGCGGCATCCTTGCCGATCAATATCACCGCCCGCGCATATTTGGCGGCCGGGTCGGCCAGCGGCGCAAAATCCTGACCCTTGCCGTCACCGCCAGCAATCAGCACCAGCTTGCTGCCAGCTGCGCCCTGGCCTTGCTCCGCGCCCAGGCCATCCAATGCCGCCACCGTCGCACCAACATTGGTGCCCTTGCTGTCGTCGTAATATTCGACGCCGGCGATGGTCGTCACCAGTTCGACCCGGTGCGGCTCGCCCTGGTATTCGCGCAAGCCGTGCAACAACGGAGCCAGCGGCAAGCCGATCGAGCGGCACAGCGCCAGCGCCGCCAGCGCATTGGCTGCATTGTGCCGGCCGCGAATTTTCAATGCATCGGCCGGCATCAGGCGGTTGATCGATACCGGCAATTCTTCGTCACTGCCTTTTCTGCGGCGCTTCTTTTCACCCTCTTCGGCCGCTACCGCCACCGACAGCCATTGCATGCCGTTTTCATTGATCAGTCCGAAACAATTGGCCTGCTCCGGCTCGCCCACGCCGAAATTGCATTCGTTCCCCAATGGCGACGACATTTGCATTACGACCGGGTCGTCGCGGTTGAGCACGCGAATGGTGCCAGGACCAAAAATCCTGGCCTTGTCGGCTGCATAGGTTTCCAGATCACCATGCCAGTCGAGATGATCCTGTGTGACGTTCAAGACAGTCGCCACATCGGCCTGCAGGCTGTAGGTGGCATGCAGCTGGAAGCTTGACAATTCAAGCACCCATGCCTGCGGCAAATGGTCGCTGTCCAGCGCGTCGCGCAACACGTCGAGCGCTGCCGGACTGATATTGCCGGCCACTTGCACTGTCAATCCGGCGCGCTTGCATAACAGGCCAGTCAGGGTGGTGACCGTGGTCTTGCCATTGGTGCCGGTAATGGCAATCACTTTGGGTACGTAGTTACGCTCGGCTTTCAACCCAGCCAGCGCCTGCGCAAACAATTCAATTTCGCCCCACAAAGGAATATTGCGTTGTGCAGCTGCCGGCACAATTTCTGCCAGCTCGCGCGTGGGCGCCAGGCCCGGACTCAACGCAACCAGATCGACGCCGTCGAGCAGAGCCGCGGTGAATGGACCGCTGACAAATTCGGCGGCATCAATTTTTTCTTGCAGGTTCGACAAGCGCTCCGGATTCGTCCGGGTATCGGCGACGCGTATGGTCGCGCCGCAGCGTGCCAGCCACAGCGCCATCGCCAGACCCGATTCGCCGAGTCCCAGCACCAGAACATGTTTGCCTTGGTAATCCACTTGTTTGTCCCTTACCGCAGCTTCAAGGTAGATAAACCGAACAGCACCAGCATCATCGTGATGATCCAAAAGCGCACCACCACTTGCGTCTCTTTCCAGCCTTTCTGCTCATAATGGTGATGCAGCGGCGCCATCAGCAGGATGCGCCGGCCGATGCCATAACGTTTCTTGGTGAATTTGAAATACATCACCTGGGCCATCACCGACAGGGTTTCGACCACGAAGATGCCCCCCATGATGAACAGCACGATTTCCTGGCGCACGATCACGGCAATGGTGCCCAGCGCGCCGCCCAGCGCCAGTGCGCCGACGTCGCCCATGAACACCTGGGCCGGATGCGCATTGAACCAGAGGAAGGCCAGTCCGGCACCCGCCATCGCGCCGCAAAAAATCAGCAGTTCGCCGGCGCCCGGAATATGCGGAATCAACAGGTACTTGGCATAAGTTGCGCTACCGGTCAGGTAGGCGAACAAGCCGAGACCGGTACCTACCATGACGGTAGGCATGATCGCCAATCCATCCAGGCCATCAGTCAGGTTGACTGCATTGCTGGTGCCGACAATCACAAAGTAAGTCAACGCGATAAAACCCCAGACGCCCAGCGGATAGCTGATGGTCTTAAAAAATGGCACGATCAAATCCGCCTTGGGCGGCAAATCCATGCTGAAACCGGACTGCACCCAGGCGCTGAACAAGTCCCATACGCCGCTATTGGTCGGCGCCGATACCGAAAATGCCAAATACAGCGCAGCGACAATCCCGATCAGCGATTGCCAGAAATATTTTTCCCGGGAACGCATGCCATTCGGATCCTTGTAGACTACTTTGCGATAATCATCGACCCAACCGATGGCGCCAAAGCCAAGCGTGACGATCAACACCGGCCAGATGAAGCGATTGCTCCAGTCAGACCACAGCAGCACCGACACGCCGATAGCGATCAGGATCAGGGCGCCGCCCATGGTTGGCGTACCGCTCTTGATCAGATGGGTTTGTGGCCCATCGGTACGCACCGCCTGCCCGACTTTCAGGCGCGCCAGCGTACGGATCACCGCAGGGCCGGCCAGCAGACCGATTGCCAGCGCCGTCATGGTGGCAAACACTGCCCGAAAGGTAATGAAGTTAAAGACACGGAAGGTGCCGATCTCTTCTTGAAAATATTGTGCTAACCAGAGCAGCATGCTAGTGTCATTCCTTAAATTTTTCAGCAACAGGGCAACCCGGCGGCGCCGCGCAAACCCTGTCCCGCTATCCCTAAACTTCTTGTTGCCCGATCAGATGGTCGACGACGCGTTCCATCTTCATGAAGCGCGATCCCTTGACCAGCACTGTCGCGTCGGTCGCAAGGCTCGTTTGTGCAGCAAAATTTATTTCTTGTAATTCGTTGTAATGGACAGCGCCGGAACCAAAGGCAGCGCTGGCATGCTGCGCCAGCTCGCCCAGCGTCAACAACTGCTCGATGCCGCATGCCGCGGCATAGGCGCCCACCTCTTCGTGGAACTTTTGGCCTTCATTGCCGACTTCTCCCATGTCGCCCAGCACCAGCATGCGCGGCGCGGCTGACTGCGCTAGCACGTCGATGGCAGCACGTACCGAATCCGGGTTGGCATTGTAGGTATCGTCGATTACCAGCGCGCCATTTTTGGCCATCTTCCTTTGCAGGCGACCTTTGACCGGCGCAAACGCTTCCAGACCTTGTTTAATGGCGGCTGCATCAATGCCGATGGCCAGCGCACAGGCTGCCGCTGCCAGTGCATTTCTGACATTGTGCATGCCGGCGGCTGCCAAACTGACTGCAAACTGCTGCGCTCCACTCGTGATGACAATGTCGCTGCCGAATGCATTCGGCGTAAAACTGCCGCTCACGTCCGCATCCCGGTTCAGGCCGAAAGTCATCACGCGGCGCTGTCCACTGCGATTGACGTAACTGCGCCATAACGGCGTGAATGGATCATCGGCTGGAAATACCGCAACGCCGTCTACCGGCAAGCTGCGAATGACCGCGCCATTCTCTTCAGCCACCGCCGCCACGCTTGCCATGAATTCCTGATGTTCGCGCTGCGCATTGTTGACCAGGCCGACCACCGGCTGCGCGATCGCCGACAGAACTGCGATTTCGCCCGGATGATTCATGCCGAGTTCGATGACCGCCCCCCGACAGCCGGCATCCAGACGAAATACTGTCAACGGCACGCCGATGTCATTGTTCAGATTGCCACGAGTCGCCAGGCAATGCTCGGCGCCGAAAGCTGCCGACAGGATCGCCGCGATCATTTCCTTGACCGTGGTCTTGCCATTACTGCCAGTCACGCCGATCACCGGCACTGTAAATTGCCGGCGCCACCAAGCAGCGATTTCGCCCAGCGCCACGCGCGTATCCGGCACCACCAGCGCCGGCATTGTCAGGCCCTGCGGCACCCTTTCGACCAGGACTGCCGCCGCGCCTTGTGCTGCGACCTGGCCCAGAAAATCATGCGCATCGAAGCGCTCGCCCTTCAGCGCCACAAACAGATTGCCTGCTGCAACGTTACGGCTGTCGGTCGAGATGCCGGAAAATGGCGCGTCCTGCGTGATGCTCGCTTTAGCCAGATGGGGCTGCAATTGTGCCAATGTCGCTCTCATCACAGCCCTCCCTGCATGGCGCGGGTAGCCAGTGCCAAAGCGGCATGATCGGCATCCAGAAACGGCAGTTTCTTGCCCTTGATTTCCTGCGTGGTTTCATGGCCCTTGCCGGCCAACAGAATCACAGCGTTTTTGTCGGCATGCCTGACTGCCCACAAAATCGCGCCGGCGCGATCTTCGATCGTCAGCGGTGCATGTTTGATACTTTCCAATTCGTCCATACCCTGAATAATTTGTGCAATGATGGTCGCCGGCGCCTCGTTGCGCGGGTTATCGGTGGTGACAATCACATGATCTGCCATCAATGACACCCGGCCCATTTGCGCGCGCTTGCCGGAATCGCGGTCACCGCCGCAGCCGAATACGCACCACAATGCGCCGTGACGCTCCTGCGCAATCGGCTGCAGTGCCGCCAAGGCTTTTTCGAGCGCATCCGGCGTATGTGCGTAATCGATCACAACCAGCGGCGCATCCTGGCCGCCGAGCTGCTGCATTCGACCGGGAACCGCGGTTAAGGTTTCAACCGTATTGATCGCCGTGCGCCAGTCGACGCCTTTGGCCAGCAAGCTTGCAATGATTGCCAGTACGTTGCTGACATTGAAATGCCCGATCAGCTGGGTTTTTACCTGCGCAGTTCCGAACGGCGATGTCAGCGAAAATGCAGTGCCCGCATGACTGGTACGGATATCGCCGGCCTGCAGCGCAGCGATGCCTTCGACTGTGTTACCGACCAGGCTGTAGCCGAGAATCGCGGCGGCGGATGCATTCTCAGCCAGATGCCGCACCAGCCTCAGGCCCATGGCATCGTCCAGATTGACAACAGCATGTTTCAATCCAGGCCAGTCAAACAGCATGGTTTTGGCCGCTTCATACGCTGCCATGTCGCCGTGATAGTCGAGATGGTCACGGGTCAGGTTGGTAAATACCGCCACATCGATATGCATGCCCGCCAGGCGCTGCTGCACCAGGCCGATCGACGATGCTTCAATGGCAAGCGACCGGACGCCGTCCTGGCGCATATGGCTCAGCCGGCGCTGCAGCAGCAATGCATCCGGCGTGGTATTGCCGGTCGATTCGAATGTATCCGGCGTGCCGTTTTGGTACATGCCGGCGCCGAGCGTGCCGATCACGCCGGCCGGGTTTCCCAGGCGCGACAATGCCGCCCCCAGCCAGTGGCTGCAGGAAGTCTTGCCATTGGTGCCAGTAATGGCCACGACAAACATGTCCTGATCTGGCTGAGCATAAAAATCGCTGGCGATCTGGCCAAGCAGTTTTTTCAGGCCGGTAACGGCCAGATGCGGCAACTGCCAGCTGTCATCCCACGCAAAATCAGCGGTTTCATAGACGACTGCAGTTGCGCCATTTGCAATGGCTTGCAAAATATACTTGCGGCCGTCGACAGCTTCGCCGGGATAGGCAAAAAATATGTCACCCCTGGCGATGCTGCGCGAATCGGCTGACAGCTGCGCGGCCGGTGCGCTAGCCTGCAGCCACGCCTTGATGTCGTGCAAATCTACAGTCGAGATCGGCATCACAAGTTCTCCCTGAGCGTGTCTTGCGGGATCATGATATCGGTGACCGACGAATCCGGCGGCACATTCATTGCACGCAAGGCGTTCGCGGCCACGGCCGAAAACACCGGCGCTGCCACGGTGCCACCATAGTATGACTTGCTGGAAGGCTCATCGATCATCACCGCAATGACGATGCGCGGATCGGACACTGGCGCAAAGCCGACAAACGAGGCGATATATTTATTGGCATAGCGCCCCCCCACCAGCTTGTGTGCGGTGCCGGTTTTTCCAGCCACACGGTAGCCCGGCACTTGGGCCTGAGTGGCGGTGCCGCCGGGAAGCGTCACCGATTCCAGCATCGCGCGCACCTGAAGCGCAGTCTTTTCGGAAATGACGCGCTGGCTGATCGGCGAATCGTTCACTTTCTGAAACGACAGCGGAATCAGGTCGCCATTGCGGGCAAAAATCAGATAGGAACGCGCCAGCTGCAGCAGGGATACCGAAATGCCATGGCCATAACTCATGGTTGCCTGCTCGATCGGGCGCCAGGATTTGTATGGGCGCACGCGGCCTGCCACAGCGCCGGGAAAACCGAATCTCGGCTGTTGACCGAAACCCAGCGTAGTAAACAATTCCCACATGTCCTGCGGCTCCATTTGCAATGCCAGCTTGGCGGTACCGATATTCGACGATTTTTGAATCACTTCGGCGACGGTCAGCAGGCCATGCACATGCGCATCGCCAATCGTCGCCGAGCCGATTGTCATGCGTCCCGGTGCGGTCTGGATTTGCGTGCTGGGCGATACCAGCTTGTTTTCGAGCGCCAGCGCCACGGTAAACGACTTCATGGCCGAGCCCGGCTCGAAGGTGTCGGTCAGCACCCGGTTGCGCAATTGCGCACCGCTCAATGTCTGCCGGTTGTTCGGGTTATAAGTCGGCATGTTGGCCAGCGCCAGCACTTCGCCGGTCTTCACATCCAGCACCACGATGCCGGCTGCCTTGGCATGATACTTTTCCACCGCTTCCTTCAACTGCGAAAAGGCGATGTACTGAATCTTGCTGTCAATTGACAGTGCCAGGTCACGGCCATCATGCGGCTCACGCACCGCTTCGATATCCTCGACGATGCGTCCCAGGCGATCCTTGATGACGCGCCGGCTGCCGGTGACGCCCGCCAGGCTTTTTTGCGCCGCTAGTTCGATGCCTTCCTGGCCCATATCCTCGACATTGGTAAAGCCGACCACATGCGCCATGACTTCGCCCTGCGGATAAAAGCGCTTGTATTCCTTGCGGGTATAAATCCCGGCGATGCCCAGCTTGACAATCTTGTCGGCGGTATCCTGCTCGACTTGCCGTTTCAGATACACAAAGCTGCGGTCGGAGTCGAGCTTGGCGCGCAGTTCGCGCTCGCCCATCTCCAGCAGCCGCGCCAGCATCTGCAGCTTTTCCTTGGGCGCCTCGGCCACATCTTCGGGGATCGCCCAGATTGCCTTGACCGGAATCGACGATGCCAGCACCTGGCCATGGCGGTCGGTGATTTTGCCGCGTGTGGCCGGCAACTCCAGCGTACGGGTGTAGCGGGACGCACCCTGTTTTTGCAAGAATTCGTTGGAGATTCCTTGCAGCCAGAGCGCGCGGCCAAGCAAGGCGGCGAAGGCGACGAACAAGCAAAACAGCACCACGCGCGAGCGCCAGGCCGGCAATTTCACTGCCAGCACCGGGCTGGCGGAAAATGGCAAGCCTTTTGACGCCGCCACCCTGGCGCTGCTACCCGAACGCGACATGTTGCGTGTCATCGTGCACCCGCCGTCAGGTATTGCGCGCGTGCCGGGGTCAGCGCCACCATGCTCAAGTCGCGCCGGGCATTGGCTTCGATGCGGGCATGTTTGCCCAGTGTCGATTGATCCAGCTGCAATTGCGCCCACTCGACATCGAGTTGGCGGGCTGCGGCCTGGGCACGTTCGAGCTCGATAAAGAGCCGGCGCGCCTGGTATTGCGCATTCACCAGCGACAATGCGCACAGCACCAGCAGCACCGTCAGCAGCAGATTCAGACGCCCGCTCATTGAGGCTTCCCGGCAGCAGGCAGACGTTGGGCCACGCGCATTACCGCAGAACGAGCGCGCGGATTGGCGGCAACCTCGGCCTCAGACGGCTTGATTTTGGCCAGCAGCTTCAATTCCGGCTGCGGCAAATCGACGGCGCGAATCGGCAGGCGGCGATCAGGCTGCGGCAGTCTGGCTTTTCCAGCCATGAACTGCTTGACGATGCGATCTTCCAATGAATGAAAGCTGATCACAACCAATCTCCCCTTGGGCGCCAGCAGGTCAAACGCCTGCTTCAATCCTATTTCGAGTTCTTCAAGCTCTTTATTGATGTAAATCCGGATAGCCTGAAAGGTGCGAGTTGCCGGGTCCTTGCCCTTCTCGCGGGTTTTGACGGCGTGTGCCACGATCTGGGCAAGCTGTCGTGTGCCTGAAATTGGTTCGACTGCCCGGCGAGCAACAATCGCCTTTGCAATCTGAAAAGCATACCGTTCTTCCCCATAGTCCCGTATCACTTTCTCGATAGTCCGTTCATCTTCGGCAGCCAGCCACTCTGCAGCCGACATGCCGCGCGTGGTATCCATGCGCATGTCGAGCGGCCCGTCGCCCCGAAAACTGAAACCTCGCGTCGCATCATCGACTTGCGGCGACGAGATACCCAAATCCAGCAACACCCCATCCACTTGCGCAACGCCGCGCTGTACCAGCGCATCGCGCATCCCTGCAAAACTGCCGTGCACCACTGCAAAACGCTGATCCGCAATCGCCTGCGCCGTCGCAATGGCTTGCGGATCCTTGTCAAACGCCAGCAAGCTGCCGACGGCATTCAGGCGCTCCAGAATCCTGCGGCTATGGCCGCCGCGTCCGAAGGTGCCATCGACATATCTACCGCCGGCACGCTCGCCGGCAATATCCAATGCATCAACTGCCTCTTCCAGCAGCACCGTACGGTGCTGCAACTCTGGCACCGCTTGCTCACTCATTGCGGGCCTAGAAAGAGAAATTACTCAGTACGTCGGGCATGCCGGTCGCAATCGCTTGCGACTCGCTTTCAGCCAGCTTGGCCGCATCCCAGATTTCAAAATGACTGCCCATGCCGAGCAACATCACATCGCGCGAGAGGCCAACTGCAGCGCGCAATTCGGGGGCGACCAGGATCCGGCCCGCCGAATCCATCTCGACATCCGATGCATTGCCCAGAAAAATACGCTGCCAGGCGCGCGCCGACATTGGCCAGGCGGCAATTTGCTCGCGATGCTGTTCCCATACCGGACGCGGGAAAAACAACAGACAACCATGCGGATGCTTGGTCAGCGTGACCCGGCCTTCGCACTGCACCGACAGGGCGTCACGATGCTTGGCCGGAATCGACAACCGGCCTTTCGCATCGAGATTCAACGCTGACGCACCTTGGAACACTGGGAAGACCCTCTCTTTTTACTGGCTTATTGCGGAGATGAAATTTTGGCGAAGCTTAAATCCGCCTCAATTTCTCCCACAAAATTACACTTTTTCACACTTGCACCCACTTTAGAGGAGGACCTTTTTGCGGTCAAGTAATATTCGTTAGCGAAATTGATATTTTTTCCAATGGAGTCAAACACTTAGCGCATATCGTTGATGCGCCATCACAAAGAAATAGTGTGCAAAATTAAGCACTTATCGAGCACTATGAAAGTAGCATCTCAGATAAACACATGTGTTTGGGTTTGCAACAGCGCGAAAGAAGAAGAATTCCGAACAGAAACAATCGTGTAGCAGCGGCCGATAGCAATGAACCAGTGCATCGCAGGTATTGCAGCTATTGTCAAAAAGTTACGGCCGTTGTTACCAATGAACGATGCTCATGGCAAGCAAGGAGATTTATTGTCGATGCCACGCCGCGCGAGAGGAACGACGCGCGCCATGTGGTTGGCAATAGAAATTTCACAATGAAAATTGTGACGCGAATTTGACAGGCATCGGCAATCTTGACCACACCGCATGCCGTTTTGAAGAAAAATGAAGCAAGCCGATAGGCCGGATTCTGTTACGGCGCACAGGTTGCCCTGCTTGCTATGACAGCCATTCCTCTAGGCCGTGAATTACTCCACGGCTCAAGCTTCCTACCCGCACGCTCCGCGAGCCGCCTCAACGCGTGCCTATTTGGAATTGCTCCGGGTGGAGGTTACCGCGTTTCACCGTAACTGAATACGCTCGTCTCTGTGGCCCTATTCCTCGCCTTATACCCTCCCGGCTTGCGCCGGGCAGGCTTTCAGCGGACGGCCGTTAACCGTCACCCTGCTCTATGGAGTCCGGACCTTCCTCCCGCGGGCAACACGACCGAGGTCGCGTGCCCGCCAGCGGCTGTCTGGCTTGCTTCAGGCTGCATTGTAGCCGGTAGCAGTGGTTTGCGCAGGGTTTCGGATGGTAAGGATGTTTTACAGGGAAAATATTGACGAAAGCTAACGAACATCATCGCCGGATGCGCTAACGTAGATGCATCTTGTCAACGCGGGCTTTTTGCTCAGATCCTGAGGCAAACATCTCGATTTGACGCCGCCGATGCGCAACTCATGCTTTCATCATGCAGTGGAAAACCCGTTCCCGCCTCAATAAAATGCTGATCATTCTCGGCAGCGTCACGGCGACGCTGATCATCGTGCTGATCGCGGTGAATTTCACGCTGGGCGAAAAGAAAGTGCAGCGCGATATTCCGCACCTGTATGCGATCCATGACGCGCAGTTCCTGCGCACCATGGGCGTGATGCTGGGCCCGACCATCGTCCAGGGCAACCGGGTCGAGGCACTGTTGAATGGCGATCAAATTTTCCCTGCGATGCTGGAAGCGATTCGGGGTGCGCAAAAGACGATCACCTTCGAAACCTATATCTATTGGTCGGGAGAGACCGGCCGGCAATTTGCCGACGCGCTGGCAGAACGCGCCCGCGCCGGCGTCAAGGTGCATGTACTGCTGGACTGGGTCGGCAGCAGCAAGATGGAAGAGACGCAGATTGAGGCAATGCGGCAAGCCGGCGTCGATATCCTCAAATACCGGCCGCTACGCTGGTATAACCTTGGCCGCTTCAACAACCGCACGCATCGCAAGCTGCTGGTGGTCGATGGAAAAATCGGGTTTACCGGCGGCGTCGGGATTGCCGACAAATGGAATGGCCATGCGCAAGATCCCGAACACTGGCGCGATTCACATTTCCGCGTCGAGGGCCCGGTCGTGGCGCAAATGCAGGCGGTCGTTATGGACAATTGGATGCAAACCACCGGCAAGGTGCTGCACGGCGCGGACTATTTTCCGGTGCTGGCGCCAGTGGGCGACAGCCCTGCGCAAATGTTTTCCAGCTCCCCATCCGGCGGCAGCGAAAGCATGGAATTGATGTATCTGCTGGCCATCACCGCCGCACAAAAATCGATCTATCTGTCGAGCTCGTATTTCGTCCCGAATGAGCTGGTGCGCCAGGCGCTGATGGATGCGGTCGGGCGCGGTGTCAAGGTGCAAATCATCACGCCGGGTCAATATATCGATACCGAAACCGTGCGCCGCGCCTCGCGCGGACAGTGGTACGACCTGCTGGAGGCCGGCGTGGAGATCTTCGAATACCAGCCGACCATGTATCACTGCAAGGTGATGGTGGTTGACGAATTGCTGGTATCGGTAGGCTCGACCAATTTCGACGAGCGCTCGTTTCGCCTGAATGACGAAGCGAACCTGAATGTCTATGATGCAGGGTTTGCGCGACGACAAATTGAAATTTTCCGCCAGGATCTGCAGCAATCGCACCGCATCACGCTGCAACAGTGGCTGGCCCGGCCCTTCCAGGAAAAGCTGCTGGAGCATACGCTGGCGCTGATTGGGCCGCTGCTGTAACCGGAACGGCAGGCTGGCGGGCATGCTGCATGCCCGCCCTCGCAAGCGAGCTTATTTCACCGCCACTGCGTCCGGCAACACCACATTCACATCCAGCACTTCAAGATTGCCCTGGCGATCCAGCGAGATCTTGATATCGTCGGGATTGACCTTGGTGTACTTGGAAATCACCGCAATCAATTCCTTGTGCAGCGCCGGCAGAAAATCCGGTCCAGCGCGACCATTGCGCTCACGCGCGATGATGATTTGCAATCGCTCCTTGGCCGCGCTTGCCGTCTTCGGTTTACTATTGAACAGGAAGGAAAGAAGTGCCATCTCACTTGCCTCCAAAAATCCGCTTGAGCAAGCCGGGTTTTTCATAATCACTGAAACGCAAGGGCACATCCTCACCCAGGAAGCGCGCCACCACATCCTGATACGCCTGCGCCACGTCGCTGCCGGCCATGTGAATCGCCGGGTTACCCTGGTTGGATGCATGCAGCACCGATTCCGACTCCGGAATGATGCCCAAAAGCGGAATGCGCAGAATCTCCTGCACGTCGGTATACGACAGCATTTCGCCCGCCTCGACCCGCTTCGGGACATAGCGGGTGATCAGCAAATGCTCCTTGACCGGCTCGCCGCCGTTTCGGGCGCGGCGCGACTTGGCCTGGATGATGCCAAGAATGCGGTCGGAGTCGCGCACCGACGACACTTCCGGGTTAGTCACCACAATCGCCTCGTCGGCAAAGGTGAGCGCCATCACTGCGCCGCGCTCGATGCCGGCCGGCGAATCGCAAATGATGTATTCAAAGTCCATTGCCAACAGGTCGTTCAGGACGCGCTCGACGCCCTCTTCCGTCAAGGCATCCTTGTCGCGGGTTTGCGAAGCCGGCAACACGAACAGGTTATCGCAATGCTTGTCCTTGATCAGGGCCTGGTTCAGCGTGGCTTCCTTGTTGACGACATTGACCAGGTCATACACCACGCGGCGCTCGCAGCCCATGATCAGATCGAGGTTGCGCAAGCCGACGTCGAAGTCCAGCACGGCGGTCTTGTGTCCGCGCAGGGCCAGGCCCGAAGAAAAGCTGGCGCTGGAGGTAGTCTTGCCGACGCCCCCTTTGCCCGATGTCACCACGATGATCTTTGCCACAACAGACTCCTTAATTTAAATATTTCGGGACAGAGTTAAGCGCAGCGGTACTCTGTCCCCAACTGACCAAAATACGGAATGGAGTTAAGCGCAGCGTCACTCCATTCCCCGACTGATTAGAATGATTATTGGGATTTAATTGATATTGACCGGCAGTACGTCGATGCGGTCCCCTACCAGCCGAACCTGTATCGGATGATGGAAGATATTAGATGCAAAGCCGTTTTCAAAGGTGCTGTAAATGCCGGCGATCGACACCAGCTCGGCTTCCATGTTCATCGCGAAAATCCGCGCGCTGGTGTCGCCGCTGGCACCGGCCAGCGCACGTCCGCGCAGCGGCGCATACACATGAATGCTGCCGTCTGCGATCAGCTCGGCGCCGCTGTTGACGATCGCAGTGACGATCAAGTCGGCATCACGGGCATAGATGCGCTGACCGGCGCGCACCGGCGTATCGATGATCATGGCGCGCGCCGGCGGCAGTGCCACGGCAGCGGCAATCGGGATGGCAATCGGTGCAGCTGGCGCAATTTCATCTTGCGATTCGCGCGGTGGTTTGGCCATCACGTCCAGGCTCAGGCCGGATGCCAGAATCTGCGGCGCGCTGTCGGGCGACGCATTGCGCACTGCCACCGGATTCAGGCGGTACGACTTGAACAAGGCAATCAGCGCCACCCAGTCGATGCTCCGTCCCGCCATGTCGGCCGCGCCGACATCGATCACGGCAAACTCGTCGTCGAAATAGTCGGGCGCGCCGCCAGTCATTTCCAGCATGGCCTGGTTGAGCACCTGCAGATCAGCTTCATGCAAGATGATCGAGACCGCCACCACGGTGGAAATCTTGATCTCGATTGGTTTGCGGGATTGAATTTTTGACATGACAGCTCAGTAGTCGATATGCTGAAAACTTCAGCACGTTTACAAAATAAACGGGCCGCAATGCTGCTGCGGCCCGCAAGTATAGTGACAAGTTTCGGAATTGAGCAAGAAAACTCCATCCGAACCAACGATTTCGTCCGTATCTCGGACTGTTTAGAAACAGATCCGGCATCTTGGTTCCGGTTTAGAAGCGTGATACCGGAATATGCCTTGTTTTCAGGGATAATGACGTTTCTCCATATCTGACTTCCCAAGGAATATGTCCGTGTTAGCGATCCTGAAAGCCGATCTGTCCTGTGCACGTCACGCCAACGCGATTGTCGCCCTATTGAATGCTTATGCATTGGATATCATGGGTGGTGGCGTGGCGCTCTCGCCCTTCGCGCAGGCCAATCTGGTGACCGAACTCCAAAAACGCGACACCGCGCATGTCATTCTGGCCTTTGTCGATGATCAGCCGGCAGGACTGGTGATTTGCATCGAAGGATTTTCGACTTTCGCCTGCCAGCCGCTGCTCAATATCCATGACGTGACGGTACTGCCGCCATTCCGCGGCCAGGGCATTGCCAGGCGCATGCTGGCCAAGGCCGAAGAAATTGCCCTGCAACGCGGCTGCTGCAAGCTGACCATGGAAGTCTTGGAAGGCAATGCAGTGGCGCGCGCCTTGTACGCGTCATGCGGTTATGCCGCTTATGCGCTTGATCCGCAAATGGGCAGCGCCATGTTTTGGCAAAAGAAACTGCCCGCGGCGTAGCGATAGCGGTAATCGCCCCTTGATTGCGTCGCCCAGCGCTGGTCTTCAGATCCTGGCCAGCTTCCGTCATTTCCAGCCACAGGTTTTCATCGATGCCGTTTACCTTTGCCCATCCCGCCGCCGTCTTTCCCGTGTACCGCGCGTTGCAGCGCCATGCAGTGCTTTCGGCGCTGATCATCGGCAGCATGGTGCCGGACTTTCAGTATTTCCTGCCCTTTGATGTCGATCGCGGGGAAAGCCATAGCCTGGCCGGCATCGCCTGGTTTTGCCTGCCGGTCGGCATGGCCCTGTATCTGGTTTTCCACCTGCTCTTGAAACTGCCGATCGTCGCTCTTCTGCCGCCAGCACTGGTCGCACGCATCGTCCCGGCACCCGGCAAGGCGCCGCTGCTGCCGCGCGCATCCGGGCTGGCAATTGCCGCATCCCTGTTAATCGGCATCCTCACTCATCTGGCCTGGGATGCGTTTACCCACTACAGCTGGCTAACCGCATTCATTCTGCCATCCTTGAGTAGCTATCTTTTTTCAGTGGGCGAATATCATGTCTATCCCTACAAAATCCTGCAGCATGCCAGCACGGCTGCAGGCTCCGTGTTTGTGTGGCTGTGGGCCAGACATCAGCTCAGCGCAGCGCCCGACTGCAGTGTGACGACGCCCGCAACGCTGTCCGGCCGGCAGCGGCATGCGGCAATCGGCATCTTGCTGGCTTTGCCGCCTGTGCTTGGCTTGTGGCTCGCGCTTCAGTCTTACACCGCATCCTATGGATTGATGGGGGTGAAGGACTTTGTGCGGGAAGCCGTCATCATCGCCATCTCCAGCTTTGGCGTGCTGCTGCTTACCTACAGCATGATCTGGCAACTGCTTGTTCAGCGCAGAAAAACAGAAAAATAGCGCTTGCATGGTTTGGGCATCAGCAGGAACAAACCAAGCTTCGACTTGTGGCGCAATACATTTTGCGCAAGTAAAACGTCCGGCCAGCCGTCGACCCGGCCAAAAGCATGCAAGATAATTAGGGGAAATTGATATATGCCCAACGCTATTTTACCCCTGCTGTTCGGAGTAAGAAAGCCACACCCTTGCCGCTCCTTCCAACTGGTAATTTTTGCCTGACAGAACCCACGAATCCGCAAAATGGCTAAGGGCTTGGATTTCCTGTCCACTCTTTATTTTCGCTTATCTAATATGCGGGCTTGCATTGCTTGTCATGATTAATTTTCCTAAACAAGCTTTTTATGCTTACCTGGAAATTATTTAAAAATATTTGGCTACAAACTTGGGATGTTTGATATCACTTAAGGGCTGCCTTGAATGCATTTGCCTCATCGGTGATGCTTTTGAAGTGCATGCGATGTTTATCGCATCACAAGCACCGGATTGGTTTTTTGATGCACATCGTTACAGCATCAAAGACATTACCTTATTGCAATATCGTCTTCACGCAGCATCATTTCTGATCTATGCAGCCACTCTAGTCAGGCACATGCCTTGCTTATCATTCAAGCATGTCAAGCAAGCAGCAGGCTTATCGATTGATCGTGGATAAAAGGGACAAGGAAATGGAAAAGATGCGTGTCCGGCATACAGATGATGCAGTCTCCGGGGTGACCGCATTGCGTGAAATTTTGATCAACGAGTTGGCCAATATCGAAGGCTTGATCGCTCTGTCAGCGCATGATGAGCCCGAGATTGAAGCCGATCCGCTGATACTGGAAGCGTATAGTCGTCTGCGCACCAGCTTGATCAGCGGCGTGGTGAGCGCTGATGAAGTACTCGGCTGGGTGCATGCGTTGGCTGAAAAAGATCCGGAAGGCAATGAACTGGAATGCGTGCGCCGCCTGCCTCACGTGAATATTTTACCGACCAGTTGAGGATAAGCCGGTGCATGTTGTAGACGCAGCTGTCCAGCCGCATGGATTTTGCAGCATGCCGCTGGAAAACGTGGTCATGGCAGCGCCAACTGAGTACAGACTTGCTGCTTACGAGCTCGAGTAGTCCGGAAAATCTGGCACGTTTTGTAGAAATTTTAAAAAAATACGCCGTTTGCTGCTCAAACAAAGGAATCTGATGACGATCCAGTATTTCAAGCCTGATATCATGATCAATACTTGTTGCGAACATTGCGGCTTTCAATGCAAGGAAACACTGGAGCGCCTGTACTCAAATGAAAAACTGGCTTGTGCCGCCTGCGGCTGCGAGCACACTCATGACCGGTCACAATTACGCCATACGGTAGAAGAAACAGAAGCACTGTTGAGCCGGGTGCCTGCATGGACCGGGACGCTTTTTTCCTGGATACGCCCGCACTGACGCTGATCGGCGCATCCAATTCGAGGAGCGCGCATTGCAATTCTGCAACTAATGGGGCTGCTGCTGCCAGGAAGCTTGCAGCGGCGCCGCTTGCCCCGTGATGCATGATCCACTGTACGCAAGCATTCCATATCACCATAACCACAATGACATCACCGACACCTCCCCGGCACTTTTCGATGATCCGCGAGTTCCATCTCGCGGATTTCTTCACGCTGGGCAATGCCGCCTGCGGTCTTGCAGCGATTCTTCTTTCAATGGTGTATCTGGAAAGCCGGTCGATCGCCCATTTTCTAGCAGCGGCGGCCATGGCGCCGGCGGCATTTGCCTTTGACGTTCTGGATGGACGTATTGCACGTTGGCGGCAGAGTCATTCTGCGCTTGGACGCGAGCTCGATTCCCTGGCCGATATCATATCGTTCGGCGTTGCCCCGGTGGCGCTCGGTTTTGCCGCTGGCATGCGCGGCGGCTGGGACTGGCTGGCGCTGATTTATTTTGTATGTTGCGGCGTCAGCCGGCTGGCGCGCTTCAACGTCACGGCAGAATCGCTTTCAGGCAACGGCAACAAGGTTGCCTATTTCGAAGGCACTCCAATTCCGAGCAGCGTATTGATCACAGCGGTGCTGGCATTTTCCGCATGGCAGGAACGTCTGGGACCGGATTTATATGGCGGCAGCTGGCAACTGGGGCCTTGGGAACTGCATCCAATGGTTTTATTGTTTGTATTGTCGGGCAGCTTGATGATCAGTAAAACCTTGCGCATTCCAAAATTCTGACGCGCATCGATCCTTGCTGCGCATCTCAATATCATCCTGTCCATACTGGCAACAGGATGAAAAAATCCTCTTCATTATGGTCGCACCCGTGCCATGACATCTCTGAGCGATGAAATCGCAAACGGCACCTGCTCTTCGTGGATGCGGCAAAGAACCCGATATAGCCGCACCAGTGTGGCATCGTCTATCGATGCCTGCGCACATTGCGCCAGTTCGCGTTCGGTAAAATAAATCTTTTCGATTCTGCTGCCGATGATGATATCGAGCCGGTATGGCGCAGCATGCAGGCTGCGACCACCCATGCTCCAGCTGCAGTCCAACACAAGCATGCCTTTTTTTCGGGCCATTTCCCTGATTTTTCGCTCAATCGTCTGCATGCCTGGCAGGCGCGATCGCTGATGTTGATTCAATTGCGTTCCCATTATTGCCTCCTTAAATTGAAACAAGCGTAATGAAAGATGAAAGCGGTCATCGCATCAAGCTTGTGTTGGCAACAGCCGGCATTCCCGACACACGCTGTAGAACACAGTGACTAGACAAAGTTCTGCATAAATCAACTAATCAACATCACCATAAAAATGCTGATTTAATCTCTGTATTCACAAACCATATCGTGCGGATTTTTACGTGATGGGGATTTAACTGTGTGGCGCGTAAAGTGCCATACGCTCATGGCGCTTTTCTTGATATGCGGACAATTAAAGCTTGGCAGCCGTCACAAGCACCGGAAAACCATGCAGAAATGACGTGGATAGAAATCAATCCTTGTTGCAACATCGAACCATTGCAATTACAAAACACTAATTGGCGCAATCAGCGGCAAGCAAACATTTATTCTTTATCCAGTGCCTGGATGGGTGGATCATTTGGAACTTCAAGCTTGTCGGTCGGTCAATGAACTTTCGTATCTCGTTGAATGGAATGCAAATAATGAATCAAGCAAAGATGTCTACCAAATACAATCCTGCCGGCATGCTCGATGCATTGCTGCGGCATTTTGGACTTGACAGCGATGGTGCGCTGTCGCGCCGGTTGAAAGTGGCAAAACGGGTGATTCGCGATATCCGCGACGGACGCATGGCAATCGGCGGTTCCATGTTGTTGTGGATGCAGGAGGTCACCGGCATCAGCGTCAATGAATTACGTTACATGATGGGAGATCGGCGTGCCACTTGCCGTCTGGCCTATGCAATCCGGCCGGCGATGAATCGTAGCAACTGAAGCCGGCAGCGGCTTGCTTGCATAGGGCCGACACGGGGATCAGCACCTGCCCTGCTTTGTGAATGTCAGCAAGTCGCGCAGAAATCGCGTCGGTTGCCATAGATGCGGATTATGATCGGTGTCGCCATAGATTTGCAATGCAGCGTTCGGCATCTGCGCATGCAAATAATCTGCAGTTTTTAGCGGATAAAAATTACTGCACTCTCCATGGATCAAGAGCGCCGGCAAATTAATTTTTGGGATGGTAGTGCGAAGATCTGCCTGGGTTAAGCTGTCCCAAATGTCTATCAGCGGCGCCGGTGCCAGCTGGGCGAGTCGCTCTCGCTCGCGCTGCCAGCCACGGGAATTTTGTGCATAGCTTGCACGCGCGCGGATATTGAGTCCGTGCGCACTCAGGCGCAATACGGTTTCGACAAAATCAGTGCGTAATTCTTGCATAAATTGCGCTGCCAGGACCGCATCAAAATCACCATAAATCCCCAATGCCCATCCGCTATCTGTCACCAGCTTGGGGGACTGGTCAATCACGCAGATACGCGCCAATCCTGCAGTGCCGAACTGGCGCACATATTCCCAAGCCGTTAGCGCGCCCATCGAATGAGCCACCAGGCTCGCATCGGTCAACTCGAAATATTCCAGCATCTGGCGCAAGTCGTGCGCCATGCGCGACAGCGTTGCGGTGGTGCCTACATGCAGCGGATGGCCGCCATGGCCGCGCGCATCCCACAGGTACAGGCGATGATGGCATGCAAGTTCCTTGATGAACATTCGCCACTCTGCATGGCTAGCGGTCCAGCCATGCAGCATGACTAGTGGCGGGCCGCTGCCGGTGACATGGACGTGAATCTGTTCGCCGTCATCTGCGGCAAAATGAATCATGCCGGCAGCATTTTCACGCTCCAGCTCAGGTACTGCGCGGCGCACGGACGTGCCGGCGCCATTGCCAAGCCAGCCGGCAAAGATCGTGGCGCCGACAGTAAATAAGGTATTTTTTCAGACATGCATGCCCTTGATCAATAATTATTTGATTTCTCAAACGGAGCATGCAGTGTAAGGCAGGCAGCCGGATTTTCCAATGTCGGCAACTGGCGCTCGCATGCCAGTACAGACTTGGATACCAGTCACGCAACCCACTGCGTTCAAGACATGCATGCGCATAAAAAACCCGCTATACCAAGCGAGCTGAGCGCGGCTGCCGCGAGCATTGACACAACAAAGTCGCGGTGCAACGGCAGCGCGCCGCTGCGCCGACCGTCTATCTATCGATTGCGTTGCGCCATTTTTCCCAATGCTATTGCCAATGCCGCACCGCCAAGTGCTTTGATCAGCGTTGGATTTTGTGCATAAAACCGGCTCATCTGATCAACGATGCCGGGATTTTCCTGTTCGGCACGATTGGCGATTTCCTGCACCTGCTCCGGACTCAGTTGATTGACTTCTTCCGGCGACAATTGCGCTTGCTCGCCACTGCCGATACGGTTGAGAAAACTGTTCAGAATACCGCCGCCTGCGCCGCCGCCCAGCAAGGCGCCCAGTCCGCCGGCACTGCGGCCACCGAGCAGTGAACCGGCAACGGTCGGGCCCAGCGCACCCAGCAATTGATTCAGCATGCCGGTGCGCTGACTGGCATCGCCTTGCGAAAACAATTGGCTGACCATATTGCCGAACGGTGGCGTCTGATCGGAGCGAAATGCTTCATTCAAGCCATCGCTCAATTCATCCGGATCAGCCGCGCGCGAAACCTGGTCGAAATCCTGTTCCACATGGTCGCTTGATTGTCCCGGCACGCCCTTGTATTGCTGCAGGATGCGGCCAATGTCTGAGCCTAATGCCATGATATTTCCTCCAGATAGATACGCAGATTGCGTAAAACTCTCTGATGCACATCGAATGCTATTGGTTCCAGCCAGGTGGCTACGCAAGTGGCTGCCCTTACATAGGCGACACAGACGAATTCGGCGCCGGGAAATCTATGGGCGCGATTTTTGCATGGAATTTGCGGGCCATTGAAGGATGCATGTGAGCAAGCCTCGGTGGCGTACTGTCGGCACTTGTTCAGATTTGACTGCTGTTTCAAAATATCGGGGAATGCAATGGATCTACAGCAGGCGTACGCTATAAGCAGGCTGGCCGCTGAGCGCGGCAGCGTGGTGGTCTACCGGTGCAATCCGATTATCAACCCGCGTGGCCATGAACGTGTCAGCCAAAGCACGCTGGCGCGCAAACTGGCCGCGATCAAGGGGTTCGAATTTGCCGGCGAATTCGACAGTACCGGCAGTTACCAGACACCACTCTACTTTGTCCCAAGCGACACGCTGGCGACGCTCGAGCTTGCCCGCCAACTCGGCATTAACGGAGAGCAGGATTTGTTTGGTGGCGTGGTGCCATTCCCGTTTGCCGCCACTAAAATCATTACCCATCCGCTAGCCCATGCCGCAGCCCAAGCCCCGATTGGATGGTCGCCTGATTTTGCGCAGCGCGTGCAGCCGGTCGTACTACCAGGTTTTTCGGCGTTTACGCCAGACGATGCTCGGCAGGCAGCGGCCAGCTTATTGCGGCAGGGTCGTGTACGTCTAAAAAAAGCCAGCGGCATCGGCGGCACCGGCCAGTCCGTGATCGCCGACGCCGGCATGCTGGAGTCGGCGCTGCAAGCGCTGGATGTGGCAGAACTCGCGCAGGTCGGCCTGGTGCTCGAACGTAATCTGAGCGATGTGGCCACGCATAGCGTCGGCCAGGTACGGGTCGGCCCCTTGCTGGCCACCTATTGCGGCATCCAGCACTTAACTCGCAACAGCCATGGCGAAGAAGTCTATGGCGGCTCCAGCCTGACGGTAGTGCGCGGCAACTTTGATGCACTGCTCGCACTGGATCTGAGCGATGCAACCCGGACCGCAATTGCCCAGGCCCGTGCTTACCATGCCGCCGCCATGGCTTCGTTTCCCGGCATCATGGCGTCGCGCTGCAATTATGATGTGGCGCAGGGCATCGATGAAGAGGGACGCTGGCATTCCGGCGTGCTTGAACAATCCTGGCGCATCGGCGGCGCCAGTGGCGCTGAAATCGCTGCGCTCGAAGCCTTCCTGGCAGACCCTGGATTGAACGTGGTGCAGGCCTCGACAACTGAAACCTATCAAGCCAACCCAACACTGCCACCCGACGCAATGATTTATTGCCAGCAAGTCGATGAACGCATCGGCCCGATCACCAAATATGCGCGCCTAGAACCTTATGCCCACCCGTGACGAAAGCATCGCCATTGCCGTCGATGGCGGCCAGATCGATGGCACCATCGTGACGCCCTCGACCATGATTCCGGGCGTCCTGTTCGTGCATGGCTGGGGCGGCAGCCAGGCACAATACCTGGCGCGGGCGCGCGAAATTGCCGCGCTGGGCTGCGTGTGCCTGACGCTCGATCTGCGCGGCCATGCCGGCACCCGGCCACAGTACGAAACCGTCTCGCGCGAAAACAATCTGCACGATGTGCTGGCGGCCTACGATGTACTTGCCGCGCATCGCATGGTCGATCCGGCGGCAATCGCAGTCGTCGGCAGCAGTTATGGCGGCTACCTGGCGGCGATCCTGACTGCGACGCGGGCGGTGAAATGGCTGGTGCTGCGGGCACCGGCGCTCTACATGGACAGCGGCTGGCATCTGCCGAAGCGGCAATTGCACAAGGACCAGGATTTGAATGCTTACCGGCAGCAACTGGTATCAGCTACCGATAACCGGGCGCTGCGCGCCTGTGCCCGCTTCCGCGGCGATGTGCTGCTGGTCGAATCGGAGCGTGATCAGGTGATTCCGCACGCGGTCATCACCAGTTATCTGGAAGCCGCGATGCAGCCGCGCTCGCTGACCTATCGCGTGATCGATGGCGCCGACCATGGTCTGACCAAAGAAGGCCACCAGCGCGCCTATACTTCGCTGCTGGTCAATTGGATGAGTGAGATGGTGATCGGCGCGCGCGGCGACAATGCGCCGGCCCCGACACCGGCAAACGTTGCCGGTGAATTACCGGAAGCCCCTCCCGCACCGGGCTAAAGGTTCCGCCTCAAGGCCGCACAGACAGAAGCTTTGCTTACCGACATGCATGGAAATTGCGAAACGGACTACACTATTGTCCGTTGCCGTTGCTTGTCTAGTAGACCGTCCAGCTAATTTCAATGGGTATAAATTGCGGCTTTCCCCGCCTGACTTCGTTGCTCCCCTTCGCGCTGGCAGGCGCTCGGGCGTTTGCAGCGCGCCGCATGCGGCGCGAATTCCTGCCAACGTTGCA